>JANNSB010000451.1:0-6003 GCA_031402175.1 Planctomycetaceae bacterium
GGCGGTGGGGGTTTTTTTTTTATCTGGTTCGGACGGGGCGCCTATTCCGGGTCCGCCGCGGTTTTCGCGGCGCCAACGGCGACTATACGTGGCTTCCAAGGAGAACGCATGACCACCCCGCGACGCCTGCGTTCGCTCAACGTCTCCGCACGCGAGAGCCACGCGTTCGTGGTGCTGCGGGAGAATCAGATCGCCTATTCGAGCGCGACCCGGCAGAACTCGAATCACGGCCCCGGCTCAAACCTGGTTTTCGTGCGCGGCGGAAACGGTTCCGGAAAGTCGCATCTCGCGAGACAAGCCGCGCGCACGCTGGCAGATAAGCTGGGAGCAGAAGTCGTCTGCCTTACGACGGGAGAGAGACTGCTGGAAGATCTCAAACGGCTCAACTATGCGGGCAAGCTGCACGAAGCCCTGGCGGTCGAAACGCGGCGCGGGGCCGCAAAGTCATCGCAGAGGGGAGCCGGAGAGATCAAGGCCCTCGTCTGCGACGACGTGAGCGTCTTCGCGAAGTCTCAGGATGCGCAACGACTGCTCTGTGTCGTCATCGATCAACTTCTCAAGCGCAACGCCCGCCTGGTCTTCACGGCGGATGAGGCCACGCTGCGGACGAAGGCCCTTTCGCGCCGTCTGACGAACCGCCTGCAGGCCGGAGTGCAGGCCACGATCGAGCCTCTGAGCGTGTCGAGCCGATCGAAGTTGCTGGAGCACTTTTGTTCGGTCAATCAGGTGCCTGTGGATGTGTCGACGCTCCGCTGGATCGCTGCGGAAGTGCCGGCGTCCGCGCAAGAACTGTGGCAGAACAGCCTGGAACTGAAATCCGCGAAGGACCGTGCGCGGGCGGCCGAAGTCATCGTCCAGCGGGCGCATGCCGCGCAGCCGGTCTCGATCGAACGCATCGCCGCGGTCGTGGCCGGCATCTTCGAGGTACAGCCGGAAATGCTGAACTCTTCGCGGCGCCTGCAATCGCTCGTCGTACCGCGGCAACTGGCAATGCACATTGCTCGCGAACTCACTGATCTCAAGCTCGTCGAGATCGGCAAGCATTTCGGCAATCGCAACCACAGCACCGTGCTGCACGCCTGCCGCAAGCTCGAGCAGCGCATCAGCGAAGACCAGCGCCTGCGGCAGCAGCGGAAACAGGCGATTGAGGCGCTGCGCTCGACATGATTTCTTGCTCTACGAATTGACCGCAACGAGCCGTCGATAGAGTTCGACATGCCGCTCGACCATCCGTTCGATGCTGAACTCGTCAAGCATGCGTTGTCGAGCGGCAGTCGATAATTTCTGCGAAAGAGCCGCATCCTCCAGCAGCTTGACCGAAAACTGCGCGAAGCCCACGCCGTCGTGCAGGTTGACCAGATACCCATGCTCCCCGTGATGGATGAGTTCGCGGTTCGGCGGGATGTCGCTGGCGATCACCGGGACGCCGGCCAACATCGCCTCCATCAGACTGTTCGACATCCCCTCGAAAGAACTCGCCAGCCAGTAGATGTCAACCAACGGCAGAATGCGGTCGGCGTCCTCGCGATGACCGAGAAACCGCACATGTCCCGAGCATTCGAGCTGTCGTGATCGCTCGATGAGAGCATCCCGTTCCGGCCCCTCGCCGATTACCAGCAGATGCGCCCGCGGGTCGGCCTGCCGCAACACCTGAATCCCCCACAATAGATCCCCCACGCACTTCTGCTTTGCCAGCCGACCGATGCAGGCGATGAGTTTCGCATCGGATGGGAGCTGCCGCTCATTCAGAAACTGCTGTCGATCCAGCGGTGCGACTGACGGCGCAGTGATGCCATTGGGAATGACGTGAATCAGATCCTGCGGCACTCCCTGCTGCTCGTAGAAGTCGGCCACACTCTGGGAGTTCGCGACGATCGCATCAGTCCGCGCGATGAGTCTGCGGTCGAGCCACAGTTGCCAGCGCGACTTCCACGAGTCGACGCAGCGTTCGGAGACGACCACCTTCGGGCGCGGCTTCGGCAGCGCCAGGCGGCCATACGCATTGGCGGCGAACAGCCAGCAGTGCAGAATGTCCGGCTGCTGCTCCTTAACAAAGCTCTTGAGCTTCCACAGCGCGCGCGGGTCTCCTTTGACCCGCTTGCCAAGCACCGTCACCTGCACCCCCGCCTCGCGGATCATGTCGGCATACGGGCCGCCGCGAGTGAGGCAGACGACGTGCACATCAAACTGATCTCGCGGCAAACGAGTCGCCAATAGCGCCAGTTGCTTCTCGGCCCCCGAGCGGTCGAGTGTCGGGATGAGCAACAGCACTTTCACCCTGCGCGGTGGAGCAGGCACGAAGGCGTCTGAGGTGTGATGCACTGCGGTCAAGTCATCACTTCTACTCACCCCACGCCGGCCTTTCCACCGTCGGCTCATCCAGGGGCGGACTGACTTGGCGCAGTTGCACCCGCTCGCACAGCGAGACAATTGGCGCGGCGATCGACGAGGCAATCGCAATCCAGTACCACGGGGTGTACTCGATCTTGTCTTTCGGAGCGTCCTTGAGCATGGGAAAGCCGTTCACGATCTGAGCAATGAGCACGCCGGCTGCGACTCCGCTCAGCAACGTGACCGCCAGCCAGCGGGGGTTGCCCCGTTTCATCCACTGAGACGCCAACAAGGCCAGCACGAGGGCGGCTGCGTGCACGGTCAGCAACCAGGCCGGTTCGTGATCTGGTTCCTGTGGAACCTTCATGCCCCCTTCGACGAGTCGACCGTTGGCGTATTTGCTCACGCCGCCGTAGGCCGCCTGCAAGCCGGACTGTTCGATCTTCAATTCGCTGCCGTCGGGACCATTGCAGCGGATTTGAAACCACGGCATCACGAAGCACACGAGTGCCAGGAGAATGGTCGTCAGTCGAAAGTGCTGCAGGTTCATGGTTTGGTGGTGGCGGTCGCCGGGCTGTCAATCGGTCATCAACCTCCAATCATTGCGCAGCGACCACGTTTCGGCAATGCCGGCACTTCGTAGCGGCGGCTCTCCGAGACGCCGATGCCGTGAGTTTGGCGACCAAACATTGTCCAAGTGTTCCTGCGGAATGTCTCTGTTGCGACCCTGAAACCAGATAACGCGTTCTCGCGTTGCCCGGCGTCTGGGGACAGACGCCGCTACGGACAATCACATGGACGCGTTTTCGCGGAAATGGTACTTTGGCCGTGATATCTGGTGACTTGGAACGCCGTTCCCCGGATCGCACAGACAGGAATGTCTGTGTCCCTACTTCCAAACCACAGGCAGGAATGTCTGTGTCACCTTTGATCGCATCACTCCTAAACGCATCCACCATCCCGGATGCTCTCAGTATCCTGGATGGTTCACTCAACTCTCACAAGGAAATCCAACCGCCATGGGTCTGTTCGACGGAAAGAAAGGGGTCGTGTTCGGCATCGCCAACGACCGTTCGATCGCCTGGGCCATCACTCAGGAACTCAAGGCCGAAGGGGCGCAGTTCGGCTTCACTCATCTGCCCGACAAGGATCTCGAGCGGCCCAAGAACCGCAAGAAGGTCGAAATGCTCGTCGAGTCGTTCCCGCCGGCCTTTCTGGAGCCGTGCGATGTGACGAGTGACGCCCATCTCGACGCTGTCTTCGCCAAGATCAAAGAAACGCTTGGCACCATTGACTTCCTGTTGCACAGCGTGGCCTTCGCGCCGCCGAACGAACTGTCGGGGCCGGTCTATAACGTCAGCCGGGCAGGGTTCCAATTGGCGATGGACATCAGCGCGTACAGCCTGGTAGCGATGGCGGGTCGGGCGCAGGCGATCATGAATCCGGGCGGCAGCATACTGACGCTCACGTATCTCGGCGGCGAACGGGTCGTGCCCGGCTACAATTTGATGGGGCTGTGCAAGGCGACGCTCGAAAGCGCGATGGGCTATCTGGCCAGCGAACTCGGCCCCAAGGGAATTCGCGTCAACGCACTGAGCGCGGGGCCCGTGCGCACGATCTCAGCCAGCGGCGTCGGTGACTTCAAGCAGATGCTGGCCCTCTACGAAACACTGTCGCCGCTCCGGCGAAACATCACCGAAATGGAAGTCGGCAAGTCGGGCATGTTCCTGCTGAGTTCGCTCTCCTCGGGCGTCACCGGCGAGATCCTGCACGTCGACAGCGGCTACCATGTGATGGGGGCGCCGCCTCTGGATGCGTTCAAGGACAAGTACTGACCGACTTCTCGGTAAGTGCCAAACCAGTATCAAGCGATAAGTTTCAAGTAGAGAGACTGCTGCATGAGTGAACTTCGTCCTTGGCACTTGTCACTTGTTTGGTCCTTGGCACTTGGTCATTGGCACTTAGCACACGCAGGCGATTGGCCGCAGATCCTGGGGCCGGATCGCAACGGCATCGCTCAAGACGAAGACCTCGCCGACGCCTGGCCAGCCGATGGTCCGCCCGTCGCGTGGGAGCGCGAAGTCGGCAGCGGCTACGCGGGTGTGGCTGTCGCGGAAGGCAAACTGGTGCTCTTCCATCGGCTGCGGGATACCGAGTTCGTCGCCGTGCTCGATGCCGCGACCGGCGATGACGTCTGGCAGCAGGGGTATCCGACAACCTTCAATCCGCAGGTCGGCGGCGAAGATGGGCCGCTGTGCGTGCCCACGATCGTTGGAGACCGCGTCGTTACGTTCGGGGCCGAGGGAATGCTCAGTTGCTGGAACCTCGCCACCGGCGACCTGCATTGGCAACACGCCACTCATGAGGAGTACGGCGCTCAAGAGGGCTACTTCGGAGCCGGCAGCAGCCCGATTGTCGAAGGCAACAAAGTGATCGTGAACGTCGGCGGCTTTCGCTCGACCGCCGGCATCGTCGCGTTCGATCTGGAGACCGGAGTTGAAGCCTGGCGCTGCATCGACGACCACGCGAGCTATTCGGCCCCCCAGGCGGTGACTATTGGCGACACGCGGCATCTGCTGGCGGTGACCAGGCTCAACTGCGTGTCACTCGATCCCGAAACGGGCGGGGTGCGGTTCGAGTTCCCGTTTGGGGGACGGGGGCCGACGGTCAATGGCGCGACGCCGGTCGTCATCGGGGATCATCTGTTCCTCACCGCCAGCTACGGCATCGGCGCGGTGTACGGCACCATCGGAGAGACGGCATTCAAGTCGGAATGGGCATCGGACATTCTGTCGAGTCAGTACACGACGCCGATCGAAGTAGACGGACTGTTGTACGGCATGGATGGCCGTCAGGACGGCGGACCGACGTCGCTGGTGTGCATCGATCCCGCTGCGCAACAGTTGCTGTGGCAGGAAGAGGGCTTTGGCTACGGCACGCTGATCTGGGCCGACGGCAAGTTGATCATTCTCGGAACCGACGGCCGACTGCACTTGGCCAACGTCTCGCGTGAAGGAGCCGAAGTCGTCGCGAATACCGAAGTGCTCACCGGCACCGCACGTGCCTTGCCCGCGCTCGCGAACGGCCTGCTTTACGTGCGTGATGAAACGACGCTCAAGTGCGTGGATCTGAAGTAGCCGCGTCTGTCCTCAGACGCGGAGGGCGTGATGACTGACGCTGAAGGAATGACGGCGGGATCCGCTTCCCGAGGAACAGGATGCTGGCCTTTCCGATTTGATGGCGCAAAGTCGCTTTCCGCGGGACCGATCTCCGCAGATTGAGAGCGATCTTTCACGCACCAGGCGTCTGGGGACAGACCCCGCAACGTAGCCGCGTCTGTCCCCAGACGCGGAGACCGTGACGATCGACGCCGAGGAAATGAGGGCGCTGCTGGCGGGATGCAGCTTCAGATGCACAATCCCGTTCTCCGCGGGACCGATTTTCCGTGGATTGATCGCGATCTTTCACGCACCAGGCGTCTGGGGACAGACCCCGCTACTCTTTCAACCCGCCGAACCGGCGATCGCGCCGGGCGTACTCCTTGAGCGCGCCGTGCAGTTCGTTCACGTCGAAGTCGGGCCAGTGGGTCTGAGTGACGACCAGTTCCGCGTAGCTGATCTGCCACAGGAGAAAATTGCTCAGGCGCATTTCGCCTGAGGTGCGAATCAAGAG
>JANNSB010000452.1:0-11934 GCA_031402175.1 Planctomycetaceae bacterium
CCGATCGTCAACCGCCGTCACCGGCCCATCGGCTGCACCGCCTGCGGGAGGTCGTCATCACCGTCGAGGAACGGGCGCAACAGTCGAACTTCGACGCCGAGATCGCCCGACTCAACGGCGAGATCGTCGCTGTCCCCATGCTGCCGACGTGGTGGATCGGCCAGTTTCAGCCCGCGCCAGGACCGTTTCCGATCTTTCTGGGCGGCGACCCGCAACGACCGGGGGATGATGCGAGTGCCCTGGAACTGATCCTGCTGGAACCGCTCCGCACCGAACTGACTTTCACGCCGCAAATCGCGGAGGCCGAGCGGCGAATGAAGCTGGCCGAGTGGATCGTGAGCGACGGCAATCCGCTTACTTCGCGGGTGCTGGCCAATCGGCTGTGGCACTATCACTTCGGTACGGGACTGGTCGGCACGCCGAGCGACTTTGGCCAGATGGGAAACCTGCCGAGCCATCCAGAACTGCTCGACTGGCTGGCGACTCAGTTAAGAGACGGCGGCTGGCGCATCAAGCCGCTGCATAGGATGATCCTGTTGTCGCAGACCTATCGGCAGTCGTCGGAGTATCGTGCCGACGCGGCTTTGATCGATGCTGGCTCACGATTGTTGTGGCGTTTCCCGCCGCGCCGGCTGTCGGGGGAAGAACTTCGCGACAGCATGCTGTCTGTGGCGGGCGAGCTGAATCTGGAAGCGGCCGGCGGGCCGGGGTTCCGACTGTATCAGTACCTGGAGGACAACGTCGCGACGTATGTACCGCTTGATGTCGTGGGGCCGGAGACCTATCGCCGCGCGGTCTACCATCAGAACGCCCGGGCCGCCCGGGTCGATGTGATGAGCGACTTCGACTGTCCCGATCCGGCCTTCTCGGCCCCCAACCGTCCTTCGACGACTACGCCTTTGCAGGCTCTGACGCTGCTCAATCATCAGTTCACGCTCGACATGGCCGAGGCCCTTGCTGTGCGCTTGCGGAGAGACGGGGGAGCTGAGCCTTCCGCTCAAGTCCGCCGCGCCTGGCAACTGCTCTTCGCACGCGAGCCGGATGCGGAAGAACTCGCTGCCGCACAGGCATTCCTCGAAGGCACCGATCTGACGACGTTCTGCCGCGCGCTGCTGAACGCGAATGAGTTCCTGTACGTGGATTGAGCGGCTATTAGGGCGTAGTTGGCGGCGGCTCAAACCGCGCCGGTTCACGGTACCCGCTGCCCGTCATCTCACGGGCCGAGTCACCGAGTTCGGCGCGGGTCGCCTCGGCGAGCGCCTCCAACGACGCAACGATCTCGGGATGGTCGGCGGCGAGGTCATGTTGTTCAGCAACTTCCAGCCGCAAGTTGTAGAGCGACAATTCGATCTGAGCGCTGGAGTACCCGGCGGGCGCGCCATCACGCCCCGGCTCGCCCGTGAGGCTGCGGTACTCGTGCGGGAAATGCAGTTTCCAATCCCCCGAGCGAATCGCCTGCAGATGGTTCCCCCAGTAGTAACAGAACGTCGCGTGCGGCGTGCGAACAGCGGGGTGTCCCGACATCAACGGCCAAATGTCGAGTCCATCGATCGGATGTTCGGGCAACGCGGCCCCGATCAGTCCCGCGATCGTGGGGAGCAGATCGATCGTCGAGCACATTTCGTGACACACAGTACCGGCGGGGATGTGTCCCGGCCAGCGCATCAGGCAGGGCACGCGCACGCCTCCCTCGAACGTCGTCCCCTTGCCTTCGCGCAGTGGAGCGGCTGATCCGGCATGGTTGCCGTAGTTCATCCAGGGGCCGTTGTCGGATGTGAAGATGACGAGCGTGTCGTCCTCGATGCCGTGCCGTTCGAGCGCGGCGAGAATCTCTTCGACGCTCCAGTCGATCTCCATGATCACATCACCGAAGCGGCCCTGTTCGCTCACCCCGGCGAATTTCTCTGAAACGAACAGCGGCACATGCGGCATCGAGTGCGCGACGTACAGGAAGAACGGCTGTTCGTGATGCCGATCAATGAAATCGACGGCACCCTCGGTGTATCGCGTCGTCAGATAACACTGCTCCTCGGGAGTGATCTGCGGGTCGAGCACGGCGTCTCCCGAGATCATCGGCAGATCGGGAAACGTGTTCGCCCGGTCGGGATGGAACGGCCACATATCGTTCGAGTAGGGGAGGCCCAGGTACTCATCGAACCCATGATGGATCGGCAGCGACTGCGAATGATGCCCCAGATGCCATTTGCCGAACATGGCAGTGGCGAAGCCCTGCTGCCTGCACATCTCGGGGATAAGCACTTCGCGTTCGTGAATGCCATGCATGGCTGTGTGGTTCGGCGCGCCGAGCATGCCGATACGATTGGGATAGCACCCGGTCAGGAGAGCCGCCCGCGACGCCCCGCACACCGCCTGAGCCACATAGAAGCTGGTGAAACGCATTCCCTCGTCGGCCATCTGATCAAGATGCGGTGTCTCGTACCCGACGGCGCCCGTGCACGACAGGTCGGCATATCCCAAGTCGTCGCAATAGATGATGACGACGTTGGGCGGACGGTCGTCGGCGTGCGCGGTCAATGAAGAGACCGCTGCAAGCAAAACTACGATGATGCCTAACGATTTCAGCATCTATTCCCCCTCGCCGCGCGGAGGCGGACCGCTGGTGATGAGCGGCCAATTCTCCGCTTCGGCCGCGGGGACGGGATCCTCGTAGGGAAGCGATCGCAAGAATTCGGCGAGGTCTTGGACTTCGTCGGAAGTCAGCTGGCTCGTGTGACCGTGGCGGTCGTTGGGGTTCATCGTCGTCAGCACGTCTTCGAGCGTGACTGCCTCGCCCGTGTGCAGATACGGGGCCGACCGGTATATGCCCAGGAGCGTCGGGGTGTCGTACTCCGTCCCTATGAGTTCACTCGCGTCGCTGGCCCCCGTGCCGACATCGTGCATCCGGCCCCAATCAGGACGCGAATCGGAATAACACGGCCCGCCGTGGCAGTCGGCACAACCGGTGGATGATGCGAAGAAAAGTTCTCGGCCCCGCTCTGCCGCTTCGCTGAGACCGCCTTTCGCATGCGGGCTGAGCGAAAACTGATGCGAATTCGTGTAGGCCGCCAACGCGTCCAGCTCATCCGACAGGCCGGAGTTGAAGCCCTCCAGCGATTCCGAAATGTCTCCCCGCGCCAATCCTCGTCCCTGCATGAGGAGGCCGCGAATCGTGTGCTCGAAATCCTGCACTTCATCGCGATCGGCAGACCAGTGGAGCGGATGCGTCCAGCCGAGTCCGAAGAGCGGCTGAGTCTGTCGCAGTCCTTCCGGCTGTTGCCACGTCTGGCCGTCGGCATCACCGTCGGGATGACAGCTCGAGCAACTGATCCATCTGCGGGCCGACATTGGCGAGCGGGCTGTGTAGAACAGCCGCTTGCCCAGCAGGATCTCTTCCGTCAGTGGACACTCGCAGACAGCGACCTCACCCACTTTGCGTAGTGAGTCGGCGTCAAAAGCCGAAATGCGAAAGTCGAGGGCCTCGTAGACGTAGAACGTCTCTCCATCGGCAGCGACCCGCACGGCCCGCGGATTGGCTCCGAGTTCGATCACGCGGCCGAAACGAAGTTCGCGGTAATTATCATCGAGGACTTTGCAGGTAAACAGATCATCGGTCCCGCTGAAGACGACGTAGAGGGTATCACCTTCTGGTGAAAGGGCGACTTCCCAGGGATTGGCCACGACATAGGTGCCGTTGATCGAATCCATTTGCACTCGTTTGCGGACTGGATCGGTTTCAGGCCTCGTGTCGAGTATCGCCACATAGGGAAAGATGGAACCCGAGCCATGCGAGACGCTTGTCCGCGAGCGCTGATGCGGGATGTAGAGTTTGTCGAGCGAAGGATGAGCGATGATCTGCCGCGCCAGGCTGTCCTGCGCGGTACCGGCCCATTCGCGGATAACAGAACCCGACTGAGAGTCGAGCGATCTCGCAATGCCGGTGACGTACTCAGTGACGATGACTTGCGATTCATCCTTCGAGAGGCAGATGCCGCGTACATGTTTGCCCGCTTCCCATGTGGCAGAAATCGCGTGAGTGGCGGGATCGATCGCAATCACCTGTCCGGGATATTCCAGCGTCGCGAACAAACGCGAGCCGTCCGTGGTGGAGACGACGCCATACGGTTCGTCATACACGTCGAGCGACCAGACCACTTCGCCGGCATCGGCATTCAAGCAGCGAATGACATCGTCGCCGTATACCGCTACCGCGAGATCATGCGATTCGCCGAGAAACGTGACGCCTTCGGGATGATGCCCCACCTCGACTTCGTGCAGCACTTCCAGTGACGGCAGCGACACGATCGTCACGCTGCCGGAATCCCGATTCGAACAGGCCAGCAACGTGCCATCGGTGGAGATGTCCATCAGGCTGTTGGACGTTGCGGCCTGCGCAATCGAGGTGAGTCCCACGCCGAAGCAGACTGCTGTGACGAACACGGAAAGGCGATTTCCAAACTCCATTGCGTCTCCTGGGCGATTCATCAATCGGAAAGAGTCAAGTCTCGCATGAACGCGGGCTGTGAATTCAAGTTCACGCTCACGACGCCCTTGCTGGCGCTGCTGGCTATTGTGCTTACTCCAATTCCTTGATGCGAATGTTGCGGTACTCGACGTAGTGACCGTCGGGTGAATGCGAGTCCTGCAAACCGATGTAACCCGTCAGCGGCTTGTCCGCGGTCTCGGTCGAGGTGGACTGATCGAACTCGACGCACTGCACTCCGTCGGCAATCACCGTCACCTTGCCGCCGACGCAATGGACTTCGAACGTGTGCCAGGTGTCGAACGACTCGTCCGGTCGCGGGTTGACCGAGGCGTAGCCGTAGAGCGACCCCGTGCAGTGGGCGTCGTCGCGAGGCTCGTTCGAGATTTGGATTTCGTAACCGGTGAGCCAGGGTTCGCCTTCGTCATCCGACCGCACGAAGACGCCGCTGTTGCCGTTCTCGGAAACCTTCCATTCGAGCTTGAGAGTGTAGTCGCCGTACTCGGCCTCGGTCCGCATCCAATGCGCGCCGGAGTTGCCGTCGGAGTGAATCACGCCGTCGACGACCCGAAAGCCCTCGGCGTTCCCCATGACGACCCAGCCGTCGAGGTTCTCACCGTTGAAGATCGGGACGAAGCCTTCTTCGCCGGCGTCATCGGCAGGGGCTGTGGAAAATGCAGTCAGCACGATCAGCAAAGCGGCGGCAAATCGCATGGTTGGCTCCTGAAGGAGGTGGCGGGTCAATCTGTGGTAGAAAGTCTAATCGGTTCCCGTGGCAGACGGGAGGCAGACGGGTGACGAGGGTACGGAGCGCGAGCGAGACAGAGGGATTGGTCCTTCTGTTTCCATTGCAGATAGTAAGAAGTCGTGAAGTTTCAATTGCGATGCCGGCAGCAACACATGAGAATCGACGAGAGACTGTCAACTGCTGCAAACGGGCGAACTGAGCGATGCAACCCGATACGGTAGGCCGATCGATGGAGATCCTCCTGGTGGAGGACAGCGTGCCGCAGGCCCGCCTGACGATGGGGGCGCTCAAGCGGGGAGGCGTGGCCCATCACATGACCTGGCTCAGCGACGGCGAAGAGGCGATCGAGTTCTTGAGCCGTCGGGGGAAATACAGCCGTGTCCCGCACCCGGACCTCGTGCTGCTGGATCTGATCCTTCCCGGCATCAGCGGCCAGGAAGTGCTCAAGATGATTCGCGGTAATTCGGAACTGAAGAAGATCCCAGTCGTGGTGATGACGGCGGCCGACGAGGCCTCCGCCAGCCCGTCGACGCTCGACGTCGAGGGATTTCTCCGCAAGCCGATCAATCTCGACGAGTTCCTCTCGATCATCGACCGGCTGAAAGGCTACTGGAAGGTCGATATGATCTTGCCGAAGCGGGATGGGTGAGCCGCAATTGGCGATAGCAGCGTCACCGGACGGTGGTTCTACTACTCTATCAGTCTGACGGCTCGATCAATTCACACAGATACTCGATGCAACACGCCACACTGGCCGCGGAGTTCATTGCCAATCGCGAGCGGGCGAAGTGGCATGACCAGGCGCTGTGGTTCGTGCGCACGAAGCGCGACCGCATTGCGGCGACGGTTCCCGAATGGGAGGAACTCCGCGAGCATGCGGCCAATATCAAGCAGCACACGCTGGCACACCTGCCTGAACTGCTGGAGCAGTTCGAACAGCAGGCGATGAATCATGGGACCGTCGTACATTGGGCCGCGAATGCCGAGGAGCACAACCGCATCGTCCATTCACTGCTGGAGCAGCACGGCGTCACGAAAGTGGTGAAGAGCAAGTCGATGCTCACGGAAGAGTGCCACCTCAATCCGTATCTCGAAGCGCGGGGCATCGAGGTCGTCGATACCGATCTCGGCGAGTGGATCGTGCAGCTTCGCGGCGAGCCTCCCAGCCACATCGTAATGCCCGCGATCCATACGAAGCGGGAAGAGATCGGGGAGCTGTTTCATCAGCACATCGGCACCGAGAAGGGGGCGACCGATCCCGACTACCTCACGGCTGCGGCCCGGCGGACGCTGCGCGAAAAGTTCCTGGAGGCTGATGCCGGTATCACGGGCGTCAATTTCGCAATTGCGGAAACGGGTGGGTTCGTGGTCTGCACGAACGAGGGGAATGCCGACCTGGGAACATCGCTCCCGAAGCTGCACATCGCCTGCATGGGGATCGAAAAGCTCATTCCAAGAGCAAAGGATCTGGGAGTATTTCTGAGGCTGCTCGCCCGATCGGCCACGGGGCAGCCGATCACGACGTATTCGACACACTTTCATGGGCCCCGTAACAACGACTGCGAATTGCACATCGTGCTCGTGGACAACGGGCGCAGCGACTTGTTGCAGAGCGAGGAGTTTCAACGGTCGCTCCGCTGCATACGCTGCGGAGCCTGCATGAACACTTGCCCGGTCTATCGGCGCAGCGGCGGGCACAGCTATGAAAGCACGGTGCCCGGCCCGATCGGGTCGATCCTCGCGCCATCCCAGGATGCGGCGAAGTACGCCTCGCTGCCACACGCCTGCTCGCTGTGCGGTTCATGCACCGATGTGTGCCCGGTGAAGATCGATATCCATCTGCAGCTTTACACCTGGCGCAAGGAACTCGTCGCGCGAAAGCTCTTGCCCTGGAAGAAGCGAATGGGAATGAAACTGGGATCGATGGTGCTGCGTCGCCCTTGGCTGTATCGCCTCGCGGGGCGCATGATGCGATTCTGGATGCCCAGGCTCCCCAAGTTTCTGGTCTACGGCAAAATGAACCCCTGGGGAAAGCAGCGCGAAATGCCCCCGATGCCGGCCGAGAGCTTTCGCGACTGGTATCGGCGAAATCGTCGTCGATGACCCTGGAAACGGGGTCAATACGACGAAAGATATCTAAGACATCATTGTGTGACTGATGTCCAAGTTTCGATCAGGGCACGACAGGCAGCGGTGGAATGACGGGACCGGTGGCGATTCCCATGCGGCCGGAAATCGGGAAGATCGCGGGCGCGGGTGTCAAAGAACCGTCATCAATGATCACGTTGAACCGTTCCAGAACGGGCATGATCGGATTGCAAAGCGTCGTTCCGCCTCCGCCCGCGAACAGCAAGCCCACGGGACGCCGATCCGGAAATGTCACGACGAGCGAGCCAGAATCTCCCGGACCACCGAAATCGAACGGGTCGTTGCGGATTTCGATCATGTTCTCGAATTGAGTGGTCCCTCCAACGAGCGCCGAGGCATTCAATCCGATGATCCGGCCGCGAGTGTAGATCGTCGTGCGACCATACTTCTGGACTTCGAGTCCGATGTAAGGCGACTCGAACACAGAACTTGACGGAGAGCCGTAACCATCATCAGGTGTCTCGGACTGCAGGAACGCCGGCGAGGTCGACATGATCGCAGCATCCATCACATTGACGCTGAACAAATCATAGGGCTCGTAATCAGCCAGAAGTCCAATGACGTCCAGGAAATCCAGCTCGCACGCGAGGATGTGGTCTCCCAGGCCGGGTTGCACGATCGGATCCCCGATTACCGCAATGTCTGTCCCCGCTCCGGAATTCATTGCCGCCCAGACGTGATTGTTGCTGAGACCATACACGTTGCCGGCGGAATCGATGCAACGGCAGCCGATCGTCCCCGAGGCGCAAGTATCATTGATGTTGAACGTCGAGACGCCGATTGGCACTGGCCGATCGAATCGAATCGTCGGATCACCAGGCAGGCCGGAACTCGGCTGGTGCGCGGGCGGAGCGGGAACCGGCAATTGAGGCGGAGGAGTTGGACCTGGTTGCGCGGGCATCGGCGGACTCTGAACCCCTCCACCGGGCATCGGAGACGAAGGCGGGGAGGTGGAACCGCCGCCGGAAGGGACACTGCCGCCTGCTGGAGCGCTCCCTTGACCGGGAGGCGTCGATACCGCGGGCAACAGGGTGATATGACGTCCCAATCCGTGATCGCGACGCTGCCTGGTCTCGAGACTGATTGCCGCGCCGCCACCGGGTCGAATCACGCCACCAATCGCGGGACCGGCGACGAAATGTCCACCGACCACTTCCTGCTGCAAGTCCATGCCACCCAGGTTTCCAGGCAACTCCTGAATCACGCCGTGACGCAACGTGTAGATACGGATCACGAGATTGCCCGCATCATCCTCACTGGTCGCGGTACCGACAACGCCTTCGTGTTCCATCAGCAGCGGCGTCCATTTGTCTTGATTGGCAAACGCCTCGTACATCTCTTCCCAGGTGTAGTCCTTGCCCGGCACCATCTCGGCATCCGCCGCGGCGGCGACCTCCTCTGACTCGACCTCCTCGGGTCGGACGACCTTGGCATCGAGTGCGAAGTTGTTGCGATCGAGGAATGTCAATGCGTTGGTGCTGCGGAACTCGACGCGAACCGGCCGGCTCGTCTGGTTCGGTTGCAGCACCGCGGTTTCGCGAACCACTTCGAAGTAGTTCTTCGTGACGCCGTCGACCTCGGGAATCACAAGCTGCAGTTCCTCGATGCCGGAGCCGTTGATCGTCACGCCGATCGGTCCGGCGATCTCTTCGTCGGTGATGTTCCGCAAGGAAATGCTGACGCCGTGCTCGGTGACGCGGTCGGATCGCAACCCGCCATTGACGACGATCTCGATCTTCGCGTTGAGGTCGTCCGCCTGTACCGCGGCATCGTCGTTCGTGGCGGCATTATCGAGCGGTGCGTCGTCGGCCCATGACGGTGACTGAATCAGGCAAGCAAAGACGAGGGCAACGACTTGAGCGCGGTGCACTTTTGACATGAATGGCCTCGAAAGTTTGATCAATCGATCTGCAACGTCTGCGCGGACCTTGATGGTGAAACGGCGTCGTTTCCCACAGGGTGAACGTAAACCACGGTGAGGGCATCGTCAACGGCCTGTAGGCTCCGCCGGGCAAAATCGTGGAACTCTCTCGGAATTCAACCCCCGAAGCCCATTTCAACGTCGGCAGCGAGATCGCGGGTATCCGTCAGTTTGATGGCGCTGATGGTTTCGAAACTCAGCAGCACCTTGCGGGCGCCAAAACTGTCCGGTCGGTCACGTTCCATATAGAGCAATCCCCCCAATACCTGAAAATCGCGGAACCCGAACGGCTCCTGACAGGTCGTTACAAGCAGACCGGTCTTCGGCATCCCTACCGGCCAGTTCATGAAGACGTTTTGCCAATGATGTGCGGAGTCCATGGCCTGTCCTGGTCAGAGTGAATGTGCTGCGATTCCTGTCGTCGACACGGGCGCCGGATCAGCGTGCCTGCACCAACGGTCTCAGGTCGTCAAGTCGCAACTGTTCGCGGGACGCCAACGGCTCTCCATAGGCCGTGCCGATCGACCAGCCCCAGTATCGAGCGCGGTCGCGGATGTCGTCCAGTGCGGTTGGATACGATTCGTCGCGATTGCCAAACTGGCTCTCAAAGCAGCGGATCGCGCTCAGCTTGCGTTCGTGAACATCGGAGACATCGATCACCACCGCGGGCTGCGGATGAATTCGCAAATGAATGCTGAAGTAATACAGCACTCGCGGCGGTAGAAATGGTTCCCCCACAAAATCAGTGCGGCTGAGCTTGGCCCAGAATCTTCCCGCCTCGACCAACTGGCACGCGGCGATATGGTCGGGATGTGAATCCTCCCAATAGGGACACAGAATCAATTTCGGACGAGTCAACCGAAAGGCTTCCGCGACTCGCCGGCGGCATTCGAGGGTCGGCTCCAGGCTGCGGTTCGGCAGATTGAGGCAAGCCCGCCAGGTGAGGCCCAACAACTCGGTCGAGCGCTCGGTTTCCGCGCCGCGGCGTTCGATGCTGCCGTTGGGCGTTGGTTCGCCGTTGGTGAGGTCGAGCACGCCGACCGACATCCCCGCCGACAGACACCTGAGGATCGTGCCGCCGACGCTGATCTCCGCGTCATCCGGATGCGGCGCGACCACGAGCACATCGATCGGAACTGCCGGCTGCGTAAGTTGTCGAAACATGAAAACTCAATTCAGCGAGTCGTCCCGCTTTGGCAGTTCTCGGAGAAGGGCTAGACCATACAACCGCGCCTGGTCCCGGAATGTGGCATTGACCGAATCAATGGGGATTATAGCGACGCCAGGCAGTGGTCAATGATCAGAAGCGTTCGTCGTCGATCGCGCTACAGACAGTGAACCGCAATTTGCATTCTCGATCACACGTCGGTCGGGCGAACTCATCCGCGGGTCACTCTCGACTGCGCCGATCAGTGAGACTTTAGCGGCAGCGTTGACGCTGCACGGTATTTCGGTTGCTCGACGAACAGCACGCCTCGCCGCACAATTCGACGCTGAAGTCGCCCATTTTCGTGCTCAGTCGCTCACGCTGAGTGATAGTGTCGAGAGTCGCGTCTTCTCCGTGAACGACGTCGCGTCGGCGAAGGCGTCGCCGCCTCGTTGTCGCAATGCGAATGACGACATCTGATCTTACTGACAGTCGAATCTCATGAAAAAGTACAAACCGGTCCTGCTGGGGATGCTGATTGGCTCGTTGCTGATGTTCGTGGCGCTACGGTATCACGTCATCCGGCATGATGACGGCGTGTCGCTCGTGCCTCGCAGTCCTCAACCTCCGCTGCGGAGCGTTTACTCCGATGTGCGTGAGTGGGGGAGCGCGATGTGGGAGCAGCATCCCGAAGTCGCACAGGCGCTGATCGCCAACGAACAGGTCGAAGTGATCTCCGACGAAGCGCTCGACGATGTTTCGCATCATGTACAGGAGACGTTCCGCATCAACAGCGAAAAACTGCAGGGGATGCTGTCGGAATATCAAACGCAACGGGCGGCGATCGCGGAAGTCGAAGCAACCACGGTCTCGGCTCACGAGAGCGGCCACGACGGCGGCGTCACGATCGGCAGATTCCCTCAGGGACTGATGCAGAATTCGGGCTCCGAGGCACAGGTGCCGATCATTGAGGAATCGTCTCAAAACGCACCTGCCGCCAATCAGCCGCCACAACAACAATGGCGAAACCCGTTCGATTTTCAGCCTCGCCGCACTGGTTCACCAACCGTCGGCGCTGATGAACAGGAGGCTGGCGCCTCAGATGCCGTGGCATTGCGATCGCGCGATCCCTGGTTGCGCGAGCTGGGTCAGGTCGTCGAAAACGGAGACGCGGAAGAACTGCTGACCTCGATTCCCGCCTCGTTCGAAGTCGAAGCGACTGGCTCAGACATTGCGACGGATGGTGAAGCGTGGCTGCCTGGATTGTTTTCCAGTTTGATCGCCCGCGATAGCGAGACGATGCACGGATCAGCCGGACCATCGACGTTGGAACTCGGACTCGAATCAACATTCCTGATCGACGGCGCATTCGGGGGCGAATTCGAGTTCCGTCAATCGGCTTCACTGAGTCCGAATGACTCGGCTCTCGCAACCTGGGCGGCGGATGCTCCCCGGCAGAGTACGTCGAATCCAGGAATCGACGCCGCCCG
>JANNSB010000453.1:0-21320 GCA_031402175.1 Planctomycetaceae bacterium
GAAGGTGGCCTTCGGCATCGTGCGGTTTTCCAAAGACGGCCAGGCCGCCTACGTTTGCACTGATGCCCGGGGCGAGTTCCTCGAACTGGCCGCCATCGATCTCGACACGTTCGAATACACCTGGCTCGCGGAGGACATTCCCTGGGATATCGACGGCATCATCGTGGATGAAGTGACCGGCCACGTCGCGTTCACGGTGAATGAAGATGGCGCAACCCGGCTGTATCTGTACGACGGAGAGAATCGGCTCAGCATCGACACGCCATTGGGCATCGTCGAAGGCATGGAGTTCTCGCCCGATGGCACACAACTGGGGTGCACGATCGCCCGTCCTGATGCGCCGGCCGATGCGTACTCGATCGACATAGCGAGCGCTGAAGTCACTCGTTGGACGTTCAGCGAAGTGGGAGGCCTCAACACATCGCGGTTCGTCACGCCCGAGCGGATCACCTTCGCCAGCTTCGATGATCGAGAGATTCCCGCCTATGTCTTCAAGCCGCACTCGGCCGGCGAAGCTGCGCCGGTGCCAGTCGTCATCAACATTCACGGCGGGCCAGAAGCCCAATACCGTCCGTACTTCTCCAGCTTCGATCAATTTCTGTTGACCGAACTGGGCTTCGCGGTGATTCGCCCCAACGTTCGCGGGTCGGCGGGCTACGGCAAGTCGTACCTCCAACTCGACAACGCCGCGCTCCGTGAAGACAGCGTCCAGGACATCGGCGCCCTGCTCGACTGGGTCGCTGAGCAGCCCGATCTCGATGCCTCGCGCGTGGCCGTCATGGGGGGCTCGTACGGCGGTTACATGGTGCTCGGTTCGATGGTCCATTTCTCCGATCGGCTGCGGGCGGGCGTCGACATCGTCGGCATCGCCAGCTTCAAGACGTTCCTGGAAAACACGGCCGAGTACCGCCGCGACCTGAGGCGAGCCGAGTACGGGGACGAACGCGACCCGATGATGCTGGAGGTGTTCAATCAGATCGATCCTCTTCACAACGCGCACCGCATCACATCGCCGCTGATGGTGATTCACGGCATCAACGATCCGCGCGTGCCATTCTCGGAGGCCGAGCAGATCGCCCCGATTGTGCGGCAGAACGACGTCCCAGTCTGGACGGTGTATGCCGACAACGAAGGTCACGGGTTCGCCAAGCAGGATAACCGCGAATACATGAACGCCGCGGTGGCGCTGTTCCTGCAGGAGTTCCTGGGTGGCGAAGAGGTCGCCATGAATGCGTTTCTCGAAACCACGGTCGCGTTCAATTGGAATCAGGTTCCACTTTCACAAGCAGTTGAGGACGTCGGCGAAGAGTTCAATTTGCCCATCAAGGTCGATGGCGATGCGCTGGCGTCATCCGGCTACACCCGCAATATGCGCCTCACTGTGGCGGCCGGCGAGAAGACTTGTCACGAGTGGCTCAAGCATCTCATCAACCCGTTCCCCGGACTCGTCGTCGGCTGGGACAAGAGCGCGGAAACCCTGTGGCTGACGACGCA
The DNA here is from genome assembly GCA_031402175.1 of Planctomycetaceae bacterium. Lineage (GTDB taxonomy): Bacteria > Planctomycetota > Planctomycetia > Planctomycetales > Planctomycetaceae > JANNSB01. The sequence goes on from JANNSB010000453.1 coordinate 1,495, forward strand.
TGACGGGGCGGAGGACAAGGGGATATTGGTCCTCGTCGAGTGAGCCTGCCTACAAACGCCCCAAAGGGGCGACATTGACTCTACAATTTGTTTGCAATCTGAACTGAATAACTCTCCGGGGGCAACAAGTCGCCTACTCTTAGAGCGACGAGATTCCGTGCCGCGGCCAGAACTTCGGTCAGCGACTCCGGCATTTCCGGTTGCTTCACCCGTCGCATCACCATGTTGAGTCGCCACAACAGCCGGGCGTCGTCGGCGTAGTCTTCGAGGAAGCGCTCCTCCAGGAAGAGCGGAATGAGGCCCGCGAGGCGCTCGGTCGTGCCGCGGGCGATCTGATTGACGGTGTCCTGGACGACGGCCGCGTCTACTTTGCGCAGCAGATCGTAGTACTGCGCGAGGTAGCCGGGGTGGCGCTCGATCAGCGTCCAGTCGAGCAGCAGTTCGGTGACGATGTGGCCCAGGAAGGCGCAGTTCGTGGGATGCTCCGGTCCCAACGACTGGCGGAACATGCGGGTCAGTTCGCTGGTCACTTCCGCGAATCCGCGGGTCGCGTGAAACCAGTCGTCATCATGCAGATGCTGCAGCACGCCTCGCGCGGCCGCAGTCACACGAGGGTCGGAATGCGACTCGGCGACCGGCTGGGCCAGTTTGGCTCGCACCCTCACCGGCCGGTCGGCCACAGCCATCCAATCGGGGACGGCTGTCCCCGCGATGAAGTACGGATCGCCGTCCAGAAACGGCAGGGCGTGGGTGAAGTAGTTCACGCGATCGTTGTAGCACAATTCGCGATGAGACTCGCTCTCCCCGATGCCTCGAGCATCCGGAAGGGTCGCATGGATGTCGCGCGCGACCATCCGGGATGCGTAAGAGCATCCCGGATGGGGATCACCGCGTGCGCACGAATTCCGTCGGCTGCGCGGGGACCATGTTCGCGATTCGGTGATTGCCCGTGAACCTCCATTCATCGAGACTGGGGGGCATCGTGAGCGCCGTCAGGAAGATCATGAACGTCAGCAGCGGGATGCCGTACTGCGGCTCAAGGCCCCAGTGCGAGAGCAGATACTGGCCGTACCAGCCCAGAATCAGAACGCACACCGGGGCGATGAACACCTTGTCGTAACCGGGGATGAACCAGCGGAACGTGGCGAGCCGGCCGATGATCGAGATCGGCGGCAGTTGTCCCCAGCAGTAGATGCCGACTCGCACGATGGCGATGATGCCCGTCGGCATCAGCATGATGTAGTAGAGCTGTAGATTCACCCCGACGTTCCTTTGCAGGTGAAACATCAACGCGTGCACCCACCAGGCGATGAGCACGCTGACGATCAGGCCGGCGAGGAACGGCACCGGCGTTTCGTTCCGCTTGAGTGATGTGAAGTCCCAGGGCCAGCCGAGCACGCTGTTTCGCGTGCGTTCCTGAAATGTCTGATCTGGTCGGCCCGTGTTGTCGGAAAGGCCCTGCTTGCCCCACCAGGTGTCGTCCCACGTCGCGGGGTCGATCATCGTCTGGCGATAGCCGATGAGGGTCGTAAAAAAGATCGCCCCGAGCCAGGCGGCGGCCATCCAGGGCTGCTCGGTGAAGCGCACCAGCGCGCCGAGCGCGAAGATGAGTGCGGCAGACGTCCAATGCTCCAGCATCCCCAATGAGACGATCGAACCGATCGTGTACGAAAAAAAGAAGCAGACTGGAACGACGATCGGAGAAATCTGCGGCACGCGCAGCATGACGATGCCCGTCATCGTTCCCACGACGAGAAAGTCCTGCAACACGAGATGCACGGGACCGAGCGGAAGCTGATGTGCGACCGACCAGGGAACCGACATCAGCCAGCGGCGGTAATCGGGACGGTACAGCGGATGAAAGTAGAACACGCGATAGAACCCGTAGATCACCGCGTACACGGCAAAGATCCCAGCTCCAGGGCACTCGAACTGGGCGCGCCTCGGATTCGCGAACAGATTGATCGTTTCGATAACTGCATACAGCAGCACCGGCGTGATCGACCACCCCGGGTGCGGCAGCGTGACGCGAAACCAGTCCCGGGCGGCACGGATGGGCCGAATGCGTCTCATCGGCTCTCCTTCGATTCGGCTTCGAAGTAGGCTTCGATATTCTCCAGCGTGTCGGGAAAGATCACTCGCTCCAGCACGTCTTCGAGAGATCCCGTGCCGGCTTCGCGCTTCAGGTCATGCAGTGATCCGTCGGCCACGATCGTACCGTCGCGGACGACGACGAGACGGTCGGCGATCTCCTGCACGAGTTCCGGGACAGGAGTCGTCATCACGACAGTGCGCCTCTGATTGATGACCAGCCGTTGCAGCAGATACTTCATCGCCAGAATGCCCGCCGGGTCGAGGCCGCCGGAGAATGGCTCATCGAGCAGCAGAATCGGAGCATCGGTGATGAGAGCAGAGCAGAGCGAAATCTTCTTCTGCTGGCCTGCAGAATAGGTGCGAATCGGCGCTTCGGCGAGGTCGTTCAGGTTGAAGAGCTTGAGCAACCGGTCGGCGTGGTCGATCAGCCTTTGGCTGTCGATGTCGTAGAGCTTGCCGACGCGAATGAGGTATTCGCGTCCGGTATGGTTCTTCGGCAGCCAGCATTGGTCGGGCAGGAAGACGGCCCGCCGGCGGATCTCCAGTTCCGTGTCGAGCGACTCGCGGCGTTTCATACCGTCGATCTCAACATAACCCTTCTGCGGCTGCAGGACGCCGGCGATCACGCTCAGCAGCGTCGTCTTGCCCATGCCGTTCGGGCCAATGACGGCGACGCGCGTGCTCTCACCGATCGTCAGATTGATGTTCTTGAGGACCGGCTTGATGCTGTAGTGCTGCGTGACGTTGACGACGCGGATCATGGAGCAGGTTTAGTAGTGAGGAAGCTTGCGAGGTATGTTGAAGCAGCGCGTGTCGTCATGCAACCACGCAGTCGTTCCCACGGTAACCCGATGCTTAGCGAGGGCGGCGTGATATCCGGCAATCAATCGAAAGCAGGCGCGCCTTGCGAAAGACGGCGCTAAACGCGGAGATCGGAATGAGTCCTATTTCTCACGCTGCTCCGGACTTGGACGAGCATTGGCTCTCACGGCCCCGTCGCTGACGCTTCCGGCTCAGACACGCCGATCAATCGACGGAGACCTCGGCCAGTTCTTCGGCGGCGGCTCGCACGTCGATCGGGCACAGTCGGCGCAAGCCGTCGGCATAGCCGACCAGGAGCGCCAGGTCACAGAGCTGATTGATCTTGCGGGGCAGCCCCTGCGCGTGTTCGTGAAAGGCCTTGAGCGCTTCGTCGTCGAACATGCTGGCGGGTGCGCCGGCAGTCTGGAGCCGGTGCAACACGTAGTGGCGGGTTTCAGCAGCATCGAAGGGATGCAGTCCCGCCCGCACCGTGATGCGATCGGCCAGACTCCGCAGATGATTCACCCGCACGAGCAGATCATTCCGGCCCACCAGAATCAGGCTCAGCTTGCAGCCGGTCTCCTGCGACAGGCCCGACATGATCTGCAGCACTTGCAGTTGGTCTTCGGTCAGCAGATGGGCTTCATCCAGTATCAGCACCGGCTGACGACCCTCGGCGGTGAACTCGCGCAGCCTCTCCAGGATGTCATCCAGCAGCAGGTCTTGTTCGCGAGAGAAATGCCTGGCTCCCAGATGTCGGCCCCACCAGGCCAACAGTTCCGAGCCATCGAGAAACGGGAACGACAGGCGGATCACTTCGAATCGCGCGGGGTCGAGACCGTGAGCGAGCACATGGGTCAGGTACGACTTGCCGCTGCCGGAGTCGCCGGCCAGCACGCCGATCCCCTTGCCCCCCTCGGCCAGATACTGCAGCTTGAGCAGCGCGCCCTGATGGCTGCGTCCCGCGAAGAAGAAGCGCGGGTCCGCATCGTTCTCGAACGGGGCTTGCTTCAGGTTCCAGTAGTCCTCGTACATGCCGGCCTTCCTTGACCGCTGAATTCGTCTGGATGCTGTCGCGCGTTTACGGCCCGGGAACAGTTGTCGGCGGAAACGCCTCAAGCAGCGGAGCGACTGTGCCTGAATCCCTCGGAATGGCGCCAATCGCCGCCGACAACAGCGACTTGACTCCGACATCGGTCTCCGCTGAATGAGCGTCCTGCAGGCGCTGCAGGTCACTCTGACCGAGCAACACGCCGAACTTCTTGAGGTGAAACGCCAGGTGCAGCGCCGCCCGCTGCCGCTGAGTCGGATCGACTCCCTGAGCGGTGGCGTGTTCCAACAATCGCGCCTGAACTTCCGCACGCCCGATGCTGCCATACGCGACGATCGCATTCGCGGCGACGTTGGGATCGTTGAGAGCTTCGCCCAAGGCGACCTCGGCATCATTCAACGGGAAGATGTCGAATCGACCTGAGAGGGCGATCTGCCTGAGCCAATAGGCGGATGCCTGCTTGCGTTCGTTGAGTTGTTGGGGCGTCGGATCCGGCGGAGAGAGTTGAGCCAGCACAGGCAACAACTGGTGGCGCAGATCATGCGAATCATAGGCCTCATGAACATAGAAGACGTTGGGATGGCGCTGCGACAGCACTTCCGCGCGGTCTTCGAGTCCGAGCGGCCCGTAGATCGCGATCGGGACTGAAGCAGTACGGGCGTCGGCCCGGAGGTTTGAAACCGTCTGCGTCAATTCCCAGCGGATCGAGTTCAAGTGAATGACGGCCAGCACCACGTCGCCGTGTTCGGCCACGCGCTCGAAGCCTTCCTGTCCCGTGGCGGTGACTCGCGAACGATAGCCCATTTCGCCGAGCAGTCCCGCCATGCGCCCGCCGCGCTGTTCGTTGGGATCGATGATGACCGTTTCCGGCTGACTGCTTGAAGTCAATCCCTTGGCGAAGATTTCCACGACCCGATTCGCGTGCGGGAAAGCTTCACTCGGTTGCAAGAGCATGGCGGCTTCGGCTGCCGCGAATTGAACTCGTGGTTCGACATCATTGAGAGCCTGGACCAGCACGGAGGCATCGGAGTCGCTCCCATACAGGAGATCGACCCCTCCATTTTGTCCCAACGCCATGATCGACGAGATCGCCGCGCCTGTGAGTTGGTTCTCGAGAGCCAACGCCGCCACGCGCTGGCACAGATCACTGCCCCCGAGCAGCGCCAGGTCGTGCGCGGTGCCCGCGCCTTGCGGAATCGGCTGGTTCCAACCCGCGCGGTGCACTTCGTGCTCGAGCAATGTGGCCGTCAGCAGCACCTGGGAGTCGATATTGTCGGGATCGAGTTCATACAGGTCGCGGGCCAGCCATTCCGCCATGAAGCGCGAAGCCGATGCCGGGCTCACCTGATGCATTACCGGAGAGTCGCTGGGCGCAGCGTAGGCCCACATCGTCGCCATGCCGGCATCGTCTGTGTCCCAGATCACTTCACCTTGCAGGTGCTGAATGACCAGCGCGTGCAATTGCTCGGCGACGCCGAAATTGTTCACGCGCTGTGCCGCCAATGGATCACCGTATTCGATGCGGGCGATCGTCTCGCGGGCCGCGGCTTGAATGTTGGCGGACCGAGCATCGGGAAACGCATAGACCCACAGGAACGGCACATCCCGCGTGCTCCCGATTCGTCCCAGGATCGACAGGATGATGCCTTGCAGACGTTGATCCGGGGTGTCGAGAGCCGCGATGAGCGGCGGCGAAACGGACGGGCCGAGCATGGTCAGCGCGAATGCCAACTGATCGGGATCATCTCCCTCCTGCGGGTTCTGAATCCGCTGGAGAATGATCGGGACCGCCTCGGGTCCGAGAAACTTGAGTTCGGTGATGGCCTGCTGTTGCTCGCGTGATGTTCCCGTCAGTCGCTGGATGACGTCTTGCAACGTCTGAGGGTCATTGATGTGGTTGATCGTCGCGGTGTTCATCATCGCCAGGAGGTCCGCGGATGCAGGCCGCAGAGATTCGAGACGAGCGAGTTGCAGAAAGGTGGCCGTCCCGTGCGACTCACGGAGTGAAAGCAGCATCGCATCATCCAGGTTCAATTGCAGCAACTGGTCGAGGTAGTCCCTGGCAAGTTCGGGACGCCCGAGACGCAGCAGCAGCAGGACGGCATCGACGTACTCATCTGGCGTGGTCGGCTCGGTCGCCAGCGGCGACTGCTCTTCTTCGAGAGGCTGCGCCCAGACTCGGTCCGGGGCCAGCCCCAGACAGACGCCGACAATCAGAATGAGGATCAGGGTAGTTCGAGATTGCATGCAGTCGCTCCGCCAATCACGGCCAATGGGATTCGCGCCTTCCCTGGCTGGAATCCTGTGCGCTGGATTCCCGCAAGAATCCATCGCATCGATACCATCGATAATCTCGCAGGGGGTCCTTGAGTCCAACTCACCGGGCCACCACGGCTTACAAGTCGCATAAGAACGGCAATCGACAGGGTTTCTCCAGCCGGAATGATCGTTAGGCGTGGAGGCGTCGATTCCCGGCAGATTCTGCTGTTCGAGCTAAGCTAATGGCCCTTGGTGAGCACGCACAAGCGGCTAGGAGCGAGGAACGGGAGATCGGCTCAAACCGTCCCGTACAACCCATATTCTGTTCCGTTCGACATTGCCTATTTGCGTTGTGTGAATGCGTCCAGTTCCCGGACGAAATCCTCGGTCATTCCCGCAGCGAGGCGGGCCTCGCGCTGGAAAACGTCGCCGACCGCCTTTTCCGCCTTCAAAGGGAAATGCAGGTGGGTGGTGAACGCTTGCCAATCGCTCCATTCGGCGGGCTTGAGTCGCCGGAGCCAATCGACCCCGAATCGCACATGCTCGATTTCGTCGCGATGGACCGTGCGCATGAGGACACTGCTGCGCTCGTCCCCCGCCTGTGAAAATGCGTCGGCGAACTCCAGGGTATGATCGAGATTGCGACCTTCGAAGACCAATGGCAGACCGGCCAGGTAGTCCAGCACATTGGCGAAGGCGAGCGACTTCTTCCAGATGTAACAGTTGACCGGCAGGTCTCCGAATTCGAGACCAAGGACGCGGGCGCGTTCGACGTGCATGCGGGTGTGTTTTTGTTCATCTGCCATCACCCAGGTCATGCCGAGTCGAAAGTCGCTGGGCGCGTCGGGAAACATGAGCAGCGTGCGGGCCATGACTTCCAGGGCCTGCAGTTCGTGATTCGCCATGATGTGATGCGCCACTGCCCGCTTTGCCGGATCATGCATCGCCGACAGGGATGGCATCGCAGGCGCGGTGCGGCGTCGAGCAAATCGAAGATTCGCCGGGCGGGCAGGTTGCAGGAAGACGAGCGCGGTGCCCGGTGCGTGATCGGTGAACGGTTCACGCACCGGCTGCAACTTCTCTTCCAGAGAACCTGAGGCCACGATGCGCCAGGCCCACTCGCGAATCTCCATGCTCTCGTCCGTTCCCTACTCCTCGGTTTTCAGGATCACGAAACGCGAGGCCTCGCCGCGCTGCACTTGCAACAGGAGGCCTTTTCCCGGCTGCATCTCCTGAACGGCCGCGTCGAACTCCTCAGCGGACGATACATCTTGTTGTCCGACCTTGGTGATGATGTCGCCCGCAGTCAGCCCCGCGTCGCCGGCGGGTGTGTCGGCCTCGACGGAAACGACGACGACCCCTTCCACATTATCCGGCAGTTCGAACTGCTCGACGACATCGTCAGTAATGTCCGAGACTTCGAAGCCGTACTGCTGATAGCTCATCGCTTCTTCGGTTTCAGGTTCCTCTTCCTCGGGAGTCGCCGGCCTGCGGCGCTGCATGGCGGGTGTAAAGTCGCTCGGCATCTCTTCGAGTGAGATTTCGATATCCATGTTGCCGCCATCGCGCAAGATTCCGCATGTGACCGTCGTTCCCGGTTCGATCCGCTCGACGATCTCCTGCAAGTGAGCACGTCCATTGATCACGTTCCCGTCGATGCTCAGGATCACGTCGCCGGCCTCCAATCCCGCGGCATCGGCGGGCGTGTTGGGAATCACCTGTCCGACCAGAGCACCTTGCCCCAGCGGAACGCCAAAGTGTCCTCGCAGGGCGCCGTCGAGCTCCTGCAGCGCGACGCCGAGATAAGAACGGCGTACATAGCCGTGCTCGATCAATTGGTCGGCCGCCCAGCGCGCCATGTTGATGGGAATCGAGAATCCGACGCCGTCGTACCCGCCACTCTGGGTCGAGATGGCGGTATTGATGCCGACGACTTCGCCGTTCAGACTGACGAGTGGCCCGCCGCTGTTGCCGGGATTGATCGCCGCGTCAGTCTGCAGGTAGTCCTCGCGTTCATTGATCCCGGGGCCGCGTCCAATGGCAGAAATGATTCCCGCAGTAACGGTCGTCCCCACGTTGAACGGGTTCCCCATCGCGAGCACCCAGTCTCCGATCTGCATCTGGCTGCTGTCACCCAGCGGGATCACCGGCAGTTCGCCATCGGCTTCGATGTGAATCACCGCCACATCGGAGCGAGGATCATAATCCCAGGAGGTCGCTTCGTACTCGCGGCCGTCGAACATGCGGACGACGACTCTCTCCGCTCCTTCCACGACGTGGCTGTTCGTCATAACGATGCCGGAAGCATCAATGATGAAACCCGACCCATTCCCCTGTTCGGGGGGCAAGTCCTCGAAGTTGAAGTCTTCGGGCATCTCGGGAGCCTGTCCCGGATTCTCTTCGAAGAACCGTCGGAAGAACTCTTCGTCGTGTGGACCTTGCCCGCCGTTTGTACCTGCTGATCCCACCGTGTCGATGGCCACTATGGCCGGGAGCGAGTGCTCGGCCACATGACGAAACGCCATCGACAAATCTTGTGGAGACGGCGCGGCCGGAACAGTTTCCAGTGCCAGATCACCCGGCTGAGACAGGGCGACAGCCGCCGCTCCCAAACCGACTCCGGCGACAACGGCAAACATCCACTTCCCGATTTTCACCAATGAACTCATGCCTAGAGCCTCCAGCTAGTGACGAAGAAACACGCAATTATACAACCCCGAGATTCGCGCGTGGTTGGTGATTGTTGAACGATTTTTCCAAAAGGATTGGGACAATCGCCTGGTGCAAACGGTGCACGCCTTCTTTCGGGCGCATTCACTTGGCGACAGCCCTTTGGGATATCAATTCCTGCGGCGGATTGACAAGTGACCCGCAATCGATTACTACCTAATTGTTCCAACATCTTGCCACGAGAGTTGTTACCTCATTTCCACTTCGCCATTCGGTTGCGGGGAACGACTTCACGCCGCTCGTTGAGTACAAACCCATTGGATACGAATTTCAAGGATTCCCGCGCGAAAAATTCGTCTCGATTTATTCGACTGTTCTTTCGTTGAGATTTTATCAACTGGAATCCATTCTATTGTCAGCCAGATTCCGAGGCTAACTCGCACGCCTATGTCACACGAAGCAGAGCATATCGATTCACTTCTCTCGATCTTGCATTGGTTACAGTCGGGCGAAGCCCTGTCGAAACAAGGCCTCGCCGATGAGGTCGGACTCGACAAGGATGAAGTCACGGAACACTTGCACGCCCTCACCGAGGCGGGTTTCAACATCATTTATGATGAGAAGCGACAGGGCTTCTGGTTGCCTGGCGGCACCTATCTCCCTTCGACGGAACTCACACTGGAGGAGGTGCTCGGGCTGTTGCGATTGGCGCTGAACAGGAAAAAAACAGTCAGCAATGGCAGTTCGCGTCGCAAGCCCAACGCGGTGGCCGAGGCCTTGCGCGGCGCGACGATCAAGCTGTTCAATCGCCTGCCCGCGGACGTGCAGCATCTTCTGGGCGATGTCCATAAGCAGGACGACCTGTTGACCGCTCCCCGTCAAGGCGGCCTCGACCGCACGACGACGTTCTTGAATCTGCTGCAACAGGCGATCACGCAACGCCGGCAGGTCAAAGTGCGTTACGACAGCAGCACCGACGGCACACAGTTTCGTGCGTTGCTGCATCCCTATCGACTCACCTTCATCAAGCGTTGCTGGTATCTTGTGGCGTGGTCGTCGCGGCATCGCACTTCGCGGACTTTTCAGGTGTCGCGATTCCTCGATCTGAAACTTAAGGACACGAAGTTTGAAGTCCCCGACCGGTTCTCCATCGCCAGTCACTTTGGCAACGCCTGGCAGGTTGAACGCGACAAGGAGCACAGAGCCGAGGTGCGCGTGCGGTTTTCGCCTGCAGTCGCCCGCGATGTCGCCGAGGTAACGTGGCACAAGACTCAACACACCTCGTTCAATCCCGACGGCAGTCTCGACTTTCGCGTCGAGGTCGATGGTCTCAATGAGATCGCGAACTGGCTGTTCGGATTTGGACCGCAAGCAGAAGTCCTCGAGCCCGCCGAGCTGCGTCAGCTCTTGGCGCAGCAGTCCAGGCAGATGTTGCATGTCTATAGCGAAAAATGAGCTGTGGCGTTCGAGTTGGTGCCAACAATTCGCGGGTAGCACGACCATGCTGACCTGCGCAATCCGCCCTCCTTGCCAGACCCAGGCGCTGCGAGTTCGTCCTGTGACACACTTGTGACCGTGACACAAGTTTGACTGAACTTTGAAGCCGTCCTGACCGGGTTCTGCCGAACTCTTTGCTAGAGTTCCACCAATGGAGGCGCTCCGAGTTGAGAGCTGCCCCTCCAATGATCCACCCTGAATACACCCGCTCCCGAAACAATCCCCCAATGCCACATACCGTCGCGTCCTCCTCCGGCGTGAGTCTGCCCGAATCCGACCACATGCATTCGCGAACCCGGCCCACTGCGATCGAAACCCGCGGCACGCCAGCGAGTCTCCGCGAAGTCGATGCGTTCCATCCGGCCGGTTTGCATCAACCCCACAGTTCCGTCAACGATACAGTTGCCAACGACACAACCGACGATCGTCAAGAGATCTACGACGCGTATTCTCCCGGGGGCAGTCCCAAGATCGACTGGGTTGTCTTGGTCTGGATGGTGGTCATGCATGCCGGCGCCCTGTTGTCGCCGTGGTTCTTCACCTGGCAGGCGCTGGGCGCCACAATTGTTCTGCACTGGTTGACCTGCAGCATCGGCATCTGCCTGATGTATCACCGCTGCCTGTCGCATCGCTCGTTGAAGCTCGCCTGGCCGGCGCATGTCTTCGCCTCGTTCTGCGGAGTGATCTCGGGAGAAGGCAAGCCCCTCACCTGGGCAGCCGTGCATCGTCTGCATCACGCCCGTTCCGATAAGGGGGGCGATCCTCACTCACCGCTCGACGGTAAATGGTGGTCGCACATGGAGTGGATGTTTCACTACGTCAATCCCAAGACTCGCGAGAAGCTGTATCAGCGATTCATCCCGGATCTGATGAACGACAAGGTGCTGCAGTTCTTCGAGAAAACCTATGTGATCTGGCCGGTGGGCGTCGGCATCGCGTTGTACTTCATCGGCGGCTGGCCTTGCGTGATCTGGGGCCTCTGTCTGCGGATGGTGCTCGCCTATCACAGCACCTGGTTCGTGAATTCCGCCACCCATCTGTGGGGATATCGTAATTACGAGACGACTGATGAATCCCGCAACCTGTGGTGGGTGGCCGTCCTGAGCTATGGGGAAGGCTGGCACAACAATCACCACGCCCATCCGCATGTCGCGCCGGCTGGCCATCGCTGGTGGGAATTCGATCCCACATGGCAGGCCATCCGACTGCTGCGCGCGACCGGCATGGCCACCAACGTCGACGACCGCATTCCGACCGAAGACGATGGCCAGCAGAACCAATTGGCCGCCTGAGCGGGCGACATTGGGGATTGAGGCTCTCTCTCATCAACGTCGGCCTTCCTCTAATCCGACGCTCGACCTAGAATTTCAGCGACCAATCGCGAACTGGCCGTCGGGAACTGGAGTTCCCCAGGCCCGCTAGCGGGTTGGAGGTTTTTTTCGCTGTCACTTGGAGGTCGTCGATGCCGCGTCGAACTTGGTTTGGGGTTTTGTATTGCGCCTGCTTCATTTCGGCGAGTTCGAGAGCCCTGATCGCCGACGACACGGCGGTCGAAGAGCCGACCACCGAGGAACAGTCGCTCACCGAGGATGAAGAATACTTCGAACTGATGCAGGTGTTCGTCGACACCTTCGAGCAGATCGATCGCAATTACGTCACCGAGATCGACCGACGCGATCTGATGGAAGCCGCGATTCGCGGCATGGTCGCCAAGCTCGACCCCTATTCCGACTACATCAGCCCCGAGGAGCTGGCCCATTTCACCGAGGAGATCGAACAGGAGTTCGGTGGCGTCGGTATCCAGGTGCAGTTCGATCCCGTCGAACGCAATATCGAGATCATGAGCCCGCTGCCCGGATCGCCCGCCTATCGAGCCGGTCTCAGGCCCGGTGACCGCATCATTGCGGTGGATGGCAGAGCCGTTGCCGATTTTACGGTTGGCGAAGAGATTGAAACCGCGATTTCGATCCTCAAGGGGGAGCCGGGAGTCACCATCACTGTTTCAGTCCTCCGAGTCGGAACCGATGAGGTGGAAGACATCCCGCTCACGCGCGAGATCATCCAGCTCGACACGGTCTTGGGTGACTCGCGCAACGAGGACGGCACCTGGAACTTCATGCTCGATGACGAGCGCAAGATTGGCTACATCCGGCTGACGCACTTCACCCGGCGTTCTTCGGAGGAGATGCGGGCGGCACTCAATACTCTGCGATCCGAGGGGATGCGAGGATTGGTTCTCGATTTGCGCGGCAATCCCGGCGGACTGCTCGAATCGGCGATCGAAATCAGCGACATGTTCATCGACAACGGCGTGATCGTCAGCACGCAGGGTCGCAATGTCGAGGAACGCTCCTGGACCGCGAAGCGTTTTGGAACCTTCCGCGATTTCCCGATGGCGGTGCTCATCAACCGTTTCAGCGCCTCGGCCAGTGAGATCGTCAGCGCCTGTCTGCAGGATCACGATCGCGCGATCATTGTCGGCGAACGCAGTTGGGGCAAGGCCAGCGTGCAAAACGTCATCGAACTCGAAGAGGGAGAGAGCCAGCTCAAGCTCACGACTGCCGGCTATCACCGGCCCAGCGGCGAGAACATTCACCGCGAGCCAAGTATGTCCGAGAGCGATCAATGGGGTGTGATGCCTGATGATGGATACGATTTTCACTTCACGTTCGAGGATCTGCTCGCCTATAGCGATGACCGCCGCGCCCGCGACGTGCTCGGCAGCGAAACTCCGGCCCGTGAATTCGTCGATACACAGTTCGACAAGGCGCTCGCCTACGTGGTCGAGAAACTCGACTCGCCGGAAGACCCGGATGTAGAAGGCACAGAAACGAGTGAGGATGAGGCTGGCGACACATCGGCTGCCGTCGATGGCGATGCAGCCGACGACACCGCTCCCGACGACGACGCGCCTGGTGATGACACCGGAGCCGATGATGCGAACGGCGGCGAGGAACCTGCGGAAGAAGCCGATCCTGATACCGAGGCAGAGCCGCAAAGTCGGCTCCGTGATCCGCGACTGAATGACATCATCGAAGCGGTCTCGCCGACGGTACCGATCATTCCGCGCCCGATCCCCAGGGCCGCCTGAAGCCAGGCCGTGGAGTCTGGCGTGGCTGAAAAAACTGAATCACCGCGACTGATGCTGGCGATCGAATCGTCGTGCGACGAGACGGCTGCCGCAGTGATCGACGAGCAGTACCGTGTCCGTTCGAGCATTGTCGCCTCGCAGGCGGCACTGCACGCAAGGTTCGCCGGCGTCGTGCCCGAGATCGCCTCGCGGGCGCACCTCGAACGCATTTTGCCCGTCATCGACGAGGCGCTCGCGATGGCGGGTTGCACGTTGCAGGATCTCTCGGTGATTGCCGCCGTCACCGGCCCCGGACTCGTCGGTTCCCTGCTGGTCGGACTCACCGCCGCCAAGACCCTCGCTTGGACGCTCGGCCTGCCGCTCGTCGGCGTCGATCATATCGAGGCTCATCTGTTCGCCTGCCAGATGAGTTTGCCGCCCGGCGAGTCTGCATTTCCCGCGGTCGGACTTGTCGTGAGTGGTGGCCACTCGAACTTGTACGAGTGCCGTTCTGCTACCGACATCGAACTTCTCGGCTCAACGCTCGATGATGCCGCCGGCGAGGCATTCGACAAGGCCGCTTCGGTGCTGGGCCTTTCGTACCCCGGTGGACCTGCGATCGAGGCGGCGGCTGCGTCTGGACGATCGGACGCGTTCGCCTTTCCGAGATCCTTCATCAAGGAGCCGCAGCGACTGGAGTTCAGCTTCAGCGGATTGAAGACCTCGCTCCTCTACGAAGTGAGGGGCCTACCGGGTTCGACCGTCAATCCGCCTGAGTTGACATCCCAGCGCATCGCCGATCTCGCCGCGAGCTTTCAACAGGCCGTCGTCGACGTGCTGATTGAAAAGTCGCGCCACGCTCTGCGGCTCACGGGACACAAGCGACTGCTCGTCGGAGGCGGCGTCGCGGCGAATACCCTGCTGCGTGAGAGGCTGCGGGAACTCTCCCGCACAGACGGCATCCAAACCATTGTTTCAGAGAAGTCGTACTGCACCGACAACGCCGCCATGGCCGCCATCGGCTGGGAACACTTCCGACGCGGTAACGTATTGCCACTGGGTGCCGACGTGCGACCGGGTCTTGTCCGCAAGGCACGAAACTAGCCAGCGATAGGCTGTCGGCGGTAGTCGCGATGTTGTTACATTTCTATTACCGCACGGGCGTTCGTGCGGTGCGCTGTGCTTGATGCCCATCTGGTTTGATCGACAACGAGACTCTTTGTGAGGAATGACGATGCTGCGAATTACTCTGGCCATGTGCCTCGTGTGCACCGTGAACCACGTCGCGCAAGCAGACGAGGCGGTTCCGTGGCGGTATGTCCTCACTTCGACCGAGGGGGACGCCGAGGCGGGCGATTTCTTCGTTAGCGCGGAGTCGCTCGGCATCGAAACGGATGAACCGTTCTCAGTCCGCCGCGAGACATTGCACGGCGGTCGGCAGGAGGGGTGCGAACTCATCACGATCTACACGAACCAGTTGCAGATCACGCTCGTGCCGACGCGCGGGATGAGCATTCTGTCGGTGCAGGCGGGCGACATCTGGCTGGGCTGGGATTCGCCGATTGACGAGGTGGTGCATCCGTCCTACATCAACCTCGACAGCCGGGGCGGACTAGGCTGGATCGAGGGCTTTAATGAACTGATGGTGCGCTGCGGTCTCGAATTCGCCGGACATCCTGGGACCGACGTCTTTACCACGAACACCGGCGACCCGGGTGAAATGGACCTGACGCTGCATGGCAAGATCGGCAACATCCCCGCCTCACGGGTCGAGGTCCGCATCCAGCAGGTGCCGCCGTATCGCATAACACTGAGCGGTCTCGTGAGCGAACGCGTGTTCTTCGGCCCGAAGCTCGATATGAATTCAGAACTCTCGGTCACGCCTGGCGAGAGTGCCTGGTCGATTACCGACACTGTCACCAACGACAGCACCGCTGAACAGGAATTCGAGATGATCTATCACACGAACTTCGGTACGAATGACGCCGGCGCGGGGTTGCTCGCGGAAGGCTCACGAGTGGCCGTGGCGACTCGCAGCGTCACTCCGATGAACGCGCACTCCGCCGGCAATCTCGATGACTGGACCACCTATGCCGGCCCGACGCCGGGGTTTATCGAGGATGTCTATCTACTCGACCCAATTGCGAACGAGTCTGGTAATGCGGTGGCGGCACTCGTGAATGCCGACCAGACCGCATCGGTTGCGATGCGCTGGTCAACCGAGGAGTTGCCGTATTTCACGCTGTGGAAGAACACCACTGCTCTCGCAGACGGCTACGTCACCGGACTCGAACCGGGCACCTGCT
The DNA here is from genome assembly GCA_031402175.1 of Planctomycetaceae bacterium. Classification (GTDB taxonomy): domain Bacteria; phylum Planctomycetota; class Planctomycetia; order Planctomycetales; family Planctomycetaceae; genus JANNSB01. Next base: position 17,243 of record JANNSB010000453.1, read on the forward strand.
ACCCGTACAACCGCCGCATCGAACGCGCCGCCGGACGCCTGCCGGTGCTCGCAGCGGGCGAGAGCCGCAGCATTACCGTCGACTTCTCGGTGCAGTCCGATGCCGCCGCTGTCGAGTCGGTGCTCGATGAGATCACGGAGTTACAGGATGGGGTCGATACGGATCTCGTTCGCGAGCCGCCAGTAGTTCCGGAGTGAAGCGTTGTTCGTTTCGTTACGCCGGAGGTGCGACGGTCGCATCGACTGTCACGTTGCCGCCGACCTGGACAAGCAGATTCGTTCCGGGCGCCCCAGCCATCCGCTTCACCAGGGCGATCGCAGCCCATGCGTCTTTGTCCTGTGAGGATGCGACGGGTGCCGCGGATGTGATGTGGCCGACTGCATCGGCCCCCGACGTGGATGCCTGCAGTACATTTGCCCCCGCTGCGACTTCCGTCGTGCTGGAGAATCGCAGACGGCACAAATGGCGATTGACGTGACCCAGCGCATCTAGCCGGGCGATCGGCTCCTGACCCAGGTAGCAGCCCTTCGTGAAACTTATCGTCTGCCGCACGCGGGCCGACTCATGCACGAGGTTGTCCTCGGTGAGATCGACTCCAAACAGCGGGTAGCCATGCTCAACGCGCAGCGACTCAAACGTGTTGCGATTGGACAACTTTACCCCGGAGTCGGTAAGCCTGACCCGCAATCGATCAATCGCCGACGCATCTGCGGAGACCGTCCAACATGGCCCACCAACCATGTCGACGCGACGAATCGACGCGTGGCCAGCAGCCCCGTCGATTACCGCCAACGCCATGTGCCGGTCGACTTCCCCGGGGGGTGATGAACACAAATCACTCGTTCCAAGCAGTTGCTGGGCCTCGTCTCCGGCAATCAGTAAGAGGCCCCATGTCTGGCTGCGATCGACGAGCTGCACGTCCTCGGAAATGAGATACTTGTCGAGATGTCCAATAACAGTCGCCGCCTGGCCTGGCTCACTCTCCAGGCACAGGCGGCGATCGTCGGCATAGACATGGATATGTCCAATCACTCGCCCCTTGATGTTCGACAGGAATGCCTCGCAACCCTCGCCCGGCAAAAGACGCTTGATGTCGTTGGTGCAAAACCCATTCAGAAACGACTGCCGGTCCCGGCCCGTAATCTCAATCTGAGTCCAGTCCGACAGGTCAAACAGCCGCGACGGCATCATTCCTCCGCCCCATTGCTGTCGGCCAAGCCAATCTTAGAAACGCGAACCTTACCGGTGAGGCTGGCATCGAGCACCTTCTGCCTGATCTCCTGAGTGAGTTGGGGATTCTCTTCCAGATAGGTACGAGACTTGTCGCGGCCCTGCCCCAGCTTGAGGTCGCCATAGGTGAACCACGCGCCGCTCTTGTTGACGATACGAATCTCGGCCGCCAGATCGAGAATGTCCCCCTCGGTACTGATACCGCGGGTACCGAGCATATCGAACTCCGCCATGCGGAACGGCGGGGCGACTTTGTTCTTGACGACTTTGACGCGCATCCGCATGCCGATGGATTCCTCGCCGTCCTTGAGGATGGAAACCCGGCGCACATCGAGTCGACACGAACTGTAGAACTTGAGAGCCCTGCCGCCCGGCGTCGTTTCGGGGCTGCCGAACATCACGCCGATCTTTTCGCGGATCTGGTTGATGAAGATCACGGTTGTTCTGGACTTTGCGATGGCGCCCGTCAGTTTGCGCATGGCCTGGCTCATCATGCGGGCCTGCAGGCCAATATGCTTGTCGCCGATCTCTCCGTCGAGTTCGGCCTTGGGTACTAAAGCGGCGACTGAATCGACGACGATGACATCGACCGCGTTCGACTTGATGAGCATCTCGGCGATCTGCAAAGCTTCTTCACCATACGAAGGCTGGCTGACGAGTAATTCTTCGAGGTTCACTCCCAGTCGTTTCGCCCACGAAGGATCGAGCGCATGCTCGGCATCAATGTAGGCCGCGATTCCGCCTGCCTTCTGAGCGCTCGCGACGGCGTGCAGCGCCAGTGTCGTCTTGCCGGACGACTCCGGCCCGAAGAGTTCGATCATTCGTCCCCGGGGGAAGCCTTGTCCCCCCATGGCGATGTCGAGAGACAGCGCTCCGGAGGAGATGCCTTCGATCCGTCCGCTGGCCGGTTCGTTCAGCCGCATCACCGCGCCTTGGCCGAACGTCTTTTCGATTTGTCCGAGGGCGTGTTCCAGCATCTGCTGGGATTCACTCGTGGCAGCCGTTTGTCGCGAAACAGATTTGGGTTTGGGGGCCATTTCGTCTCTCCTGGCGAGGATTTTGCCGTTGTGGTACTTTCGTTATCGGAGAAGTGTACAAATGTTCAAGAACTTTGTAAGGTCAGTTTGGAAAGAATTGTCATTTGTCCTTGGTCACTTGTCACTGATCCAGAATCGAGAACCAAATGACAAGTGAGTGGCTAATGACCAACGACGGCCTCGGGATGCTCGTGCGGTGCTGCTACGGACACCACAAACCCCAGGTCCGCGATCATCTGATAGTCCTCCTCCGGCAACTGTCCTTTCGTGGTCAGGTAGTCGCTGACGAACATCGAATTGGCCGCATACAAACCTAACGGCTGTAGGCTCCGCAGGTTCACCTCTCGGCCGCCTGCTACGCGAATCTCGGTGGTCGGATGGGCGAACCTCAGCAGGCACAACACCCGCAGGCAGTAGCGCGGATCGAGCACTCGCTGTCCCTCCAGGGGAGTGCCATCGATGGGATGCAGAAAGTTCACCGGTATCGACGACACCGCCAATGACTGCAGTTCCAGCACCACATCGAGCACATCGTCGAACGTTTCCCCCATGCCCACGATCAGACCACTGCACAGTTCCATGCCTGCCTGGCGAGCAGTCCGCAGTGTGTCGAGACGGTCCTGATACGTGTGCGTCGAACAGATTTCTTCGTAGTATCGGCTCGAAGTATTGAGATTGTGATTGATGCGATCGATGCCGGCCCCGGCCAGCACTTCCGCCTGATCTGGAGTCAACAAGCCCAGGCAGGCGCAAAGATGCATCCCCAGTTCGTCTTTGATCTTTCTTGCCGCATCGGCCACGTGTGCGACCTCGCGATCGCTTGGCCCCCGGCCGCTGGCCACGATGCAGAATGTACGGGCCTGGGCCGCTCGTGCCTCTCGCGCCTTGGCGAGTAACGTGTCGACACTGTCGAATCGATACTTTGGAATGTCGGCTTCCGATACAGCCGACTGAGAGCAGTAGCCGCAATCCTCGGGACACAATCCGCTCTTGGCGTTTCGCAACAGATAGAGTTGTACGTCGTTCCCAAAGTGACGACGGCGAATGCGGTACGCGGCGGCCAGCAGGTCGAGGGTCTCCTCATCGGTCGCGTGCAGTATCTCACGGGCTTCGTCTCGCGTCAGCAGATGCCCCGCGAGCACGCGAGTTGCCAGCAGATGCCAGTCCGTATGTGTTTCCATGGCCGATGTGATGGGTCGAACTTCCCGGAAAATGATGCCGCTTGCCTGATGTGTTGAACGCAGCGATATCGTATTGAATCCAGCGGCAATCAGGAAACCGGTGAGGAAAGCGACTGTGCTCAAGTTCGAGCGGCGGGGTTCAACCCCGCCGGACTCGCAAGGGCGGCTTCCCTTCTTCGCAAACCGTGAACCATCGGCCGCCAAACTCTGTCAGAACCCACGATCGGCCCGATTGTGGGGAATCGTCAACCCCACTAGAATTCGCCAGCGGTCGGGCTAAGCCGGGGGCAACCTCAGTGCAACAGTGCTGACGGGCCTCACCCGCCTTCATTCCCCGGCATCGTTCACCGCACACGGGACGTGGCGCAGCCTGGTAGCGCGCTTGACTGGGGGTCAAGAGGTCGCAGGTTCAAATCCTGTCGTCCCGATTATTCGGAACCGTCGCAGCAGGCACGAGGTCCGATTTCGGCGATTTGATGACTGTTTGCTAGCTCTCGGAGAGTGTCGACATGTCCGACGACACGGCGGTAATCCACATTAGCTGTACGAGCTGCGGCAAGCGGCTCAAGGTCTCCAGCAAGTCGGCGGGAAAGCGCGTCAAGTGACCGAAGTGTGCGTGCGTCCTGACCG
>JANNSB010000454.1:0-2023 GCA_031402175.1 Planctomycetaceae bacterium
GCATCGCTTTCGTACTCTGGCTCATGGCGTATCCTGGTGCCCGCGTCGGGCCGCTGAAATGTTGAAATCCCCCAGCAGGATACGCCACCTTTCTGCAACTCACGAGAACACGACTTTCGACAATACCTCCTCAACCATGCGACCAGTCGGAACCGCCTTGCCGTCGTCTACCTCTGCTTGGTTGAGAGTTCGGCGTCTGGCAGCGACCGCGAGCAAGGCGACGGCTATCAGTACTGCAACTGTTGTGCCCTGCTGCTCATGCCATTGCATCAAGGCCCACGTCCAGTGGGCATCCTCCAGTTCGGTCGCCTGCTTGAGTTCATCGAAGGACATGTTCAGCCCCATTGAATCTCCCATCACTGCCGGAAGAATCCATGTTTCAGCGGCATTGCGTTCGCGGAACTCAGTTGCCAGTCGAGTGCCGCCGGCGGCCGTGAGCAACGCGGTCATCAACGTCACCGCGACCGCAAGTGATTTTTGTCGAAGGCCGGCCTCTCGATTGCGGACGAAGGCGACGACCAGACGAGACAGCAGCAGCGTGCAACCCGCTGCCCCACTCAGTAGTAGTGTGGTCAGCAGCGGATGCATGGCCAGGAAGGCCCGCGCACCGAACGCGCGCAGCTCCGAATCGTTCATGCCTGCGATCATCGGGAGGAACAACGCGGCATACAGTGCAGCGACATGGGTAAACGGAGTTCGAGACCAACGCGAGGTGACTCGCAACACTGTCAGCAGCAACCATGACGCCGCAACGACGATCACGCTGCAGAACCCCCAGCAGCATCTGCACCGCCTCCGCCTTGAACTCCTCCGTGAACCGCCGCCGATGAGGCGACTTCCCAATCAACACCTTCCCAGACCTCTTCTGCGACATCGGATGGCTCCTCGTGGGCCCTCCAGAATAAGATGGCACACTGTCCGAAAAAGGCGAAGCACGTCAGGGCGCCGTGCATGGCCGAGGCATCGTTAGGACACACCACCATCCGACAGCGAGATCTCGCGAACTCCGCGGCAGGATGCCCTACGCTAATAATTCCTGAATCACATGCGCTTCCTCGACGCCAGTCAAACGCTGATCGAGACCACGATACGTGTAGCTGAACCGCTCGTGTTCGTAGCCCAGCAGGTGCAGGACCGTGGCGTGGAAGTCGCGGATGTGCACGGGATCCTTGACGATGTTGTACGAGAAATCGTCGGTCTCGCCGTAGATCGCGCCCCCCTTGGTGCCGCCGCCGGCCATCCACATCGTGAAGCACCGCGGGTGGTGGTCGCGTCCGTAGTTGTCGGCTGTCAGTCCGCCTTGCGAATAGATCGTGCGGCCGAACTCTCCACCCCAGATAATGAGCGTATCTTCGAACATGCCGCGCTGCTTGAGATCCTGAATCAGCCCGTAGCAGGCCTGATCGACATCCATGCACTGGTCGGGGAGCCTGCCGGCCACGTTGCCGTGCGTGTCCCAGTTGTTGTGATAGATCTGCACGAACCGCACGCCGCGTTCGACCATGCGCCGGGCAAGCAGCACCGTGTTGGCGAAGGTGCCCGGCTCCTTGGCCTTCTCGCCGTAGAGGTCGAATGTGGCTTGAGACTCTGTGTTCAGATCGACGAGTTCCGGCACGCTCGACTGCATGCGGAATGCGAGTTCGTACTGATCGATCCGCGTCTGGGTTTCGGGGTCGCTCAGGTTGCCGTAATTGATCTGGTTGAGTGCGTTCAAACCATCCAGCGTCGTCCGTCGGACCTCCGACGGCACGCCGGGAGGGTTGTTGATGTACAGAATCGGATCGCCGCTCGTGCGGAACGACACGCCCGCATGCGACCCCGGCAGGAAGCCTGCTGACCACAATCGGCCAGAGATCGCCTGCACCTGTTCGGTGTTCGATGGCCGGGCGATGAGCACCACGAACGCCGGCAGGTTTTCGTTCATCGATCCCAGGCCATAGGAGGCCCACGACCCGAGGCACGGCCGGCCAGTCACCTGGTTGCCGGTCTGCATCAGGCAGATAGCCGGTTCATGATTAATGGC
>JANNSB010000455.1:0-2901 GCA_031402175.1 Planctomycetaceae bacterium
TGACGAGTAGTCCCACGACGACACTTTGAGCGAGCCGATGCGAATGGTGACTTCATCCGAAACACGCGACCGGAGCCAAGACCCCAGCCCTGCCTCTCCGGTGGTGAGATAGCGGCCGATTAGGCGATCGAGCAAATTCACCGCGCTCCCCGGATCGAGCGACGCGACACCCCTCCCACGCACGCCCCGCTACGGCGGGTCGTCGCCGGCGATCTCGAAGGCACAACGGGGCTCTTTTCGCAGGCGCGCCGCAACGACTGAGTCCTGTTGGGGTGCAGCACCACAACGCCGAATCGTCGAAGAGAAACCACAGGGACTGCACAAGCGGCCAATCTGATCCCTGCGTCGCAAGCCGCATCGGGATGACGGCCGAATGGAGGAACCCCTCAATGTCGGGGATGCCCCAAGTTCCGGAGCGAATCTCGATGGCCGACGACTGTTCCATTTACTCATCATAGCCAAGTTATGCCGCTTGAACCCACGCCGTGTACTGGCTGCCACCCGTCTGACAGCACGGGAAAAGTGTAATTCCCGTCGCCGCGGGACTTTCGGGCCACGGGCATCCAGTGGCCCAGACCGCGGAAATCATCCGCCGTGGTCTCCGTGGGCGTGCGTGGGCCTCGGTGCCGCGCAGGGATCACTGTGGCTTCCACGTCAGCGGGCGAAGGCCGCCTGGCGAAGGGCTCGCGGCATTGAGGTGGCGCCTTGCGTTCAGCTCGCGCGAGGTGGTGTCCCCTCAAATCCATCCGGTGGGAGACCACGCCTGGGACTGACGGCCCAGGTCGGTGGTCGGCAGCGATCCTGCGACGTATTCACTGATGATCGATTTCCACGGACCGTTTGCTCGCAGGCTAGCCATCAGCCCGGTGAAGCCGAAGTTGATGCGCTGCGTGAACACCATGCCAGCGGGAATGTTGAGCTTGCGGTTGACCCGGCCAACATCTCCGGAGAGCTGAAGGTTTTGTTTGACCATTCTACCGGCAAGCTCGGGAGTGAAGGTCACACCGTCACCCAGGATAAAGCTGTAGTAGAGCCGCATGTGCTCCCAGAGTTCTTCGGTGGAAAGGTCCGAATGGGGTGGCAGATAGCCGATGTCTTCCATTCCTTTTCGCCAAACATCTAGGTCGCCAGCAACAACGCCGCCAATCATTTCGTTCAAGTGACGGCGCCGACTGGGAGAGAATTCGGCAACGCAGCCGAAGTCGACGAATGCAACGCTTCCATCGTCGTCGATCAAGTAATTCCCAGCGTGGGGGTCCGCCTGGAAAATACCATGTCGGTGCATCATCCCGAAGGTGAATCGGAAGATGATCTCGGCAATCCGATTCCGCTCATCCGCAGGCAACGTTGTCGCGTAGCTAACCGGGTGACCAGAGACGTATTCTTGAATTAGCAACTGGGACGTGCTGAACTCGGGAAACACTCTCGGTATCCTAACAAACGGATGCCCCGCGAGCAGTCCACCGATCCTTTCTTGGCTCTTAAGTTCGGCGGTGTAATCGAGTTCTGCGGCGATCCCCGCCGAAAGGTCGGCGATCACCGGCCCAGCATCGAGGCCTCTTGATACCATCCCAAGTAGCGAAACTATCGCACCCATGTTCTTGAGATCGGCCGACACGGCCTTCTGTACTCCGGGATACTGCACCTTCACGGCCACCTGCTCGCCAGAGCGTAGTCGCGCACGGTGGACCTGCCCGATGGAAGCGGCAGCAAAGGCAGTCCACTCGAACTCAGAGAAGACATCCTCCGGTTCACGCCCCAACTCCGCCGCGACAGTTGCGCGTGTAAGTTCCGGGGCCATTGGCGGCGCTTGAGACTGCAGCGTTGCGAGTTGGTCAGCAACGCTGTCTGGCACGGCCCCGCTCATCAGCGACAGTATCTGGCCAAGTTTCATCGCCACGCCCTTCATGTTGCCCATGGTTTGGGCGACATCCTCGGCCGTGCGAAGGGCGGCGCGCTCCTGTCGAGCCGCTCGGTCGGGGCCGACGGACGCGACAGCCGCCCGGGCAATACCCTTGCCAGCAAGCGCACCCAGGCTGGCGGTCCGCCAAGCTCGCGAACCGTTGACTCCGACCCCAGGAGATGTTCCGGTGCTCATCCTGCTGCTCCACTCATACCGTATGTAGGCCATTCCGGGCGTTCGGCAGTATCGGTACGTGCTGGCCGTCGCAGCCATCGAGGGTAGAGACGGCAAAGGGCCGATGCCTTCGCTGGAGACCTCGACCAAGGTCGTGCGGATCCACGATCCAGCAGACGCGTGGCTGTCGGACTATGAATCTAGTCTGCCACAAGGACAGGGACACCGAGCCGTTGGAGCTTGTCGATGGTCATGCCTCGGATTCGCTCGGCAATGCTCGGCTGACGTGTCTCTGACGGAAGCACGAGCAAGGCGCCGTTGAAATTCTTAAGCGCGGCACGAAGGCCGTCTCCCCCAGCCGCCGTCGGAAACCAACCGCCTGCGCTGACGCCGAGAGATGAAGCTGCATCAATGGCACTCGCCGTCGCGCCTCGTCCTTCGCGGCGGGCGAGAGCAGCGTTGAACAGCTCTTCCCTGCGCGGCCTCAGTTCATCGTCGCCACGCAGATCCCCATAGGGACTGGAGAACAGGCCCTCACCGCTGCGTTCAACTAGAACAAGCGCGCGGTTCTCTGCCTTTGCGACAGCGATGGCGAGATGCAGGGCGGCGCCAGAATCGCCGCGGCCAACGGGTACGACGACCGACCCTGTAGCCGCCCCGGTCGCGAGGGGCGTCAATTTGCCAACGGCCGCGATGACCGACTCCGTCACCTCCCCGAGCGCGGCACACGGCATCCCGAGCAGGATCGCCCGTTCGACGAGCCAGGCGCACGGCCGCTCGGCGAGAGCGGATTCGAGCGCGACCGGATCACCGCCATCGATCTC
>JANNSB010000456.1:0-2238 GCA_031402175.1 Planctomycetaceae bacterium
GTCGGGGTGAGGGGAGAAAAGTACGCCTCGATTGCGCCCCTCACCCCAACCCTCTCCCCCGCTGGTTTGCTGAACGTGACATAGAGAGTCTTCAGCGGGGGAGAGGGAGTCCGGATACCAATCCGTTTTCCCGTGCTTGCTGGCCAAGTGAGTTTGAAGGCTCCACTGTGTAAACTCCACACCATTACCCGCACTCGTATTCCAACCCTCAATCGCATCTCCTCTCCCATGACCGACTCTCTCTTTTCCGTCGCTGATCAAGTTGTCCTCGTCTCCGGTGGCAGCCGGGGGATTGGGTTCGCGCTGGCCAAGGGATTCGCCGAGCGTGGGGCCTATGTGATCATCACCGGTCGCGACGAAAAGACGCTCGGCCCCGCGGTCGCGCAACTGTCGGCCAAGGCAAAGCATCCCGCCAAGTTCGTCGCCTGCGATGTGGCCAAGCCGCAGGATGTGACCGAGGCCGTCGAGGAAGTCGTCGCTCTGCATGGCCGCATCGACACGCTGCTGAACGTCGCCGGCGTGAACATTCGACAGCCGGCCGAGAACTTCAGTCTGGAGCAGTTCGACTTCATCATGGACATCAACCTCCGCGGGGCGTTCTGGATGGCGCACGAGGCCTCGAAGTCGATGCGACAACAGAAGCGCGGCTGCATTATCAATGTCGATTCACTGAACAGCGCGATGCCGCTGAAGCATGTCACGCCGTATGCCATCAGCAAATGCGGACTCAACGGCATGACGCGGGCGCTGGCAGTCGAATGGGGGCCGCAGGGGATTCGCGTGAACGGCCTCGCGCCGGGGTTCATTCTCACCGACCTCACGCAGAAGCTCTGGTCGAACCCGCAGATGCAGCAATGGAACCATGCCAACACGCCGCTCGGCAGGCTCGGCACGCCCGAAGACCTCGTCGGCACCGCAATCTATCTCGCCTCACCGGCAGCCAGTTTTCTAACGGGCCAGACGATCTACGTCGACGGCGGCGTCATCTGCGGCACGAACTGGCCGATCCCGGAGGGGGGAGGACAGTGAGGCAAGGCTTCAGGCTTGAGGCTTGAGGCTTGATGACGCGACAGGCTTGGTCATTTGTCATTCGTCATTTGGCTCTGAATCGCAACTCCAAATGACAAATGACTTCCTCTACCGGCTGCACTTGGGACACGAGTAGTGCAGGCTGTGGCGGTCGCTTTTCCATTGCTCCTCAGGCGTGTCGCGCTCGACGTGGATGACGTGGATCACCCCTTTGCCGAGATCGAGGGCCGTCTCGATCGAGTCGGCCAGGCGCCCGCGTCCCTCGGCGTTCACCTGCACGCGGTCGACGATCACTTCGACGACATGCTGCCGTTTGTGATCGATGGCCAGGACATCTTCAATGGCGTAGGTCTTGCCGTTGATCCGCACCCGCAGGAAGCCCTGCGTGCCGAGCCGATCCCAGAGCTTCGTATAGCTTTGGCCGACAGGAATCTCGATCGGGGCGGCCAGATAAAGTCGTGATCCTTCCGGCTGGCTCAGGATGCGTTCGACGATCTGATCGGTCGTCTGGCGGATCACCGGCGACTGGCAGTCGGGGCAATGCATGATGCCGATGCGGGCGAACAGCACCCGCAGGTAATCGAAGACTTCCGTCACAGTGCCGACGGTCGATCGCGGCGTAGCGCCGACGGTCTTCTGCTCGATGGCGATGGCCGGCGAAAGTCCCGAGATGCTTTCCAGTCGCGGCTTCGGCATCTGTCCCAGGAATTGCCGGGCGTAGGATGAGAGCGACTCGACGTAGCGGCGCTGTCCCTCGGCATAGAGCGTGTCCATTGCCAGTGATGTCTTGCCGGAGCCGCTGGGGCCGCAGAAGACGCTCATGCGGTCGCGCGGGATCGTGAGATCGATCGACTGCAGATTGTGTTGGGCGGCTCCCTTGATCGTGATGACGTCTGTTCGCGCGCGACCCTCAGAGCCGCGCACAGTAGTAAGCGGTCGCTCTCGTTTCGTCCGCCTACTGGCGTGCGCGGCTCTTTTCTTTCGCGATGGAGCGAGCACTGCCTGCAACGCCCGGCCCGTATACGACTTCTCGCACTTCGCCACATCTTCGGGCGTCCCGACCGCGAGAATCTCACCACCTCCCGCGCCGCCTTCGGGGCCGAGATCGATCACCCAGTCGGCCGTCTTGATGACGTCGAGATTGTGCTCGATCACCAGCACCGTATTGCCGGCGGTCACGAAGCCGTGCAGCACGTCGAGCAGTTTGCG
>JANNSB010000457.1:0-10547 GCA_031402175.1 Planctomycetaceae bacterium
CTATGGGGTCGAGACAACCTATGGAAAATTCCAGGTCAATGGCCGAACCGTCGAACTACTGCAGGGCATTCTCACGGTTCAATCGCAGGATGTCGCCAATCGCCGCAATGCAATCCGCGCACTCGGATCGGCCCGTCAAGGGGCCGAGGGACTGTTGGCGATGGCTCAAAGCAACGAGTACGACGCGGCCTTGAAGGACGCTCTCGCGGCAACGCTGCACTCCGTCGAATGGGACGACATCAAGGGGCCGGCCCTTGCGATCTTTCCGCTCCCGGAGTCGCTGTCGATGGAACCGATTCCGCCGCTAGCGCAACTGATCGAGCGCGGCGGCGACGTCGCCAACGGCAGGCTGCTGTTCCATTCGACCGCGACGTGTCACAAATGCCATCAGGTCAATGGCATCGGCCAGATCATCGGACCTGATCTTTCGGAAATCGGCCGCAAGCTCACCCGGCAGGCGATGTACGAGTCGGTGCTCTTCCCGTCGGCCGGCATCAGTCACAACTTCGAAACCTGGGCCGTCGCCACGATCGAAGGCGACATTGTCACGGGCCTGTTAATGAGCGAAACCGCGGAATCGATCGACATCAAGAACGAGAAGGGATTGACGACGACGATCGCCATCGCCGATATCGAGGAACGCCGCAAGCTCGACATCTCGCTGATGCCGGCCGACATGATGAAACTGATGAGCGTGAGTGACTTGGTCGACATCGTCGAGTACATGACGACGCTGCAGGAGAAACAGGAATCGGCAGCCACTCAATAGTCGAACGGACGACGAGCGTGCCGCGTTTCGCGAGATTACTCGCGGATCAGTACCTGCACCTGAGAACCGATGGGCAACGTCGGCCAGTAGCGGCCCGAAGGGGAGATGTCGACCAGCACAACGGAATCATCCGACTTGCGGGGATCGAGCGTGTCGATCTGAGCCTGGGGAGCGATCCGCTCGACGACTCCGGTACGCCGCTGGCCACCGGGGAAGATCAGATCGACGGCGTTCCCCTTGGCGAACTCGGAGATGTACCTTGACGGGATGTGCGCCACCAGAAAGCGGGTCTGGTCGTCAAGGATGTCGACCAGCGGCATGCCCGGCTCGACGGCTGTTCCCGGATTGACGCGGAAGAGTCCCACGATTCCATATGCTGACGAAGGAACGGCAAGAGTCAGTTGCTCGACTTCAAGTTGTTCCAACTGCGAATGTGTATCGCTGATGCGGGCTTCCAGAGCATGTACTCCCGTGGAGCTGCGCACCATGACGGGCAGATCGGACTTGAGTTGCTCCAGGCTGTCGCGCCGGCGATCGCACATGTCGACCTGAGCGGCGAGCACTTCGGCGGAGTTGGCAATCAACTCCAGTCGCAGGGCGGTTTGTACTTCGTTGCCGGTTTGAGGGTGCATATCCAGCACTGCCGAGCGATACACGGGATCGGCATCGTTCCAGATCGCGGCCGTCGTATTGTCGGCGACGAGGTCGGCCAGCATCGAATGTTCCAACTCGCAGGCGAACTGTTCCCTGAGGAGATTGGACGCCTCGAGGTCGGCCCGCAGCAGTTCGTCCTCGATTTCATGCATGCGAACCAGCAGCTCGAGTTCCGCGGCGGCCAGAGCCTGTTGCAGTTGAGACTCCAGCAGGACGAGGTCCTGCTGCTGCTGGGCGATGCGGCTCTCCAGTTGGCGGTCGCGCAGCGACAACAGCGCGACCCCGGGGGAGACATGGTCCCCCTCGGCGATGTCGATGGCCACGACGGTGGCTTCACGATCCGCGATGACGGTATTCACCCGCGCCTGCAGATAGGCGGGAAAGGCCGGAGTGGATCGGCTGTGAATCAGGCGGTTGACCCCGATTCCGGCCACGAGGGCCAAGGCGCAGATCAACCAACCCCGTGTGCTTGAGGATCGTGACGGGGGAGGGGACTGCTGGATGTCGTCGGAAGGGAGATGGCTCGTCACGGTGGCTTCCGAGAGAATGTGCAATGAGGTGGGGCGCGTAGCCGCCTCCATGACCGGCTTCTATTAGGCATCGGGTGAATTCAGCCGCCGCGATGACCGGAAGAGCCAGATCGGACCGCGCGAGTTCGACGCCGCGCGCACACACCGTTCAGGCCGAAAGGTCTGCCCAATGCGAAGGTTTTTCCGGACCCGCGAGGTCGCCGTCAGTTTCAGCGCGGATTCCGCAACGAGAACACCGGCATCGCTCCCACGAAGGCCCCGGCCGCCAGACCGCCGAAGTGGGCCGCGTTTGCGATATTGCCGGCGGCCCCTGTCGTACAAATCAACGCCCAGGCAAGAAACATAAAGACGGTCGAGCGTTCCATATGGAAGCCATCCTCGGGCACGAGCCTGGACCTCAACCAGACGAAGCCGAACAGCCCAAAGCCGACGCCCGACATTCCTCCGAAGTTCGCGCCGGTGGAGTACAGCTCGGCGAAATTGGCCACCAGATTCAGAAACAACACCAGAAACAACAAGTACCTCGTCCCTTTGAACGTCTCGATGTTGCGCCCCAGCACGACAAGCCAACCCATATTGAAGATCAAATGAAAGGCCTTGAAATGCAGGAACATGGGCGTGAACAGCCGCCAGACTTCGCCATTTCGAATCTCCGGGATCGCGTCCCAGCCCTTCGTTCCGGCGGACGTTTGACTGGGGTCATTCATCATGACGTCGCGCGTAAACGGTATCGTCCTGTCGCCAAAACGGGTCACGGCGGTCACATAGACGCTGGCCATGACAAGCAGCATGGTCAGCGGGATGCCTCGCTCCCAGGGCATCTTGCGGGTGCGAAACGTGGCCCGGCGCTTCGCCAACGCCTCTTCCAACTGCTGAGTCTTTAAACGCTTGCTGCTGCGGATGGCTTCGGCGTAGCGGCCATCGTCGGGGGACTGCTGGAACTCGGCCAACTTCAACTTGGCGGCTTCGACCTGGTCCTCTTCGACGACCCAGATCTCCCATGTGTCGCCGTTTGCGTCGACGCGGGCGCCGATCTCCTGCGAGTCGAGGTACGCGGCGAACCGCTGGGCATGCTGTTCGTCGGTCAGGCTTCCAATGCTTCTCATCAGGCCGGGTCGTGAAGACAGTCAGCGTGGATTGGGGTCTGCGTTAGAGGCGGTGGGAGGCTGCGCGGGCGTCAAAGTTTACCAATTCGCGACACTTTATCTCACCGGCATAATCAGAATAACCGATATGGTTGAAAGAGTGTGTCTGCCCCACCTTCGCGGAGTTGGGGTGCGTGGTTTAGGTTGCCTGGGTAACGACGGCTTGCCGTCCCATCGATTCAGCAGCCACACGGCCAGGGATGGAGAGCATGGCAAGGCGGTTAATCGTAATCTGGTGCATTTGCCTATGTGGGTGGCCGGCCGCCGCTTTCGCCCAGGCTCCGTGGGAGGCGGGTGGCATGCCGCCCGGCGGCTCCATGCTGCCGGCTCAGTGGCCCGATCAATCGAACTGGGCCCCGCCGCCCGGTGGCAACTGGATATCGCAATCATCCGCGCCTTACTACACACCGTCCGCGGTCCATGCAGAACTGGTGCCTCAACACACTCTCTACGGAGAAGGGCCGGACCAGAACCTATTCATTCGCGATTTGATGACCGATGCCTGGTGTCGCTTCGAGTACTTGAACTGGACGATCCAGCCCCCGGAAAACGAGCTGCTGGGCGCGCAGATGCTGACGGAAGACCCGCGTGGCCTGTTCCCGGCGGTCGACCGTGTGACCGGTGTCAGGCCCCTGGAATTCTCCTTCGTGCCGGATACCGAAGAGTTTGATCTCAGAACCCTGAACGGCCTGCGGGCCACGTTCGGATTGCCCACTCGCGCGGGAACGCTGGAAGTGAGTTCATTCGTGCTTCAGACAGGAAGTCACGACTTGACCATTGCACCCAGGTTCGACCCGATCAACCTCATCCTGATCTATCCCGCCATGACGTTGCTGGACAACGGAGTGCCCTCCGACACCGACATGATCCTGTTCGATACCAGCTACAATGCGGAGTTGCGCTCACAGATGTTCGGGGCCGATGCTTCGTTCGTGCTGGGACCGTACGAGCCGAACGTCCCATTGCTGGTCAAGCCGACGATCGGCGTGAAGTACGTGCAGTTCTATGAGGATTTCTCCGTGCGGGGCGAGGACTTTGCGACCGGCACGAACCACGTCATTTCCGCGAAGGGGCACAACAATTTCGTGACGACGACCTGCGGGTTGCGATTCGAGGCGCACCACGAATTCCTGACCCTCGGCTTCGAACCGAAACTGATGCTGGGCATCAATCGACACGAAGACTCCGTCCGCACCCAGGAGATCTACGATCCGACCGAGGCTCCGAATCTCACGGGCGAGGAAGACACCGACTTTGCCGCCGGGCTGGAATTACAAGCCTACGCGAAGATCCACGTCAACGAGCACTTCACGATCTTCGGGGGGTACAATGCCCTGTTTCTGTCGGAAGTGGCGCGCCCGTTCGACTTGATACGCTACAACGACGCCGGACTCGCCAATCCGCCCGATATCGTCTTCGAGGCGAAGCGCGAGTCGATGACCACTCACGGCCTCACGGTCGGAGGCGAGTTCTACTTCTGGGAATGAGTCGACAGGCTAGAACGAGTCGACGATCCCCGCGTCATTGATGCCGGTCATTTTCTGATAGAGTCCCCAGTCGGTCGCATCGCTGCAGGCGGCGACACCGGACAGGTAGGAGTGCATGCTTTCGCTCAGGAAGTGCACCGCGCCGTCGCAAAACAGAAAGTGCGATCCTCCTTCATGCTGACTGGAGAACTGGTGCGGCGAGCCTGTAATCGGGTTGATGAGGCCATACGTCAGGCCCATCACGCAATCGGATTGATCACTCGGCAGGGTCGTCGAGAAATTGATATTGAGAGGGGATGTCACTCCCGCCCAGATCGCGGCCCCGCCTTGCTCGTTGCCGCGAATGATGCCCGTGGCCCTTTCACCAACGGCGATTGTCGTGCTTTGACCGTCCTTGATGTCGGAGAATCTCGCGCCCCAATTCCAGCCAAACGGACCCTGTTCACGCCCCGATCCGAACGCCCATGCGCAAACTCCGTGCGAAGCGACATAGTTGCTGGAGGCGACATCCACGGTGACGTCGTTGAGATTGCGCAGCAATCGATACTGGTTCTTGACAGTGCCAAACCCATCCGACGGGCAGACAAAGATCGGCTGGGGGATCTGCAGGAACTTTAGTTTCGTGGGATCAGACAGCGCCTGCCGCAACGTCGTTTCGTCGGGACGGACGGAATTGAACATCGGCGCATTGTCGAGCTGAGGGGTGATCATGATCGCCCAGCTCCAGGCGCTGCCCCTGGTAGTGTCGGTCAGCCAGTCGTCGGTCGATAGACCCGGCGGAAACCGATTGTGGATTCCATGGTAGTTTTCCAGCGCAATGCCGATCTCGTGCAGGTTGCTCTGGCACTGTGCGCGACGTGCCGCCTCCCTTGCCTGCTGTACGGCCGGCATCAGGAGGGCCACCAGGATGGCGATGATGGCAATCACCACCAGCAATTCAATGATCGTGAATCCCCGAAAGGGTCTGATTCCTAACGAGCGCATGTTTGAGCCTTCGACTTTGAACAGGTTGACCCGCGTGGGGGGCAATGAATGCAAACGAGAATGCTATTCCAAATCAACATTGAATACGTCGCCCGACGATTCTTCCTGCATTTTGGCATCGACCGACGCGAAATCAAAGACGAAAAGGCCCTCGTCACTGGAAGTTGTGTCGATCTCTTTCTCGAATACGGCGCCATTGAGCGTGGCAAACGTCGGAACCGCCGCCAGTTCCGGAGACGGAATTCCGAGTGGATTGCCAATCACGATTCGGACTCTGTACTTGCCCTCGACCAGGCTATCGACAGGACCGGCGGCGAATTCGCCGTCGATGATGGGTGTGGTCAGTGGATCGCCCTTCGTGCCGATCATCGGTTGGAAGCTGATCGCTCCGACGGGGATCGGCTGGCCATCGATTTTGGCCTCTCCGCTCAAGGGGGGAGTCCCTTCCCGGCGCATCCAGGTCACGATGCCGGCCAGCAGGACCACTCCGACCAGCGCCTTGATCCAGGTTCCGCCGGGCATCTGGAATTCAAACCTCGGATCTGATCTGGCCACTCTCTTTTCTTTCTTTGAAGGCTGTGGAATTGGACTTGCGGACGCCTCGGCCATCACTGTCGCCAGCATCGCGGAATGGCGCGACGGGCTTGCGACTGACCGAGATTCGGACCTGGGTTCGGGCGAGTCCGGTTCCGGCTGCGGGACACTCTTTGGCGCGGGGTTGGAAACAGGCGATGCAAAAGGAGTTTCGCTGCCGCCAGATAGTACGTCGTCGATGACCGATTCGATGGAAGGAATGCTCGGAACAGCGGCCGGCCGCGACCTTTCCCGGGACTGTACTTCCGCAATCGATGGAATCGAAGGCGACTTCACTAGGGCGGAGGGACTTGGACCAAAAGTGATTTCCGAGATTTCCCGCGCGGGTACCCAAGCCTTGCCGTCTGCATTGCGGACGCGATCGAACGCCGAGATCAATCCCTCGTCCGCCCGTTGCTGCAATTCCGCTGGCGTGAATGGCCCGGTCTCTTTCCCCTGCACACGGCAGAAGTACTTCGTGACCTTCTCGGTCGATGATGGATGGTGTGAGTCAAAACCGGACTGGTTCTCGAGTAGAGTGCCGACGCGTTGTCCCGTAGCATGACTGCCGTCGTCAGCGACCGCGATGTCGAGGATGTCATCGAACACGGAATCCATCGAGTTCGAATGGGCAGCAGACGTTGCGAACAAGCCTTCAACTGCCGATGCGATCCGCCAGGATTGCTCGTCGCTACGCCTGAGTTCGTCGTGAGGCCCAATGCGACCCGCGCGGACCAGTTCGACGATTTTCTCGAACAAGACGGGGCCGGATTCAACTCCCGCACAACGAAGATACCAACTGTTGCGCATCCCCCTACTCCCGGAGAGTCCGGTTGAGTTTTCGATTCAACTGGAGACTATACGATCCAGTCGCCAGGGGAAAGCATCAGGGTTGTTGCGGTAGGGAGTCCACTGGGGACGGTCAAGTCGACCCAATGGTCTGCCCGGAACTTCGAATCGTCGATTCGAGTTCAGAGATCTCCCGATAACGCCGTTGCCGGTCGGCGTCGACAACCTCCGACCATTCGCGGGGTTCGAGGGCGATCGAACTTTTGACGTAGCGCAGGCCCTGCAGCAACAGTTCCTGCTGGCGATCTGTGAATTCAGAAGAGTTGTTCATGAGACACCTGAAACGGCTGTAGTGCAGGTAGCCTCTGCAATCTTCCCTGATCGCCGAGCAAACCGATTTGTGCAGTCCGTGAATGGACCGAATTTAACGATCGTACCTTGGCCCAGGAGGCGTGGCCTCTGAAGGTACATTCTAGAATCGAAGATGCAAAAGAAAACCTTGAGGATTCCCACAAGGGGCCTGATCATTCTCAAATCCGGATTATTACTTCACCTGTCCGTTGGCCCTCAATCGGCCCTCAGAAAACGAATCTGCAATGGCCTGCGGCACTTCCGCCTCCGCCAGAATCACTTGAGCGCGGTTTTCCTGGGTGAGCGCCTGCATCTCCTGTTCGGCGGCGACGGCTTCCGCCCGCCGTTCTTCCGCACGGGCGCGGGCGACTCGCACATCGGCTTCCGCTTGATCGGCTTGCAGCCGGGCGCCGACGTTGTCTCCCACGTCGATGTCGGCAATGTCAATCGACACGATTTCGTAAGCAGTATGAGAATCGAGGCTCTTGCGGAGGACGTTTTGAGCGATCAGCATCGGGTTTGCCAGAACCTCCTTGTGCGTCGCGCAGGAGCCGATGGCTGAAACGATGCCTTCACCGACACGGGCGATGATGGTTTCTTCGGTGGCTCCGCCGACGAGTTGTTGCAAGTTGGTTCGCACCGTCACCCTGGCCCGGGCCTTCAATTGAATGCCGTCCTTCGCCACTCCGTCGAGCGTGGCGCGAGCAGAACGCCGGGTGTCGGGACAGTCAATCACCTTCGGATCGACGCTGGTCTGCACGGCTTCGAGGACATTACGGCCGGCGAGATCAATGGCGGAGGCAGTATCCCAGTCCAGGTCGAGTCGTGCGCGGTGTGCGACGATCAACGACCGCACGACGCGCTGCACATTGCCGCCCGCCAGGTAGTGAGCTTCGAGAGCCTTCGTGGTGATCGCGGCGAGACCAGCCTGCACGGCGGCGATCTTCGCGGTGACGATGGTTTGCGGGTTCACGCCCCGCAGCGCCATGAACACGATCGCCGGCGGACTGATTTTGGCACGCGAGAAGAAGGCACGAATCCACAACCCGATGTAGCGGAAAAAGAACACCAGGAACACAATCACGAAGATCACGAGAATCGCCAACGCCGCGATCAGCGCGATCGTCGTCAGCGAGACTTCGTCATCCTCGAGGCCCTGCGCCAGAATGGGGTCAATGAAACTGAGGTTCATGAGACCATTACTCCCTGTTCGTCAATTCGTATCCGCAAAATCGCTGCTCGATTTCTCGTCGTCGTGCATTGTAGGTGACGCGGGGGTGATTGCAATTTGGCGCAATTTGGTGCCTTGCCGCATTCCGCAACTCCATAACAATGGCAACTATTGATCCGCTCGTGGTCGCGGCACCCGGCCTTTGCCACCTCGCCGACCCTTGCGGCCGCGAACCTGCAGTTTGTCCAGTCCCCGCGTCGTGGACGCGCCTTTGGTCGTTTCCTCGGTGGCCCGAGAACGATGCCATTTGAGCTGCATGATGCGGTCGCGTAGCTGTGCGGCTCGCTCGAAATCGAGATTCTCGGCGGCTTTTAGCATCTCTGCCTCGAGTTCTGACAGAAACTCCTGGGTCACAAAGGCCGATTCGTCGCTTTGGCCGACGGCGGTGCGCTCGATCTTGCGAGCTGAGATCTCGTCCTCGATCCCGCGTCGTATCGCCTTCTTGATCGACTCCGGCGTGATACTGTGCTCGGTGTTGTATTTGACTTGTCGTTCTCGTCGTCGGTTGGTTTCATCGATCGCCCGTTGCATGGAATCTGTCACTTGATCCGCATACAGGATGACTTTCGCGTTCACATTCCTTGCCGAGCGGCCGATCGTCTGGATGAGTGACGTTTCACTCCGCAAGAAGCCTTCCTTGTCGGCGTCGAAAATGCAGACGAGCGACACTTCCGGAAGGTCGAGTCCCTCGCGCAAAAGATTGACGCCTACCAATGCGTCAAATCGCCCTTCCCGCAATTCGCGGAGGACTTCCATGCGTTCGATCGCGTCGAGTTCGCTATGCAGCCATTCGCAGCGGATGTTCTGCTCTTTGAGGTAACTTACGAGATCTTCACTGAGCCGCTTGGTCAGCGCGGTAATGAGTGTTCGTTCGCCGCGTGCCGCGCGCGACTTGATCTGCTCCATGAGATGCGCCACCTGACCGCGAGCCGAGTGGACGTGCACTTCGGGGTCGACCAGGCCCGTGGGCCGGATGATCTGTTCGACAAACTCTCCCTCGGCTTCATCGAGTTCCCATTCCGCGGGCGTCGCGGACACGAAGATCGTCTGCCCACGGCGCGCGTTCCATTCCTCGAATTTGAGCGGACGGTTGTCGAGGGCCATCGGCAGTCGAAAGCCGTGCTCGACCAGCGTCGTCTTACGGGCGTGGTCGCCGTTAAACATGGCCCGGACCTGCGGAACCGTCTGATGTGACTCGTCCACGAAGAGCAGGGCATCGTCCGGGAAGAAGTCGTACAGGGTCGCCGGCGGCTCGCCGGGCTGGCGCTTCGCCAGGGCGCGGGAGTAGTTTTCGATTCCGGGGCAATAGCCCACCTCGCGCAACATTTCCAGGTCGTAGCGGGTGCGTGCGCCAAGACGCTGAGCTTCCAGTAACTTCCCTTCCTTCTGAAACTTCGCCAACTGTTGCGAGAGTTCTCCTTCGATCTCAGCAAGGGCTTCTTCAATCCGGCTCTGCGGCAAGACGAAGTGCTTTGCGGGATAGATGTACACCTCGCGCTGTGGCTTTTCCTGCTCTCCCGTGACCGGGTCGATGATCGACAGTCCCTCGACCTCATCTCCCCAGAGTTCGATCCGGTAGGCGAATTCTTCGTAGGCGGGCCAGATTTCGACGACATCTCCCCGTACGCGAAACTTGCCCCGTTGAAAGTCGATGTCGTTCCGTTCGTACTGGATGTCGATCAGCTTGAGCAGCAGTTTGTCGCGATTGACTACGTCTCCGATGTGAATCGGGACCATCATCGCCAGATAGTCCTTGGGCGAGCCCAGCCCGTAAATGCACGACACGCTGGCGACGACGATCACGTCCCTTCTCGAAACGAGCGCGCTCGTGGCCAGCAGCCGCAGACGATCGATCTCCTGATTGATCGAGGCGTCCTTCTCGATGTAGATGTCCCGCTGCGGGATATAGGCCTCGGGCTGGTAGTAGTCGTAGTAGCTGACGAAATAACTGACCGCGTTCTCCGGAAAGAACTCACGAAACTCCCCGTAAAGCTGGGCCGCCAGGGTCTTGTTGTGGGCCAGGACAAGCGTGGG
>JANNSB010000458.1:0-11300 GCA_031402175.1 Planctomycetaceae bacterium
GACGATGAACGATTCGCCGTCTATCGCGAGTTGCTCGTACCGCTGGAACAGGTGCAGCAGAATCGCGATCGGCATCCCGAGGGGGATGCGCTCTATCACTCGCTGCAGGTCTTCACTCTGGCCCGCGAAGCACTCCCCTACGACGAAGAGTTCCTGTTGGCCGCCTTGCTGCACGATGTCGGCAAGGCCATCGATTCCCGCGATCATGTGCGTGCCGGCCTCGCGGCGCTGGAAGGTTGGATCACCGAACGGACGGCGTGGCTCATCGAGCATCATCCAGAAGCCCAACGCCTCTACGACGGCACGATCGGCGCCCGCGCCCGCCGCAGACTGTGGAAGGCCGACGATCACGAAGAACTGCTGCTCCTCAGCCGCTTTGACCGCAAAGGCCGCGTGCCGGGAGCCGTTGTTCCGGAACTGGACGAAGCGCTCGATTATGTGAAAGAAGTGTCGGCGATGTGCGGATAGGTCAGGAGTCAGGATGTCTGCGGCCGCGAACCGTGGTACAATTCGTGAATCGCAGAGGAATCGAGCCATGAGCACCCACATCGACGCCACGGTCATCAACGGCGTTCTTCATCCCGACGAGCCCGTGCAGCTCCCCGACCGATCACGCGTCCGCTTGACGATCGAGCCGATCGAGACGTGGTCGGCGGAAACCGCACGGGCGGCGTTGACAAGAATTCAGGCCCGGCTGCAAGAACGTCCAATCCACGGCGGTGGCGTGCGATACACTCGGGATGAGTTGCATGAACGCCGTTGACACGAATGTCCTCGTTTACGCACTCGACGTGGACGAACCGGTCAAACAGGCGAAAGCCAAGGCTTTACTCGCCGGTCTGACTGCGGCACAACCGCAGACGATCCTTCCCTGGCAAGTTGCCGGCGAGTTTCTGAACTGGTTGCGTAGATGGGAAGCTGCAGGTCACGTTTCGCAAGCAGACGTCGAAGCTCATTTCCGAGACACGCTCGCAACATTTCCACTGGTGATTCCGAATGCGCAAGTGCTCGCGGCCTATTTCAACCTGCACTCCCGCTTCAGCCTCTCGCACTGGGACGCCATGCTGCTCGCGGCATGCAAGGAGGCCGGCGTGACGACGTTGTACTCCGAGGATCTGGACGCCGGAACCGACTTCGACGGACTGACCATCGTGAATCCGTTCGTCTGAACAGGGCCTCATACAAGAAGTGTCGGCGATGTGCGGATAGGGCAGGAGTCAAGAAAAGTAGGGCTATCGCGTGAATACGGGAACAACTGCAGACGATGCAATTTCATCTCCTGACTCCTGACTCCATGGTCTACCTCAACCGCATCTACACGAAAACCGGCGATGACGGCGGCACGTCGCTGTGGGATGGGTCGCGCATCAGCAAGTGCCACCCGCGAGTGCGGGCCATGGGGGCGGTGGATGAACTCAATGCTTCGATCGGCATGGCGGCCGTCCATGTGACGCCTCAGCCGGGCATCGCCGAGGCGACAGCGACCGAACTGCTCCAGCAGTTGCGAGTCATCCAGAGTGATTTGTTCGATGTCGGTGCCGATCTCGCGGCTCCTCTGCCCACGGATGAATTGGCTGTAGAAGAACCCGGTTCGCGATTGCGGATCACCGACAAGTACAGCACTCGCCTCGAGCAGTGGATCGACCGCTGGAACGAACTGCTCGCGCCGCTGGAAAGCTTCATTCTCCCCGGCGGCAGCCCGGCCGCCGCCACGCTGCACTGGGCCCGCACG
Source organism: Planctomycetaceae bacterium (assembly GCA_031402175.1). GTDB lineage: Bacteria > Planctomycetota > Planctomycetia > Planctomycetales > Planctomycetaceae > JANNSB01. Next base: position 1,733 of record JANNSB010000458.1, read on the forward strand.
GTCTGCCGGCAGGCCGAGTCGATCGCCGTCGAACTCGCGCAGTCCGAACGACTCAACCCGCTGCTGATCGTCTACCTCAACCGGCTGTCGGACTACCTGTTCATCACCGCCCGCATCGCCAACGACTGCGGCCGGACCGATGTGCTCTGGGTGCCCGGGGCGAGCGCGGGGGAGTAATTGGTCGCTTCAACGTCCGAGCCGGAAGCATCAGCGACGGTGACGGTGAGTTGGGCAGAAGTCTCAAAACATGCCACCCCGCCTATCGCGGCACCGTTGAGACTCGAGATCGAACTGTTGGGCACGGACATGAACATCTGTCTCCCACTGCGCCATTTTTTGTTTTTCACTTGCAATTCTCATCGGGGACGGGTAGTTTCATCGTCGCGGGACAACATATTCGGGAGTCGCTGATGCGTTCCCATCTTCCAGTTCACTGTTTGAGCACCTCGCGCCAGGGGTTCACGCTGATCGAAGTGGCGGTCACGATCGGCATCCTCTCGTTTCTCGCCGCGTTGCTGCTTCCCGCCATTGCGGGTTCCCGAGCCGCTGCAAGACGGATCGACTGCGTTAGCCGGCTGAAGAATATCGGAATTGCTCTCACCAACTTCGAACAGACGCGGGGAAGATATCCAGAATCGGCGCCCGAGATCCCTCTCTTGCCGTACCTCGACCAGCAGCCGCTGTATGACCGGATTATGGGACCGGAAAGCGATCCCCTGCGGGATGTCGTCCCGCACTGGTATCTCTGTCCCAGCGATCCGGCGCAGCCGCGCGTGGCTACCAATTACGCGAGGAACATCGGGTTTCCGTACTATGGGTACAATGGTTTCTTCAAGAACCCCTGGGCGACCGATCGAGACCGGCGCCGGCTCAGCGCGGCCGATATTCACGACGGGCTCTCGAACACCGTTTCATTCTGTGAGATCATCCGTCACGACGGTGTGAATGAGCGACTGCGCACGATTTGGTGTTACCCGGAGCAATTTGAATTTAGTCCGGACCAGCTCGACGAGTATGCCGACTTCGTTGAGTCACTGCCGAGCGATCCCGAAGTGTACGGGTATTTTCCGCAGGCGCGGACAGGCACCTGGTTTTATGCCGGTTTGCAAATGTATCACCATATGCTGCCACCCAACCGTCCGTCGGCGAAACGGATGCCCTCGGTGGGGCGCGAGGTATGTTTGACGGCGGTCAGCATGCACCCGGGCGGGGCGAATGCGCTGTATGGCGACGGCCGCGTCGACTTCGTCTCGCAATCGATCGACCGCCAGGTGTGGCGCGAACTCGGTTCTCGTTCCTCGTTGTTTCTCGATGGAGAAGGAAGGTAGCCAAAATGCGAATGATCTGCCTGACCGTCTGCATGTACTTTGTTTCCGCGGCGATTTCCGATGCTGCTTGGCATGACTCAATAACTGGCGAAAGCCCGTACTCACCGCAAGAGACGATATTCGCTACTTTTAATAATAACGGTTTAGCGACACGTTGGGCGGCATTCGGCTACTTTGAAGATACGGATGAAGACACCAATTATGGGGGTCCCGGAGACGACTTTTTTTGGGAAATGGAGAAGCAGGTCACTACGGTCTATTACGCACCCGGGTTCTACTATGCAACAGCACATTATGATCCAACAGCGCCAACCCCCGATACGCCCTGGAGGGACAGCCCGGACCACGACCGCGACCATGCTGTTGTCGTGATGGCGGACGGATCGTCGACGGGCTACCAGGATCGAGAGACTCAGACACCCTGTGTGGAAATCGACTGAATCTTGGTCCATGCCTCGACGCACCTCAGCGATCGCCATTCTGTTTTTGCTCGCGGGGTTGATCACGCTCGCGTGGAGTTGGCGGCGTTCCTCGCGTCCGCAATTCCCCGAGCCTGCGATGGGGTATCGGAATGATGTGATCGATTTCGACGCGCCGCTCTATCCGGAGACCCCCTCAATCCCCGTGCCGGAACTCAACGTTGCGGAGGTCCCGGAGGACACTGTTCCCGTCGAGTTGGACATCTGGACGAGCGGCATCGATGAGCCGATGGTGATCGAGGGGGTCATCATCGGCCCGGAATGGATGCGGGGCACGCAAGGCGCGTTCTTCGTCCAAGTTCGCTGGCTCGACTCAACGGGACGTCGTTCAGGATATCATACACTGGGTCAAGTTAAGCCATTCCCTTGGGATGACGAGGCCAGATGCGATTTTCGGTTCGAGGGTGAGTCGCCGGATGACGCGGGGCAATACCCCATTCAGATCACCGCCCTCCATCCACGCGAACTACCGAACTGGGAACCGGGACATACGCCCACACCCGAGGAAGTTAACGCGCTGATGGTGACGACCGTTCTCGCGGAAGGCTTGCTGATCGTCGGCCAGGAATGAGCGCTGAACTACTGACTTGGCCCAGTTGCAAGACTGGAACTCATTTGGCAGATTCCTGCGGAGAGTCGCTCTTGGTTCTAATGTAGTTCCACGAAAGCCGCTGTAGGTCAGGCTTTTGCCCGACGAATTGCGACCGTTGGCATCGTTCGTCAGGTAAGAGCCTGACCTATTGGCTGCTCAATCGCATCGGGCAATAGCGTCGCAGTGGGCGCAGTGCGACACGCTTGCGGGAACGCCCTTCACGCGGCATTCTCCATCCGATGCCGCCGAATGAGCCTGAACCGCCGCCGATTTCAACAGATGCACCGCTGCGGCTGCTGATCGCGTTGTGCACGTTCAACGAACGCGAGAACCTGCGGGAACTGATCCCCGAAATTCGCCGCATCGTTCCCGCGGCCGACATTCTGGTCGTCGACGACAACTCGCCCGATGGGACCAGCCAGTTCGTGGCCGAACTGCGGCGCGGCGATCCGCGGGTGCAGCTCATCACGCGGGAGGGGAAGCTCGGACTGGGGACGGCCACGATTGCCGCCCTGCGCTACGGCTGCGAACAGGGTTACGAATACGTCGTCAACATGGATGCCGACTTCTCGCATCCGCCGCGGTTCATCCCCGATCTCGTGGCCGCCATGCACTCGGCCGACGTGGTGATCGGCTCGCGCTACGTCGCCGGCGGCCAGATCGTCGGCTGGCCCTGGACCCGCAAGGTGATGAGCCGCCTCATCAACGCCTATGCCCGGCTGATGCTCGGCCTGTCGACCCGCGACAACAGCGGCAGCTACCGCTGTTACCGTGCATCGAAGCTGAAACTGATCCCTTGGGTCCAGTGCCGCGCGAAAGGGTACGCGTTCCTGGAAGAGATCCTTTTTCGCTGCCAACGCGTCGGCTGCCGATTCACGGAAGTCCCGATCACATTCGAGGAGCGCCGTCACGGCTCGTCGAAGATCAACTGGAAGGAAGCCGTGATCGCGGTGTGGATGCTGTTCTGGCTGCGCGTGCAGAGCATGGTTGGACGCTAGCCCGCGGAACAGCGATGGACGAAACGGTCGATTGATCATTCGAGATGGCTACTCGAGAGAATATCGGACCGCTTCCAAATCTGTTATCAAGCAGGGCTGCGCCCAACACGACAGTGTGTGCGTCAAGAAAGTCGGTGGATTCACACACAACACCACATTCACCACACCACGCCGAGACTGCACGATGACACGGTTATTCCTAACGCTCTTGCTGCTTGCAGCTTGCTGCCTGCCCGTCGTCGCGGACGACACTGCGTCCAATCCCATCATCCTGGAGAACCAGCACGCTGGCTCGACCGACTGGCAACTCACGCGAGTCCGCGTCGACGGCGACGGCTTTCGCTCGCCGTGGATTGAAGGATACTGCTCGCAGCAAAGCGTTGAGGCCGGCGACACGCTCGACATCATGGTGTCGACCAACCCGCCGCAGCCGTTTCAGATTGAGTTCTTTCGCATGGGTTACTACGGCGGCCGCGGCGCAAGGCTCATGCAGACGATCGGTCCGCTGGAAGGCATCACTCAGCCCACGCCGGCACCGGGTGAAAAGAACCTGCATGAATGCCAATGGACCCCGAGCACGCAACTCACGATTCCCGATGACTGGATCAGCGGCGTCTACCTCGGCCGGTTGACCACTCTCCCCGGTGACGATGCCGCCTACTGGCAGAGTTACGTTGTGTTCATCGTCCGCGACGAACGGCCCTGCGACATTCTGTTTCAATGCTCCGACAATACCTGGCAGGCATATAACTCGTGGCCGAACAACTATTCGATCTACACACATCCGATGGGGAACCAGGGACCGTGGGCCGATGTCAGTTTCGATCGACCCTATGGACGCGAGGCCCAGTACGACGGCGTTGTGAATGACCCCCTCACCGTCGGATCGGGCGAGTTCCTCCCGTTCGAGTTTCCGCTGGCCTACTGGCTGGAAGAGCACGGCTCCGACGTCTCCTACTGCTCGAACAGCGACATGCTCACGCCCGATCGCGGACTTAAGAGTAAGGTCTTCATCAGCGTCGGACATGATGAGTATTGGGACATCCGCCAGTTCGAAAGCGTCACCAAGATGCGGGATGAAGGCGTCAACCTGCTCTTTCTCTCCGGCAACAGCATCTGCTGGGTGACGCCGTTCCGCGACAGCAGCGACGGCCGCCCCAATCGCATCATCTTTCGCGGCGGACCCTACGGAGCCGAGAACGACTACGCCGTCGGCCGCGAGCGCGATCACGGCCCCTTTCCTCATCGCGGCCCCGATGAGGGTCTGTTAATGGGCGCCCGCAACATCGAGCCAGTGAACGGCGGCGGCGACTGGATCATCACGCAGCCGGACCACTGGATCTTCGCAGATACTGGTGTCGAGGCGGGCGATTCGATTCCCGGCCTCATCGGTTGGGAGTACCACGGCGACCCGCCCGATATCGAAGGCCTGGAAATCGTCGCCGCCGGCACCGCGTGGGTCGGGGGCGAGACTCCACAACAATGGACGGCTACCGTCTACCCCGGCCCGAAAGACAACTTCGTCTTCAACGCCTCGACGATCTTCTGGGCGCAAGGCCTGAGCGATCCCCCCGGCCACACGCTCCCCTGGTCCCACTTCAGCCGGCCTCATGGCCCTGACGAGCGCGTGCAGCAGATCACACACAACCTGCTGCGTCGGGCGATTGGAACAGAAAGCGACAAATAGCAGCATGGACCCAGGTATCGATGTCCCCCGTCGATCGGGAGAATTCATGGCCGACATCGCATAAGCGCCGACGACCAGGATCGACATTTGCGGCGAGCCAGCGGAGACTCGAAGTCGGACTTCTTCTGCCACGAAACCGGCCTCGACTAGGACCGTAGACAGGCGACCGATTCTTCACGCCGAAGGCCAAGGAAAGTCCGCGCGGATTAGGTTCTCTTCTTAGGCGTCGCGTGATTCTGTCCTGTATTTGATTACCCAGAGTCAATCGCCAACATCCGGACGAAGTTCGCAAGGCGCTCAGCCTCCACTTTCGTCAGATCGTGTGGCACATTCGCAAGCCTTACCACAACGCCAGGCCGTACAGGAACGGCTGAATGATAGGTACCTGGAAGCGCACGCTGATCTTCCATGTGATCCACTGAAGAGTCCAATGAAGCAGAGGGAAGGTCTTTCGCTTTCTCCTTTTTTCGAGCGCCGGGTGTTGATCTAGTTTTTACGCTGAAATTCGAGGGATCCTCGCGCCACTGCAAAAAAAGTTCAACAGCCCTGTGAACGCGGCGCCCGTACTCCTTCAACGAGGAAGGATTGAAATCCTTCGCACGCTTGTTGGTGAAGCGTTTGACGATGGCGTCGATGTCCTGCTTGCTGAGATCTCTTTTTTCCTGTTCACTCAAAACGCTAATCACATTCCTCGTGGCGACGGCCAACGCCTGCGCCGTCGCTGCGGGCATCAAGCCCCTGTCTCCAGCGTGTTCGAGGAAATCAAGCAGATCGTCTGAAGAGAATGCGTTTGCCATAGAGATCATTGAATGGTATATTCGTCATTCGTGGCTAATATAACGTATGAATATGGTAGAGTCAACCACTCAGTATCCGCGTTCGATCCGCTCCGCCGTTCTCACCGACCTACGCCTATACCCGGTCGTCGCAGTGATGGGTGCCCGGCAAGTCGGCAAAAGCACGCTTTGCCAGCAAATCGCTGACGAACTTGGGTTTACGCGTCGAACATTGGATGACCGCGATGTCCGGGAAACTGCATCCAAAGACCCCGAAGGTTTTCTTGCCGATTTGGGAGATCGTGGCGCACTGATTGACGAAGTTCAGCGGGTGCCCGACCTTACTTTAGCGATCAAGGCGGTTGTCGATCGCGAGCAGCTGAATGGCAGATATTTACTCAGTGGTTCGAATCAACCCAGTGTCGGAAAGGCGGTAAGTGACTCTTTGCTGGGGCGAGCGACTTATCGAACTCTCCGACCCTTGACACTGAGCGAGCTGAGGTTCGATGAACAGCATGCCGGCTGGAGCTTCTTGTTTGGATCGAACGAAGAAAGCGTGCTCGACGAACTCGGGCAACGTGCGATGTCCAGCGGAGAATTGGATTGGAAAGAAATCGTCCAAACTGGCGGATTCCCGCGCGCGGTCAGTGCACCGCGCGATCAACGCCTACGCGTGCTGGACGATTATGTGGAAATCTTTGCGAACCGAGATGCTCGCGAACTTATCGCCGTCGATTCACCGGGAAGACTCGAAGCTTTCGTCCGCCTAACTGCGGCGAGGACAGGCCAGGTGCTCAACGTCTCCGGAATGGCTAACGATCTTGGAATGCCAGTGAGTACCGTTCGGCGCTGGCTGGAAGTACTGTGTCGTGCATTCTTGATCGAACTGGTGCCGCCGTACTTCCGTAATGCCAGTCAGCGCGTTATCAAGGCACCAAAGATGTATTCGGTTGATGCCGCGCTTGCTTTGGCTGCCGCAAGAGAAATTGAACCAACCGGATTCCATCTGGAAACACTCATTGCCAATGACCTACTGGTGTGGAGAGACGGCGGCCCAACTCGAGATCTGCATCACTGGCGTCTGAGTTCTGGCCAGGAATGCGATTTCGTGATCGAAGAAAACGGACAATTGGTGCCGATTGAAGTGAAGGCGACTCAAGTCGTAACGTTCGGTGATGCGAGGCACCTCCGGACCTTTCGTGATCGACACGACAGCATTGCCCGCGGTGTATTGATTAGCTGCGACCCCGAAATCCGGGCGGTTGACGAGAATGTCATCGCCTGTCCTTGGTGGGCAATCATCTGAGGGGCGAGACTGCGTATTGGCAGCCGATCGACTCGGTCCGACCTGAAGGTACTCAGCCCCGGCCGCGTTGAGTTCGGACAATATGTCTCGGAAGTCGGGGTTCAACTGCTTCACCTCGCATGGCCCAAGCGTCGAGGGCGAGTTGCCACATCATGGCCCAGTTCTCTGCCGGCGTAAACCGCGGACGCTCCTCGCTCGCCCCTTCGTCCTTGAGTTGCAGTTTTCAAACCGGCCAATGCTCGCGTGACATGCCTGGATTCTACCAGATAGTCGTAGGTCAGGCTATGCCTTGTGGCAGGTGTGTGCGTCTCGAAAGTTAGTAACCCCTCTCCCCCGCGACGTGCATCTATTCCAGACAAGAATCTCCAGCGGGGGAGAGGGGAAGGGGTGAGGGGCGCACGTTGCGGCGTCTTCCTGGGCCCCTCACCCCGGCCCTCTCCCCCACGGTGAAGTGTGGTTCGTGTCGCAAGCATTTCAGTGGGGGAGAGGGAGGAAACAGGATCCACCAACTTTCGAGACGCGATCACGTCGGAAGATTCGATCTTTCAGCGACAGAGTGAATTCAATACCGTCACACCCTACTCACGACTGCCTATTGCCTACTCCCTTCCACTATGCCCTTGCCTCAGCTCACCGACCTGATTCGCCGCGGCGAAGAGCGAGGGGAGTTGATTCGCATCTCGGAACCGGTGGCGGCTCATCTGGAACTGGCCGAGTTCGTACGGCAACTCACACGCAGCGAACCGGGCCGCGCGATTCTCTTCGAGCAGGTGACGGGCAGCCGGTATGCGGTCGTCGCCAATCTCTGGAGTTCGCGGCAATCGCTGGCGGAGGGACTCGAAGCCGAATCGCTCGACCGGGTCTGGGAACGCCTCGATCCGCAACTTGATGCCGACTCGCTGGGACTGTCGGAATCGGCGACTTCCGGTTGGAACTGGCTGCGGTCGCTGCGCGGGTCATCGGGCAAGGCGGTCTCGTCGCCACGCAATTCACCGAGTCAGCAGATCGTCCATCTGGGCCGTGACGTCAATCTCGCGATGCTGCCGATCCCGAGGTTCGACGCCCGCGAAAGCGGCCCGACGATCACTGGCGCCCACGTGCTGACAGCTCATCCTCTGAGCGGTCAGCGCACGATTTCTCATGTGACGCTCGAAGCTGTTTCCGGCGACGCCCTCGCCGTCCATTGGCTGCCGCACGATCCCGCGTGGGACGCACTCGCGGCCGCCCGCGTGAACCATCGGCAACTCCCCGTCGCCGTGGCGCTGGGAAGCACCGCCCCGTGGCTCGTGGCCGCCGAGTCGAGCCTGATCACCGGTATCGATCCCTGGCTGGTCGCCCAGCGAGTGTCGCCGTCGCCGCTCGAAATCTCGCGGGCACGCACGATCGAACTCGATGTGCCGACCGAAGCCGAGTTTCTGATTGAAGGCGTCATCAACTCCGATTGCGAGTTTCACTCCGGGCGAATCTCCACTCCGCTCGGCACGATCGCGCAGGCGGGACCATCCCCCGTGATGCAGTGCACGGCGATCACACATCGGGCGAAGCCCGTGTTCCACATCACGCTGCCCGAACCGTGCGCGGAGCAGGACGTGCGACTCGCCGCCCGCTCGGCCTTGACGACAAGGGCCGTGCAGTCGTGCCATCCCGATGTGGTCGAGGTTGCCTTCCCGTCGACCGGCGGCGGAGCGACGGCCTGCATTCGCATTCAGAAGAAGTACGCCCATCAGGGCAAGCAGGCCCTGCACGCCGCGTGGGGGATGCAGCCGACGGCGACGGCAAAACTGATCGTCATCGTGGATGAAGACGTCCCGCTGTCACCCGAATCGCATGTGTGGACGACGATCGCCCGCAACATCGACCCCAGTCGCGATATCGTGCTCGGCGCGGGACCGGCGCTCGGTTGGGATGTGACGTCTGTCACGAACGCTCCCGGCGGCAAAGTTGGCATCGATGCGACTCGCAAACTGCCGGGAGAGGTCGAAGCTGAGCGGATCCACTTTCGCGCGGACACTGATGCCGAGTTGATCGCGCGGGTACGCCAGCGTCTGGCTTCGTGGGGCGTCACCCCTTAGTGTCGCCGTCCGGGAGGGTGATGCTCCCGCCGATCCGGCCTCAGTTCAGAAGATAGACCGCTGATTTGGCGGATGACGCGGGTCTTCGCGGATCTGCAACAATGTACGAATCGCAGCCGGGTTTCTCAGATCTGCGGGAATCCGTCAAATCCGCATCATCCGCGGTCCATTTCCGTGACTTCGTACCACGCGAAATCAAATGGAGTTTGTCTCGCCCGCCGGCCTGCGGTCGCGAGGCGCACTCAAGATCGGAATCAGACACAGCGCGACAGCCGCCAGCATCAGTTTGCCGCGCAGCGACTCATCGACGCTGATCTCCCTCAGCCAGTC
>JANNSB010000459.1:0-2900 GCA_031402175.1 Planctomycetaceae bacterium
TGCCGAACTGAAGCAGCAGGGACTGATCGACGACACGTCGACGATCAACAATGTCGACGACGTGCTCACCTCGTTGCAGAATGTGGCAGGCAAGGCGGCCAACAGTCTCGACACGCCTCCCTTCTCGATCGAAGGCCTCAAGTCGGTCGTCGCGGAGACGCGGGACTCGATCACACAGACCGACCTCCGAAAGCTCATCCCCCAAAGCGAAATGCAGCGCTACTGGGAAGAGATGCGGGAGATTGCGGCGAAGGAAAACGTCAGCCTGCTGCAGGTCTCGGGAGCGATCACCATGCAGACGCTGGGGACCGTGAAGACCGTCTCGCAGGGGGCTCTCACCGGCGTGCGGGTCGCAGGTGGACTGCTCAATCGCAATGTCATTCAGCACTACGTCAGCAGTCTCCAACAGGTGCGCACGCAGGGGTATTATGCGACGCTGCAAGCATCATCCAAACCCTACCTGCAAGCTGTCTGGGACAACTTCTCGTCCAGCAAGGAGAGCTGGACCGAGAACCTGCTCAATCCGACGAATATTCAGTCGCGCATCGGCAAGGCCTGGTCGTGGATGACTAGGCGCGGGGGAAAAGAAGTGCCGGAAGTCAGTGATCAGGATTCGGCGGCCGAACCAAACGGTTGATCGACGATACAACAGCGCATCATTGCGTCACGCCTATCGGTGTGATCCCGCCGGCGAGTCGAGTGGCTTCGTCGGCACGCGTCCGCATCGCCTGGTCCGAGGGATCCTGGCGATAGCACCAGCGGTAGTGCTCGGCAGCCTCCACGTACCGGTGATGATCGAAATCCCAAACGGCCATCGCTCTGCGAAGCAGTTCGGAGTTGGGGTTCAGCCTGAATGCGTTCCGGATGGCATTGTCCGCTTCCTGGTCCATCGCGAGTTCGTCATAACTGCGAAAGGCCCGCAGCCATTCGTTGATGGCAGCCTCGCCGCGCAACTCCGCGGCGTTTTCAGCCGACTTGGCCGCCAGTGCCGCCACGACTTGCGCGTAACCGCGCCGGTCTTCGGAGTCCTGATACAACGTCTGCAGGATTGCGAGGAGTCCCACGTCGAGATCGAAATTCTCAAGAAAGAAATTGGCCGGAAACTGGCGATGCATCGACTCCAGCATCGGTAGCCGGTAGCGAACGTCGCGGGCGAAGGCCTCTTGGAAATGGGCGAGCCCTTCCTCGAGTTGCTGTTCGTTCCAGGCGATCATGCCGAGCCTCAGGTGCACGGCGGCGTCGTAGGGCCGTGCTGCTTGCGCCTGCGCGAGCAACGCCGACTCCATCTGGGGTTCCAGGTCGTGCAGCCAGCCGATGTCGAGAAGTTGCAGATAGACGCGTGACTGCAGCGGACAATGCCTGAGTGACTGCAGCGCGCAGTTCCAGGCGGCGTCCAGGTATTTCATTCGTGGGCCGATGACGGCGGGACGCTGGAGCCACTCCTCGCGGGCCTCGGAGGGCATGGCGAGCGCGGCATCACGAAAGTGCACCAGCGGGAACGGGCTGTCGGACTCCATCTGCCTGGCATGAAACAGCGCCAGACAGCGCTGCGCCAGCCGGAATTGTGCCCGATGGTCCCTGGGATCGGCCTGAACCGTGGCCAGCAGGTATTTGGTTTCGGCAAGAAGCTGAGCCTCGCGGCCCGCCTCGTCATCCGGCGGCAACTCGTTTTTTTCGATCCGCATGAAGGCGAACCAGTTCTCCTCGGCATTCGCCTGCGCCATCTTGATCGGCAGCGACCAGCCGGCGAACGCCACGGCCGCGACTGCGACGCCGCCCCAACCGAGACGCACCGGAGTGCTGGTGAGAAACGCCCACTTTGAATTCGGCTCCGCCTGTGCCGGCGCATCGCTTCGCGGGAGCGTGGCCACCGAACGTGCGCAGGCGGCACATACGATCACCAATGCCATGCAACCCGGCGCGTACCAGACGAAGTCGGTGATCGAGTGGACGAGATCGATAATCAAAACAGACGCCACGACCGAGGCAATCGCTCCCTCACTCGACTTCCAATGCCGTCTCATTCCGCTGATGCACCACCAGCCCGCGAGCAAGATGGCGAGGCCGATGACGACGAGTCCCGTCACGCCTCCTTCAAGTGCGATCTGAAAGTACCCGCTTTCCGCATGACTGGCCTCGGTACCCGTCTGCGGATGGTTGTAGTACTTCCAATACACTTCGGAATGACTGCTGACGCCGGTCCCAATCCAGGGGAAGTCGGCATTGCCCAGCATGGCCGCTTCCCAGATCTGGCGGCGAACCTGACCTTCATCGAGTTGCTCCAAGTCGACGGCGGCCAACTGGTGGAAGTTCGCTTCGATCCCATTACTGACGGATTCCCCGAACAGAGCGATGCCGGCAATTGCGACCGTGCCCACGCAACACATGGTGAAAGCGGTACGGCTCGCCAGACATCTCTGCATCCAAAGCAGCGCGAGTGTGACCATGCCGCCGCCGCAACCGACGATCAGGCCGCCCCGCGACTGAGACAACAACAGACCGAGGCCGATGGTGCCTGACGCGACAATGGCGACGAAGCCTTGTATGCCGCTCAGCATCGAAGACTTCTTTCCGGAGAGATGCCATTCCTCGTGTTTGTGACGGCGGCGCTTGGCGGCCGTCTGTTCATCGGGCGCGGCCTGCGATTCCGCGAGCATCCAGAGCCAGATGGGAATGCCCATCGCGATGAAGTTTGCATAGTGATTGGCATTGGTGAACGCCCCCTTGGCTGCTCCGAACGTGGTCGTCATCGGATGCGCGTAGAACCAGTAGAACTTCCCATTGGCCAGGATGAGCTGCACGATGCCGAAGGCCGCCATCAGCAGTGTCGACCAGGCGCACCAGGTCAGCACTCGGCGCAAATCTTCAAGTGTGCGAAGACGCTGCAGGCAGACGAACAG
>JANNSB010000460.1:0-3321 GCA_031402175.1 Planctomycetaceae bacterium
CGAGTCCTGCCTATCGGAAGTCCGGGTGCTGGTGTTTCTCGACAATGCTCACCAACTCATGTTCGACGGCACTCTCAACAAAGATGACTACACGATCGCATCCTGCGCGTCGAGCGGCTGCGGCGTCGGCGTCAGCGACAGCCGGCCTGGCAGCATCATCAAGCTCGAACAGGCCGATCGAGTACCGCAGATGGTCGGTCTTGTTTATCGCCAGCTTGAACGGCGCTACATGCTGGCCGCGGGAGGCCCGGGCCGCGCGCTGCTGGTCGTCTCGAACTCCGGTTACAACGCGGAGAGTTTTCGTCAGACGGCCTATGCGCTCCGTCGAGCGGGGATCGAGTTTGACGTGGCCGCCGAACAACCAGGCCGATTGCCGTCTCGCGATGGAACGCGGGAATCCCGCGTGGCCGAACCGATATTGATCGACATCTCGCTGCATGACGTGACCCCGGGCGATTACGACGCCGTCATCTTCTGCGACGGCAGTCGATTCGGCTCGCAGACGAATCCCGAAGAATGCAAACGATTTACCCAGGGTCTGGTGGCCGGACTGATGGATCGCCATAGCGTGGTGGCCGGCATCGGCAGCGGATGGACACAGCTTCAAACGGAGTTCGCATGCAATACCAACTGTCAACCTGATTCCTCGCATGCCGGTTTCGAGATCCTCAATCCCAAAGACGAACGCGAAGGCCACGCCGTCGGTGTGCAGGAGATCGCGACCGCTGAACAGGCTGACGAGTTCGTGGCGTTGATTTTCGACCAATTGCTCCGCTCGTAGCCGCGTCTGTCCCCAGACGCGGGGACCGGAGAGGACAGCGTGGAGCTCTGTTGCGGCCTGGCGACCGGATAACGCCTAGTCGCGTTGCCTCGGGGTCTGAGACAGACGCCGCTACGGGGTCTCTAACTGCACCAGTTCCACCGCTTGCAGCGTCTTTGCCTGGTCGTCGTCGACGTAGTCGCTGTGGCAGCCGGCCTTCTTGCCTTCGTCGGCGCCGACGGCCTTCTTCGTCTTGGCGGCCAGGCGATGAATCTCATCCGGTGAAAGGACGCCCCGCTGCTGCAGGATTGCCTGCTGCTCGGGGGTGAGGGCTTCGCTGACCTTGGCTCGCTGCCATTGATAGTCCTCGTCCTTGCCGCTGGCGAACTCCACGATCTCCTTGCTGATCCGCACGCTGCACCAGTCGTGGCCGCACATCGCGCAGAAGTCGGTGTCGACGTCGAGGTCTTCGTCGTGATAGGCCCGGGCCGTGTCAGGATCGAACGACAGCTCGAAATGCTTCTCCCAGTTGAGAGCGGCGCGGGCTTTCGTCAGTTCATCATCGCGGTCGCGTGAGCCGGGGATGCCGAGGGCGACATCGGCCGCATGGGCGGCGATCTTGTAGGCGATGCAGCCTTGCTTCACGTCATCCTTCTTGGGCAGGCCGAGATGCTCTTTCGGCGTGACGTAACACAGCATGCTGGCCCCGTGGTAGGCGGCGGCTGTTGCCCCGATGCAACTGGTGATGTGGTCGTAGCCGGGGAACATGTCGGTGACGAGCGGCCCCAGCACGTAGAACGGCGCCCCGTGGCAGAGCGTGCGCTGCAGCTTCATGTTGTATTCGATCTGATCGAACGGCACGTGCCCGGGGCCTTCGATCATCACCTGTACCCCCTTCCGCCAGGCCCGCTCGGTGAGTTCGCCGAGTGTGCAGAGTTCGGCAAGCTGAGCCCGGTCGGTCGCATCGGCCAGTCCGCCGGGACGCAGGCCGTCGCCGATGGAGAACGTGACGTCATACTCCCGCATCACGTCGCAGATCTCTTCCCACGCCGTGTACATGGGGTTCTCGTCGTCGTGATCGATCATCCATTTCGCAAGCAGTGACCCGCCGCGACTGACGATGCCAATCAGTCGGTTCTTCACATGCTGCAAATGCTCGCGCAGCACGCCCGCATGAATTGTGAAGTAATCGACCCCTTGTGCCGCCTGATGGCGCAGCGATTCGAGAATGATCTCTTTGTCGAGGTCGTACAGCTTGCGGCCGATGATCATCGAATAGATCGGCACGGTGCCGATCGGGACGGTGCTGTTCTGAATGATGGCCTCGCGGCATTCATCGAGGTTGCCGCCGGTGGAGAGGTCCATCACGGTGTCGGCCCCCCAGCGTTCGGCCCACTTCAGCTTGACGACCTCTTCATCGGTGCCGCTGGAAACGGGCGAGGCCCCCATGTTGGCGTTGATCTTCGTCTTCGACGCCCGTCCGATCGCCATCGGATCGAGCTGATAACCGAGATGCACCTTGTTGGCGGGAATCACCATCCGCCCGGCGGCGACTTCATCACGAATCTGAGCCGGAGTGAGATGCCCTTCGCGTTCGGCCACGCGCTTCATTTCGCGTGTGATGATGCCAAGCCGGGCGTGTTCGAGTTGGGTGAGGGGGACAAAGCCGTCGGGACACAACCAGACAGCCGGCTGTTGTCGACCTAGTTTCGGATCGTAAGGTGGATCAAAGATGAGTTCATAGTCACGCCCTTGTTCAGAAATGTATCTGCCCGATCCAGGTAGAAGTTCGCCTGCTTCGTCCGTAAGACATCTCCAATCTGGGGGCATAAAATCCCACGCCGTCTTGTCGCTCGGCTGCGGCATGCCGGGCGTATCGGGCGAGGCGAACGTGTATCGCCCCTCTAAGCCCGGCTTGATGACCGCAGCCAGCGCGAAGCTGCCCGGTGAAGTGCCGGCGGCGGTGGATGATGGGTTGCCGCCCAATGGCGGCAGTGTGTATTCCGTGTCAGCGGACATGGCATTCCTTTGAGTCGATGGAGCCTTGCTGCCTGCTTATTGGAATCTGCATAACGCGAGCAGCCAGGCTGTTCAGTCCATCGTACCCCGTGGGCGCTGGAATGCAATTCGTCCCATCGTAGCCGCGCCTCTCCGAGACGCGGAGGCAACGCGAGTTCGCGTGGCTACACGATAGGGGAGCAACAGCGATGCACGCCGTCCTGTCCATCTGTTGAGTCGGGAGAGTCTCGTCTAGCGACCGGGCGGCTCGGGAACTTCTTCGCCCGCGGTCTCTGCGAAGTTGACCTGCGAGTACACTTCGGCCATTGGCAAGTGCAGTCCGAGAGACGGGATATCAATGTGGCTGTCGGGAGCATCGTAGGTCGTCAGCACCCAGTGGTCTGTCCCTTGTTGTCTCGTAAAGTGCTCCACCAATGATTGATGCTGAGACACCAAAATGTAATCCCGAAGCGAGGTGATCGTGCGGTAGTTCTTGAACTTTCGCCCTCAAGGATCGGCCTTGCAGCGTCGTCCCCAACGACATGCGAGTCTTGTCCCCCAGC
>JANNSB010000461.1:0-11056 GCA_031402175.1 Planctomycetaceae bacterium
AGGAAGAAGTTATCTTGGTGGTCGGCCCGCCCGAAGACGGGCCAGAGATGAGGGTGGTGGAAAGGCCACCCGCTGTTCATGAGTTTCCTTGGAGGCTGTGGGTGCGAACCCGCAGGAAGGTGTCACGATGCTGAGCCAAATCCAAAATCATGACGTTCACACCATCGACTGCGGCGTAGTCGTCGCCATCGATCGTCACGTTATGGGCTCGCACCGCGTCCGTCCGAATATGCGCCTCGGGAAACGGCTTCAAATGCAGTGGTATACCGCGAAGGAACAAACGACGGCGATGACACCATCGCCGGCATGTTCCTGCCCGGCGGCCAGTGCCAGAGCCCCGCTACCCGCGGCGGCCTGGGCGTCACTGGTTCTGGGAGCGGCGCTCTCTACCTGACTCGCTACCAGCGAAATTCATGTAGAGCGTCGAGACCGGAAACTGCGAGCAACGAACGCGTTCGCGCAGTGATCCCGTTGGCCCATGCTTCCGCACTTACCGCGTAAGCGAAGCCCCGGATCGTTTTCCCTTCTCGGCGGCAGTCGGAATGACAGCCAGGCCGTTGCTGAATGTTCAGCACGCCACGCCGGGCACGCATTCTTGAACCACTTTCAATCCGTGGCTGCGGATCTTTTTCCGCTCCCGGTCTTCGCACTCTATGACAGAGCTGAATCATTTGCCCCTGGAGGGGACCGCAGAGATGGACACTCGACAGATCAATCTGGTTCGACTGGCCCGTGAGGGTGATCGCAACGCCTTCGGCGAACTCGTTCGCGAGTTCGAGCCGACGGTCTTCAGCATCGTCGTGCGCCGGCTGCGCAACCAGGCCGAGGCGGCCGAGGTTACGCAGGAGGTCTTCCTCCGCGCGTTCCGCAAGATCGGCCAGCTCCAGGAGCCCGAGCGGTTCATGGGCTGGTTGAAGCGGATCGCGGTGCGCCTGTCGATCAATCGGGCCGTCCGTCGGCCGCGCGAACTGATGCAGGATCCGGGCATCCTGCAGGGTTCGGTCCAGGCACGGAACGAGACTCGACTCGGCATCGAGCGGGATGAAGATGCGTCGCAGGTCCGCGAGGGTCTGTCGCAGTTGCGCCGGCTCGACCGCGAGACGCTGGTCGCCTTCTACTTCGAGGGTCAGTCCCTCAAGCAGATGAGCGACCGGTTCGAAAGCCCGGTCGGCACCATCAAGCGGCGACTGCACACCGCCCGTCATCGGCTGCGGGAGGCACTCGCCGACTATCAGCCCGCCTGAAGCAAGTGAACCATCCCGGATGCTTTGAGCATCCGGGATGGTTGCGCTGCCGGCGCGCCGCCACGAACTGACATCGCTATTGAGTCCAAGCTTCGACGACTCGTAAACTACCTGCCCGGAAGCATCTTCACTTCCAGGTGGAACGGCACATAGAACAGGGAGAGTTCGATGTCACGGATGATCGCCGCGTTTGTTCTGGGACTTTGCCTGGGAGCATCGTTCGTCGTAATCGGCGACGGAGGTAACGCGCCGCCCCGGGAAGTACCTCGCACATTCACGATCACCTTGCCCACCGCAGATCTCGACGACGAAGAGTGGCGTGCAACGTGTTGGGAAGCGTCGAGTTCCTTGGCGGCAATTGCAGATGCATACTTGGCAATTGTCGAAGACGACAGACATTCCATTCGCAGGCGAGTGAATGCGTTGAATGTCGCCAACGACTTCGCCCCGATCTGGAATACACGCCGACTGATTGGCATCATCGATCTCGAAGATGACCGGGGCGTTTCCTTAGCGGGAGATTGGGGGTGGGAGCCGGTGAAGAACATTCTGATTAGCGACGGCTCACGATTCCTCCATGAGATTTTGTCAGCACTGGCTTACGAAACCGACCCACATCGCAGAGCACTCTTGTGCGATGTGTTGAGCTCTCGCGCCGTCCTGGGAATCGATGCGACAATTTACGTTCTGCGCGAGTATGCCGAGGCCGATTGGCGGAGCACGGAAGAACGACAGAACGTCAATCTCGCGATCGCGGAACTGGAGAGCCGGCAGGCGGAGGCACAATGAGTTGTCATCGATAACAGCAAATAGGCATGCCCGCTCGCAATCACTCGCGATCGTTTCCCTGGAATCAACTCGTCATTGCACTCTTTGCGGTCATCTTGTTCGCGGTCTGGTGGAACCTGCGGCAGAAGGATGACGAAAGACCCGCCGGCGGCCTCAGCCCCGAAGAGCAGGCCGAGATCATCGAACAGGAACAGGCAACCGATCCGGAGCGGTCGTTCTTGAACGATTCGAATTGATCGCCGTGATCTGCTACTCGCTCACGATCGTCTTCAAGACCTTCACCGTCTCGGCCGCTCCTCTCACCGGATCGAGAGCCGTCGTCGCGATGCCGGAGACGACTTTCGTGATGTTGTGATCAACCCGGTCGGTCTCACCCCACACGCCGCCGTCGGGAGCGGTGATGTAGACCGAAAACGTGTGGTGCCCAGTCCCCGGACGCTCGCCGATCACATGCAGCAAAGCGCGTTGTCCCGTCAGGCCGCCGAAGAGGAGTTCGCCGATGCGGTAGCCTGCGCGCACGCGGCCTGATGTCACAACAATGTGTTGCGGCGCGGGACGAAAACCATCCCGTACCAGCGTCGCTCGCACTTCGTTCAAAAACGGCTCCAGATGCCCGGGGTCCGAGATGGCGAGTGAGTTGAGTCCGTCCGACACCACGATCTGCACATCGAACTCGCCGGCATATCGTTGGCGCAGGTCGATGATGGCTTCGAGCGCGTCGGGCGACAGTTGCTCGCCCGTCTGCGGATGCAGAATGTAGTCGCCGCGGTTGCTCGACAGCGTCGTCACATGCCGGTGATCGGGGACACCGGCAATGAACGCGGCGTCGAGTTCGGTCCACAGACTGGCCTTCGAATCGTCATAAATGCGGCGAATGTCGCGGGCCAGCGTCGGCTCCAGTTCCCACACTTGCCGGCCATGTCCTTCCGCGAGGAAGACGCCTCGCGCCCGCACTTCACTCATCTGCCGTCGGCCCTCCTCGCGGATCGCGTCATCGACGCGAGTGTCTCCCTTGCGACGCAGATAGTGCTGATAGACCCAGAGCGGATCGCCGAAGTGCTCGGTCGGCCGGCCGGCCTCATCGAGGATGCCGATCTGTCGGAAGAACGCCGTCATGCGGTCGTCGGCCTTCAAGCCAAATCGCTCGCGCAGCCGGACGTGATCCTGATAGCCGGTCGTCAGATAGCCCAGCATCGGATCGATCTTCGTGGGCAGCGCCATCAAATACGCGGGACAGGCCGGCATGATCTGGTCGAGGCACCAGTCGAGGTCATCGAGCGAAACATCCATGTGCAGCGTCGAACAGACGTCGAGACCGAGTGTCAACCCGTGCAGCTTGCCCATCACGATGTCTTCAAGACAGCAGCGCACCAACTGCTCTCGGGTGCGAAAGACCTCGGGTCCGATGAAGCCCGCCACATCGTTGAGATGCACCCACGGCGCTGGCGCTTGGCCAGCCTCGCGCTGCGCCTCGGCCACGACCTTCGTCAAAGCCCGCGCGAAGCCGTACTTGCGGGCTTCATGCAGCACCATATCGCAGCCGTGCGAATGGCCATTCGTGAAGTCGGCCCCCTGCCCTGTTTCGAAATAGAGTCCGTATTTGCCAGTTCGCTCAGCGGCGTAGTTCCGCATCTTCTCGATGCTGATGTCGAACGTCTCGTTCGCATCATCATTCCCGGCGATGCTCTGAAACCAGAGCGCGGTAAGGCTGGGATACGTCCGTTCCACTTCGGCCTGCACATCAATGTGTGCGAGAACGCAATGCGGCATCACGTCCTGCAGGCCGAACGTCGCCAGCAAGTCCTGCAGCGTGGCTTCGATCGCGGCCACCGACTGAGGATCGCTGGAGACTGGGTTGTTCCCCAGCAATGCATCACCGACGGCATAGGCCCAGCCGTTAAGTACCTGCCAGCGGATGTCATCGACGTTGTCGGTCGGCGAGTTTGGCTGAATGCGGGCACTGAGGTATCCGCGGGCTCCGACCTGACTGCCCGGGAGCGCGTGAAACACCTTCGAGCCGACGGCGATCAGTTCGTCATTGCTCATCAGCTTGACGAGACAGGCGATCACGTCGCTGGGCAGCCCGACGGCGGCAGCTTTGATCTCGTCTTCGGGGCGTGTGAGTATGAATTCCTTCAGTTCGCCAAGCGTCCCCTCCGCGACGCCGTCCCAGGCAACACCATCGACATCGGAAGCCAGCCAGCGATAGAGATCGTCTTCGAAGGGAGCATGTGCCGCGAGGTCGGACAGGCGCGTATTGGCCAACAGCAGGCGGGCATGCTGTCGCGAGTCGTCATCGGCCGCCGCGACGCCGACGATGGCATCCCCTTCCTTGAATTCGTTGGCCGCTCCGAGGATCTGGCGGTACAGCGTCTGATCGAACTCGCCACGCAAACGCCGCACATAACCGAAGACGTCTTCGCCGAGTTCGATCTCGCCGATCGACACGCCTTGCGGAACCGCATCGTCATCGGCCCTGAGCCGTCGCCACCACGGAGTCGTGACCCCACCCAAGGCCAGCAACTGGACGAAGCGTCGTCGATTGAGCATTGCACGCTCGTGGCGTTGACACTGGGGAATGGAAGGTGAATGCGCTCCTCGGGGAGACTACAGTGGCATTCCATGCCGCAGGCATCATAGTCGACGGCTGCGATCGAAGTCGATACGGCCAGTCGCGTGAGCACACATGCAATCACTTCGCGACGCGATTGCGATAAAGGTCGGGGTCGATGGATCCGAGCATGCTCTCCAGTGTCGGCAGGTTGTCCAGAAACTCGACGACCTGCTGCAGAACGCCAGGTGCATCACTCATCAGTTCGTTGTAGCTGACAGTCAACACCTGCATGTGCTGCTGGGCGGGGATCCACGCGAACAATTGCTCCAGATGAGTCATGAACGACTTTCGCATCTGCTCTCGCGGCACCGCGGGTCTGCCGAGCCGATCGAGCATTTTCTCCTGCGAAGCGAGCACTTCGTCGAGATCCCGCTGCATGAAGATGATGCGATAATGTTCGCTGGCCGGCAGATCGTAGAGCAGCGGTGAAACCATCTTCACGACCTTGCCGCGAGCTGATGGCAGCCAGGTCGCGTCCTTCTTCGTCTGCTTCACCCGTTCGAACTCGTAATACCCGCGCGGATTGTCGGTATCGGCCTCACGAATCTCATCGGTGAGAGCCGGTATTCCCCCCGCATCGAGCATCTGCATCATGAGCGAAGTACCGGAGCGAGGCAGGCCGGAGACGATGGTGATGTCGTTAGTCATAGTTGGTGGTGTCTCACAGGTTCACTACCAGCCACGGTCGGGCGATGAAGGCGAAGACCATCGAGGCGATGAACCAGAAAATGAGCCAGGAGTGAGTGCCGGCGACCCAGGAAGGGCGCTCGGGATAATTGATCTCGATCGATTGCACAGGTGAGTCGCTTGCGAAGGGTTGTTCGCGTGGGTGCAGGAGTGCCGTTGCCCAATCCCATGCCGGCCGCTGGAGACTCACTTTCATGAACTCGTCGCCGATGGCGAGTTCCTTCTCGAAGGACTGGCCGGCGATGTCGAATTTCAAGGTGTGGTCGCCTGGTTCGCGGGCCGCGATGTTCCAGCAGATCCAGTCCTTGCTGGGGACGCGCACCGGGCCGACGGTGACTTCCATTGCAGAGCTTGGCTGCAACGCAACCAGCGAGTCCTCAGTGTTCACTCTCTCGGCAAGTTGCACTGTAACGACCGCCTCCTCACCCACCTGCAGCGGACGCGCCTGATACCACAGCGAAAGTTGTCCCAACAGCAGGCAAACAGGAATTACCATCACCAGCATCGGCACGATCGCCAGCACCATCAGCCGCAGCGCGCCCCACACGACGCCTCCGACAGACTTCATACTGACCCGCGTGTTGTCGCGAAAGAGCGAGATCGCCAGAGTGTTGGCCTTGATGTCGGCCCGCACCCGCTTGATGGCCAACTGATTCGACGTGTACTTGAACGCCAGCAGCATCAGCACGCCCGTCACCAGCGCCACGAGCGTGGCCGACAGCCAGCCCGGCAACACCGCGACCGGCGCCAGGCAGACCGTGCCGACGGCGTTGGCGAGCGCATTCAACCAGACGACAAGCTGCGTGAGCATCGCGTTACTCGAGGTATCCGAGGCCGCGCAACTGATCGGCCACCTGCTGTTCGGCCTGGTCAATCCCCTGCCGTTTCATTTCGCTTTCGATCGCGTGGGCGATGAACTCTTCCACGCTGCTGTAGCCTGCCGAAACCGCCGCCTGTTTGGCGCGTTCGAAAAGGGCGTCGTCGATTCTGATTTTGCTCATGGGAGTTGTCCTGTCCGGTTTTCGTTGTCTTCCCCCCGTCAACGGGGGGATCGAGGGGGGGCTGATGTCATTGAAGACGTCGAATCAGTACCGGCCCCCCTCCCCTGCCCTCCCCGTGGACGGAGAGGGAGTTGGAATAATTCCTCGCTGACGCGTCGGGTTATGATTGGAACACGCTCCTTCCGCTCATGGTCTTCGGCACTCGCAGTCCGAACTCGGTGAGGATCGAAGGCGCGATGTCGATGAGTGACGGCTGCTCGTGCTCGTAGGTCTTGTTGCAGTACAGCACGCCGGGAACCTCAAGTGCATCGGCACAATGGTCGGCGCTCCAGGCCGACGGATTGTCGGTCACAACATCGGGAGTCAACTCGCCCAGGCACGTTTCCCACGAGGCCCGGTAGCCGCGTGAGTAGCCAACGATCAGATCAGGAGCCAGCGCCGTCGCATCACCCGAATAGATCTCGTCGGCGCGGTAGACGTTGCGAATGATCTGCTGGCCGTTGAAATCGCGCACGGCCTTCAATCGGGCGACGAGTTGCCGCTTCAAACGATCTTCCTCTTCGCCCGGCTCGACGATGCCGTCGCGTTCGCGCCCTTTGAGATTGAGATACAATCCGTTGATTCCCATGCCATAGGCCCGCGTGCGCGACCAGTCTGCGTTCTGCAGGATCGATGTGCATTCACGCGGGTTGAGATATCCGAAGTCCCTCAGCCACGAATTGAGATTGAACTGCCGGCCGAAGTTGGCGAAGCCGTGATCGCTCATCACGAAGATTGTCGACTTGCCACCGTAACGCTCGTAGATGTCGCCGACGATCGAGTCGAGCCGCTGATAGAGCCGCTTGATGTGCCCGTAGAACTTCTCCGCCTCGGGACCGCTGCGGGTCGGGTGCGGCCCGTTCTCCTCGGCGTTCCACCAGAACATGTGCGACTGCAGATCGCTGCTGGAGAAGTAGAAGAACATGAGTCCGTCTTCGTAATTCTCGACGGCATACTCGAACAGAGCCAATCGCTCATCGAGCACATGCGTCGCCTGCTTGAGGAATTCGTCATCGACGAACACACCGTTCGAGCGGGCCTTGTGATCTTCCTGAAAGCCCGTGGTGTAGAAGAGCCCCAGTTGTTCGGAGACCTCCTCGATGAACTCCGGCGGCTCCGACAATTGCACCGCGGGAGCCGATGGATCGATGTTGATCGGCGTCACGTATAGGCGGAAGTTCGGCGTCACCTCTTGCAGCAGGAAGCGGCAAACGCCGCTGACGTACTGTGTCGGCAGCGGAGCCTGCGTCGATAGAGCGAAACTGATCTTCAGCCACGGACTCCATTGACCGGCCCTGAGCATGATCTTGCGCCCCTGCAATTCCAGCAGAGCCGCGTTCGATGAGCGGTCGCGATGCACGTCCAGGTCCGCGGTCGCTCGCTCGGGCCGCTTGAGCATGCTGTTTTCGGGGCCGACGAGCTTCACATGTGCTGACTCGTTGTCGAAGACGAGTCGCGTGCGGATGCCGCCCCCTTCCGTTATTCCCTCGGCCGGCGTGTCTTCGCTGAAGAACTGATACGTTCCATAGTCGCCCAGCATGTCGGGCGTCCCCATGCCGCAGATGCAGCGATGATGCCCGTGTTGCGACGGGCTGGGCGGGTAGTTCGACGGCAGGTCGTAGAACGTCGATGGAATGCCCGCCGCATCGAGGTAGTCCCAGAACGGCGTCCCTTGTCTTCGCAGCACGGTCTGCGACGGCTGGTGATTGAACGGCCAGAAGTCGAGCGTCAGCCGATGGTTCCCCATGTCGAGGTAACCCTCGCCGGGGATCGTCTCGGCCGCGGAGAAGAACGGCGCGCACTGCTCGTGCGGATGGCGATGGATGAAGTCGAAGATCCCGTGCGATCCTGGACCGGAGCCGTTGATGAAGTTCGCCCAAGCAACGGGGCTTTGCGGCGGCATGCTCGTCGCCAGATCGCTGAAGCCGCCGGCATCGCTCATCTTCGCGAGGTTCGGCAACTGGCCGGCCTGCATCATGCTGCGGCAGAGGTGCGGATCCATGCCGTCGATGCCGATGACGATCACCTTCTTTCCCATCGCGCGCGAGACGCGGTTCACGCCGCCGATCCAGTAGGCGCTGCCGGCAACGCCCGCCGCGCCGAGAACTGCCGCCGCGGCCCCCTGTAGGAGCGAGCGACGCTTGACGGGTTTGGAAGGTTTATCAGTCATCAGGCAACCTTATGCTCCGCTGCATTTGGAGTGGACGCCGCTTCACCGACTTGAAGCGGCTTGCCATCCATGTAATCAGGCGTCGGGATGCCGAACAGGTCGAGGACGGTGGGGCCGATGTCCAGAAGTCGCGGCTGCTCCGAACTGATCGACCGATTGCAGAACAACACGCCCGGCACCACGGAAGGATCGACGCAATGGTCGCCGCTCCACGCCTTCTTGTTGTCGTGAAAGACCTCAGTACTCGTGCGACCCACGGCTGCATCCCACGACACGCGGTAGCCGCCGGCATAGCCGACGATGACATCGGGGGCCTGCTCCTTGTACGGCCCACGATAGACCTTGGCTGCCTGATACGCCCGTTTGACCGCGGCATTGCCGGTGCGCGGATCGTTCAGTTTCATCAGCTTCTCGGCGATCTCCGCGCACAGTCGCTCGGCCTCTTCATCCTGCTCGACGATGCCCCGATCGAACTTGTCTTTGACGTTGAGGAAGATTCCGGTCAGCCCGATCGCGAAGGCTCGGGTCTTCGACCAGTCGATACCCGCCAGGTGCACTTCGCTGCGTCTGGCGTCGTCGACCACCAGATAGCCTTCCTGCTCCAGCCAGCGATTGAGGTCGACGCCGCGGCGGAACGTGTTGAAGCCGTGATCGGAGAGGACCATCAGCAGGTTGTCGGCGGCGTCGCACTTGGCCATCGTGCGGCCGACGAGCGAGTCCATTCGCACGTAGAGATCCTCAATTGCGGTACGAAACGCCTTGGGCACCTCGGCCGGCCGCGCGGGATGAGCCTCATCGAGATAGCGCCAGAACATGTGCTGCATGCGGTCGGTGCCGTCGAAGACGCACACGCAAAAGCCCGCGGGAACCTTGTCGAGGCCGTCGAAGAACATCGCCTCGCGCTCGCGGTCGATGTCGGTGCACTGCTGGAGGAAATGTTCATCCTCCAGCACCTGCTCGCTCAGGCCCCAGGTGTCTTCCGCAAGGCCGAGCGTCGCGTATGGGCCTTGCCGCTTCGCGAGATAGATCGGATAGACCGCAGGGTACCCGATCTCCATCGCGGGCTGTTCGGGGTCGATGTTGATCGGCGTCACATAGAGATTGAACTCCGGCTCGGCGCTGAGCAGCAGGAAGCGGCACACGCCGGAGATCTTCGTCCGTATTCCGACGCGAAACGTGACATGAACCCAGCCGGTGTAGGTGCCGACCTGCAAAAGATGCGTGTTGCCGTTGATCTTGAGTGTCGCGCGATCGGAACCTTCAATCGTGACAGTGAAGGGGAGCTTGAGTGGTCCTGCATCAGGCTGTTTCGGATGCGGCGGCCCCAGCAAGTCACAGTCGATCGACTTCCCTTGCCGTTTCACATGCAGCACTTCGCCGCCGGTCTTCTCGTCGGCATCCGGCGCGCGCGTCGTGTATTGCGAGAACGTCCCCTGAGTGCCGCGCAGATCGGGGACGCACATCGCCGAGAGTTGCACGCCGTGCAGCTTCTCGGGCGGAAACGTGATCGGCACTCGAATGATGCAGTTGAAGATGCCGTATTCGCTGAGTACGCTCCAGAACGGTTTGCTCTTGCGGAGCATCGTCACCTCGGATCGGCTCCCCCATTTCAGCTTCAACGGTCCCCAGCCGATTGAGTTTGGAGTCTGGCGAATCTCCACCGAACTCAGCTTCGGTTGGTACGTCTTCTTGTCGGGAATCAGGAAGTCGAAGATGTTGTGCTTGCCGGGGTTCACGCCGGTTTGAAACGACGACCACGCCACCGGCGAGATCGGCGGCAACGTGCTGGCGAGTGGCTTGAAGTCTCCGCGATCGCGGAGCTTCGCGAGGTTGGGCAGCTTGCCCGCAGCGAGAAGTTTCTCGGTCAGTCCGTGATCGAGTCCGTCGAGGCCGAGGATGACGACTCGCTTGAATCGCGCCTTCCCCGGCGGCCGCTTGCGAAAGATCAGACGAAACAATCGCCGGATCGGCCAGAAGAGAATCATCGACAACGCCGAAAACGCTGCACCGAAGATCGCGAGAAACGATCCCCCCAAGGCGAACCCCGCGCCCGGGCCGATGTAGGCCCATGCGTGATTCGGGAACAATGCCACCAGCAGCAAGGCCGCGAGCACGCTGCGGACTCGCGGACTGCTGCTGATGGTGAGTGAACGTCGGACGAAACAGATCATCGATGTGAAGTCTTCATTTCAGTGAACTCATCGCACGATCGATGGATCTGGTTCAGTTTTCTTCCTCTTCCTCGATCTCGGGACGATCCGGCATCGGTCGCCCTGTTGGCGGACCACCGGGACCACCTGGGCCAAATCCACCCGGACCACCGGGGCCACCCGGTCCCGCGGGCGGTGACTGAGCGAGAACGTCCTCGATCAACTCACCGGGCGTCAGCTCCTTGCCTTCAAATGCGGGATGATCGATGCCGTAGCGATAAGCGCGGAAGAGTCCTCCCGGTCCGCCGCCGCCAGGTCCACCCGGACCGCGTCCTGGTCCGCCGAATCCACCGGGGCCGCCG
>JANNSB010000462.1:0-3394 GCA_031402175.1 Planctomycetaceae bacterium
AATGAAGAGCCGCGCACGATAGTAAGCGGCGCGAGTCGCCATCCGCGCCGCTTACTATCGTGCGCGGCTCTTCATTCACTGGTCGCCGTCAGCCAGATTACGGACAAACTGGTGTCGAACTTCGCCGGAGTGCGGGCAAAGCGCTCAATCGATTGCGGCTCGCTTGCTCGGCCGACGATGCGGATCGGACCGGAAAACGCGACTCCGTCGGTCGAGAACGACAGTGTGACTTTCTCGGCAGTTTCTCCTTCGACTTCCGACATCACGGCGGCAGCCGTCACGCCTGGAGGCAGATCGACGGCCTCGATCGTGATGGGGCCGATCGGGCCAGCGGGCGTGTTGCGTCGCTGTACGTTGACGACGACCTCCGTCGGTTCGCCCGGCTTCACGACAATCGCATCGCTCTCGACTCCGAGCGAGAAATCGGGTTCGGCCACGCGGACCGTGATTCGGTAGCAGCATCGGTCGCCGTGCTGGTCGAACAGGTCTTCCACGGTCAGTCGATAGATGCAGTCATGAGCCGTGGTGTGCGTGAGCACCGCGTCCTGAGGCTTCGGTTCGCGAATCTCGGCGGCCTGCGAACCGGTTGGATCAGTCAGCATCACGCGCGGTTGCACGGGGAGTTCGAGGCCATGCGATTCGACGGTCAGTACCAGCGGCAGACCGGCCGTGAGGGGCAGTTCGAAATGATCGACCTGTTGCCGAGTTGAGAGTATCCCAGAGATCGCAGTTGGTGCCTGCAGCACAAGCGGTGCGTCCGCCGGCGCGGTCGCGATGGTCGCCATCACTTCATGCGGCACCATTCGCACTCGCGTGCCATTCGCAAACTCGGATTCGTTTACGAAACCGATGCCGTCCCCCGGCAGCGATCGCTGGTCGCCGTGATTCTCGACCTCGACGCATTGTTCCAGCAGTACGGCATCGAGCGGAACGACCGGCACGCGAGTATCCGGCGGGATGTTCCATCCGCGGACTTCGACATCGCCGGGATTGGCGATCGACACCACGGAGGGAATGGTGTGCGAAATGAACGGTCCATCCGTGATCGTCAGCCGATAGATGTAGCTGCCATCACCGCGAAAGTTGATAGTCGAATCGGGTTCCGATGGAAACGCGAACAGCCGGACGATGTAAGTCCCGTCTTCTGGCACGGTGAACGTGATGCGCGGATCGAGGCCGATGTCGTCGTGATTCTCAGCCAGCACGAAGCCGTCGCTCGACACGATCTGGAGAATGGAGTCCATTGGCGAACCGAGCTTGTCGTGGGCCTCGATGTCGGCCACGAGTGTCGCGCCCGCCGTGAGCGAGACCGCGAAACCATCGACGTCGCCCCGTTCTTCCAGCGCGCCGTTCACCGTCATACGGGACTGCGGCAGCGCCTGTGGCGAGTCGGGCGAATCGTTCGATTCTTCCTCGGCTACTTCGTTCAGGTTTCCGATCAGGAAGGGCAGGACTTCCGATGCCCCGTCGGCGTTGTAGAGTCGCAGCCAGATGCGATCGGTCGCGATACCGGCGGGGATCGAGATGTTCAGCTTTCCCGACTCTTCACCGGCCGCCACTTCGATTCCCGGCGCCCAGACGCTCGGCGGCCAGTCGAACTCGCCGCTGCAGGTCACCGTGACTGTCGTGCCGCGCTGGCCGCCTGCGGGAAAGAGTCGAGTCAACGTCGGCGCAGCACACTCTCCAACAGACGGGACTAGCAGTGGGAGAATAGCAGCGATCGCCAGCTTCATGTTCGCGAAGTGTTCCCGCAGGCTCACGACATGATCTCCGCGATCGGATTCGGGTCGCTGACGAGATGCGTCGGACGGCCCGATTCGTTGTACAGAATCTTGCCGGGATCAATGCCCAGCTTGAGGTACACGCTGGCCACCAGGTTTTCCGGACCGTAGATGTTTTCGCTGGCGTTGGCTCCGTTGCGGTCTGTGGCTCCCACGATTTGGCCTCCCGGAGTGCCGCAGCCGGCCGCGAGGACTGAGATCGCGCTCGACCAGTGGTCGCGTCCCGCGCTGTCGCGATCCGAAAGTGTCGAGATGGTGGGCGTGCGTCCGAACTCGCCCATTACGACCACCAGTGTCGTGTCGAGCAGGCCGCGCTGATCGAGGTCTTCAATCAATGTCGCGACGACGGCATCGAGCTTCTGCCCCTGCTCACGGAATGCCGGAAAGATGTTCGAGTGATGATCCCAGCCGCCGTTGTTGATCGTCACGAACGGCACTCCCGCCTCAACCAGTCTGCGGGCCATCAGAGCCTGCTGACCGTGCGTGTTGCGTCCATATGCCTCGCGAACATCGTCCGGCTCGTCGCCGATCGCGAACGCCTGCTGCGCCTTCTCGGAATTGATGAGCGACAACGCCTGCTGATAATTCTCATCCACTCCGAGGACAGGATCACCGGCGGCAGCGTCTTGAATTCGCCGCATCGCATCGAGTTGTCCGCGCAGGTCGCGCCGCGACAGGGCACGGGCGTCTTCGAGGCCGGAGGGAATCGTTACATCACGGACCCGAAAGCTGCCGCTGTTGGGATCATCGGGGACTTCGAATGGCGCGTGCCGCGCGCCGAGGAAGTTCGGACCGCCCGAGCGGGTCTGAGACGGCAGCGAGAAGTACGGCGGCAATCCATCCGCCGCGCCGCGCTCGGCCGACACGACCGAACCCATGCTCGGATGAAAGCTGACGAATGCGCCGCAGCCGACAGGAATGCGGGTCGGCGCGCCGGTCATCATGTAGTGATTGCCGGCTCCGTGGTTGTTCTGGTCGTGACAGACCGAGCGAATGATCGTGAGCTTGTCGCTGATTGCGGCCAGGCGAGTCATGTTTTCGGAGAAGAACATCCCCGGCACGCGAGTCTCGATCGGTTGGAACTCGCCGCGAATCTCGGCGGGTGCATCGGGCTTGGGATCGAATGTTTCGAAATGACTCGGCCCTCCGTCGAGCCAGATGAGAATACAACTCGTCGCGGGGGCAGCGTCAGCTCCCGCGACGGCTCGCAGGCTCATCGCCTGAGCCAGGCCGCCTCCCATCAATGCGCCCAGGCCGAGCTGCAGGCAGTCGCGGCGTTTCATTCCTTCGCAGTTGCGGTGCAAAGCCATATCGTGCTCGCTTCAATCGATGAAGTAAAACTCCGGTGTATTCAACAACGCCCAGAAGAGATCTTCCACGGCCTGCCGGCGATCGCCTTCGGAGGGAAAGACGCCCAGGGCCACACTCAATTCTTCGGCTGTCGGAAAACGCGAATAGACGTGGAGGTACGCCTCTTCCACGATTTGCTCAGGCGTCAAGTCGCTCGCGGCCAGTTGCGCCGGTCGGGCGGTGTCGCGAGTCAGTTTGTCGTTGAGTTCCGGCGAATTCATCAGGTGCAGAATCTGAGGCGTCGTCGACTCCCGCTGACGCTC
>JANNSB010000463.1:0-3246 GCA_031402175.1 Planctomycetaceae bacterium
GCCCCAGTTGCTGCAGCGACAGCGCGTGCCGATAAGCATGCTGCTTGCCGGAATGAGAAACCGTTACGGTCATCAATTGAGCGGTCGTTCCCCGAACTACTTCGAAAACAGCACCAGCAGGCCATAGAGCGCGAGCATTCCGTACAGCGTGGCCATGTTGATCGAGCGCCCCGACAGGAAAATGATTGCCAATCCGGCCGCAAAGACCGTAAACGCGAGGATCGATCGCGCCGAATAGGGTCGCACCCGATCCCACGACTTCGCAAGATAGCCGAGCAGTGCGCTGAGCGCTGCGATGCCGAAGACTCCGAAGTTCCAGTACATCTCGCCGATCAGCCCGGGTGAGATGGTGAGGTTGGCCTCACCGCCGGTCGTTGCGCCCTTGAGCCTGGCCAGTTCCAGCCCCGCGTCGTCGGTCGGTTTCGATTTCCAGATCGCCCTAGGAATCGGATTGATCGCTTGTACGTAGTACGTTCTCCCATACTTGTAGGGATGCTTCTCAGGCACGGCGTTGGTGATGAACAACAGTTCGCGAAACATCTCGAAACCGACATACTCGGCGTCCGTCGCTTTCTCCCAATCGACCTTACCTTCATTTCGGCCAAGTACTGTGGCCGCGGACCAGACTAGACCCAGAACCGCGATCGCGGGCAATCCGAAAACAATCGCCTGTCGCTTCAACTGTGCCGACATCCGCCAGTATGCAGCGGCCGCCAGCGGCAGGAACACTTCGACGACTTGCGACCGCGTGCCGCTGTTAAATGCTCTCGCGAACATGAAGATAAGGAACGCACCGGCAACGAACTTTGCTTCAGACCGCTGCCTCCGGTCGGCCAGAATCGCTGCCGCAAGCGGGACCGCCGCTCGCAGAAACATCTGCAGTTCCAGAAATGCGTCTTTGACTCCCCCGTATCGACCACGCTGAAAAATGCTCGACCAGCGGTTCTTTTCCACGAAGACATCTTCGAGAATCAGCAGGACATTGCCCTTCGCAATGACCATTAGGGGCAGGAAGCCAATGGCGCAAGCGATAAGAAAGACCGTCCAGATCGTAGTCGGGTTGTCGATCCTCGCCAGTCTTCGAAACAGCGGATCGAAAGCTCCACCCTGGGTGTTGTGATACCCCACGAGAAACGCACCCACACTGAGAAAGACGTAACTCACTCCGAGATCGAAGTGCTGTTGGGAGAAGATTTGCAGTTCCTTGGGAGCCAGACACGCCTCCAGCACGTACCACGCCATCAGCGTCAGTACGAAGACATTTCGGGCCGACACCAGTTGTCGAATGTCCCAGCGACAGTCGTGCACAATGACGCCCGTGCACACTAGGAGCAGTGCGAACGAATAGAGAGTCGATAAAGCCAACTACGTTCCCAACTGTTGTTTCGGCTTGTGCCGCCCTACCTGCGAAATACCTCGAACCAGGACTGCGTTCCCAACTCCCTGGCCTCGAGGGGATCGGCTACTCTTCGTCGATTCAACGCCAAGACCGTCTTGACGGCCGCCGTCTTGACCGGTGCGCGATGCCGCAGTGCCAACGGAAGCCGGCGGAACACATCCCACCAGATCAAAGGCTCCCGCACGACCCAGCTCAGCCCCCGGCGACAGGCGTAACGAAACTGGCTTGCGAGTTTAACCAGCAGAACAGGAAGCACGAGCAGAATAGGATACCGCATCACCGTGCTGCAGGCTTCGTTTCGTGCGTGTCTGCGATGATTTCGTTGTTCATTCCTTCCGACAGGAGTGAACGCGTGATAGACGACGATTTCATTCCATTGCAGGACGCGAAATCCCCGATCCCAGGCACGCAGTACCAGATCGGGCTCTTCATACATGTGAAAGAAGAAGTCGGACAATTCGCCCGTATCGGCAAGCATCTCGCGTCGTATCGCAACGCCACATGCCGCGAACGAACTGCAGTGCCACTCCCCCTTCAGTCGGCCTTCAGACGTCATGCGCTCGGGATGCTCCGGACCGATCGGCTGAAAGGCGACGATTCCCAGATCCGGCTCGTCCCCCATTCTCTGGATCACTCGACGAATCGCATCCGGCTCAATGAATCGGCTGTCATCATCGAGACCAAAGATGATCTCCCCCTTCGCACGCCTGAGGATTTCATTACGAGCTGCGACCGAACCACGGTTTAGCTCAAAAGTGACCAGCTCGACTTCCGGAAACTCGCGTCTTACCATCTCTGAGGTTCCATCCTTGGAAGCATCGTCGACGACAAGAACCTCAATGTTTGGCCAATCCTGTTCGCGCAGGCTGGCCAGCGTCAGACGCAACTCGTCGCAGCGATTGTGAGTCGCGATCATAATTGACGCCGTGTACGGAGCGAGCGCAATCCGACTCTTCCCAACCGTTTCTGGATGCTCGACGACGCTTACCGCAACCTTCGGATGATTACGAATAATTGCACCGTAACCGCTCTAGACACGATCTAAGAGAATCGATCCGATCCGACAGGCATTGTTCGCGACTAAGATAGACCTTTGCACTGCGCCGCAGATTCGCGAGACCATGCGCCAAGATCTTCTTGTCGATGACTGAGTACCCAGGAATCCACTTCTTCAGCCGAGCAAGTCGAAAGATCCGATTGGGTCGAAACTCCATCTCCATACTTTGTGTGAAGTCCGCCCACTTGAAGTCGGGGATACCTGCGTTGGTCTTCACGGGTACCCATGGGACACGAAATGCATCAGCCGTGATTGCACCATGCATCGCTTCCGTCAACAACAGCTCAGACGAAGCAATCATACCCACAACGCTTTCAGTCGAGTCTCGTGGATCAATTAGGTTGTACCCCAAGTTCTCGCATACATCTCGCAGTTCCTTTTCACAATGATGAATCTCGAACACATGCGGCATGTATGAAACCGGATGCTGCTTCGTTCCCTCAACAAGCGGAAAGAAGAGGCGAAGTAAGATCGCGGGATCCGCGATTGCGTAACTTGAATCTAGTCCACATGCGTGCGCAGTGAGCGGACCTCGAACACAATGAATGTCCCACTCTCGATCAATTCGAGGGGGAGAGCCGACTCCAAACCCCGAGCCAAAAACGACCTTGCGAAATCCTGGAAGGAGCCCGTCTCGCAATACTGTGCCGATACCAACCAAAACCTCATCTCGTTCCTTCGAAACGAGTTCTGGCAATAATCGTGGCCAGAGCCACAAATTCAGTTCATCACCAAAGTTCCCGCTGCCGGGGATCAACTCTCGAGTGTTTGCAAAATAAATCCTCATTCG
>JANNSB010000464.1:0-7824 GCA_031402175.1 Planctomycetaceae bacterium
GGTTACTGGTTCGAATCCAGTGGGGTGTACTGGACTTACGTCAAATCGCCCTCTGAGGTGTACCCTGATTTTTGGGTACAGTTGGGTACAGGTTCGGCGAAAGCACTGCTTGCCCTCCATCGGCCTGAGGGCCTTGCCGAGGGCTTAAGACAACACCGGCAGGCTTGATCGACCCTGATGGAGAATCGCGGGCACTGTTTGGCAATTGCGCAGCGTACGCCAAGACCGAGGTCGGTCGCCTTCGCTGAGCCCTGCCAATCAGCATCAGTCCGAGTGTCGACGTTCCTGATCGCCTCGGTCGATGTTACCGGAGCAGGTTCGTGCAACGCTCCGGTGGACATTCATCGGAGCAGGTCGAATCACTAGCTGGCCACCATTTATGGCGGTCGCAGTCGCCCTTTCTCGTGCCGCGGGCATCGATGTCAAAACGTCCGCTCATCACTGACCCATGTTGGTCAGACTCACGGCGTAAGATTTCGGAGTTCTGGTATCGTGCAATGTGTGTCCCGTTACGAGAATGATGACGGAAACGACACCGAACGCACAAATCCATTGCATTCGAGCACGTGTGGCATGACCAACAAGAGGAGATCAACGTCCGCACACTCGTCTTCGGCCCACCTGCCAATTCTTTGGCCGGACCAGGCGGAATACGACAGCTTCTGCAAGCTCGTGAACCCTTGGACTGACTACACGGAAGTGGTTTTTAAGTGGCAGGAGATTCGCATTCCATCCGCATCATCAGCGGAAGACGTCTACCGGCGGCTGCCATCGGACATGGACATTGAATTCGGGGGCTACCTGACTCAAACCCGGATTCGCTACGTTGCCGGTGGGCGTCGGCAAGCCTGGGTTCCACAGTCAAAAGCTTGCACGTTTCACAGCCATCCCACTCGGATTCAAAGGATTGAACCCGATGTTCCCTCGGCGGGCGACATTCGACATTTCTTGAGCGGACGACACTGGCGGACGATCACGGTGGGGCGGTCCCTCCTCTGGGTATGGGACAAGACCGCACGGACGCGAAACGTCATGCGGAAACTCTGGGAATGGGAGTCCAAAAACATGGTCCGGGAAGTGCGCCGGCTGATGCAAAGTTTCCCGGACGATTGGTTAACCAGGTACTATCACTTGGCCATCGAGAAACTGGGCGTTCGCCTCCCCCAGAACAACCAACGCTGGGCACGAATCTGGCCAGAGCAACTGCAGACGAAATTGGGATTCAAGGTCACCGTACTGGAACGAGACGGCGAGGTGACAAGACGATGACCGCGACCAAGAAACAGTGGTTCGATGCGCTTACACAAGATCGATCCGAAAGCGCAAGCATGCTGGAGAAGCCATCCATGCGCGGCGTTCAGCGTAGCGTCGTGGACAAGTATTCCGACCAGGCGCATTTCATTTACGAGCTGTTGCAGAACGCTGATGATGTCTCAGCGACATCGGCACATTTCCGCCTTGAGATGGGGGGCCTTTTCTTCACACACAACGGTCCTGTCCGGTTCACGGTTTCCGATCCGCAGAACGAAGAAGCAGATACGAACGACGGCACTCTGGGGCATATCAACGCCATTACTTCCATTGCCAATTCCAACAAGACAGAGTCTTCCATCGGCAAGTTTGGCGTCGGGTTCAAGGCGGTTTTTCAATACACGCAGTCGCCGCACATTTACGACCCGCAAATCCGGTTCAAGATCGAACGCTTCATCGTGCCGCACATGCTGGATGCCGACCTTGATTGGCGGCAACCATCGGAGACCGTGTTCTTCTTTCCCTTTGACCACAAGAAAAAGCGGCCCCAGGAAAGTCATGACGAGATACTTGAGAAGCTAAAAGCTCTTGAGTTTCCTGTCCTGTTCCTTTCCAGTCTGAAATCCGTGTCCTTTGAGACGGAGGAAGTCACAGGCAAATACACCAAGGAAGCCACGCGAACAACTGAGCACAGTGACATCACAGTTCGGTGGCTCACGCTGGCGTTGGAATTGAACGGCAAAAGAACTGCCCAACGCTTGGTGATGTTCACGCGACACAGCGCGAGCGGGCATCCCTGTTCCATCGGCTATGCCTTGGGAGAAGACGGAACTCTCGTGCCTATTGACCGTCCGGCATTCTGTTTTTTCCCGACCAAAGAGGCGACGAATCTGAATTTCATCCTTCACGCACCGTTTCTTCTGACAGATAGCCGCGAAGGAATCAAGGCTGGTGAAAAACACAATCAAGAATTGGTTCAGCAGCTGGCGCAGCTAACCGGCCTAAGCCGTGCCGACTCCGGGAGGAACCAAAGTCATCGGGAAAAGTAGCTCCGCAAGTTCCGTGAGACTCAAGTACTTGTGGTTGGCCTCGCTCATCCTCACTGCCCGGTAAGGGGAGCTACGGCGTCGACGGTACTGAAGCCGCAAGGTACTGCTTGGATGTCAGGTAGGCTTCAATGTTATCGATGGTATTTGAGAGATACGCGATCACGTTCATTTCCATGTTCTTCAAATCGCCCGTAGTGCTATCCCGACCGACTTCCGCAAACGATTTTTCTCCGTGGGCCAGTGAATTCCGTGCCTTTTTTACATCGACCAATTTGTGGCCGTTGGGGGGCGCGGCGAAACCGAAGTCGACAGCGGTATCACGTACCTTTCTGGCATCAACATTTCCCGCAAACAACTGCTTCTTGCGGAAGGTTTGCGTTACAACGTGGAGCGCAATGTCAGTCAGGACTGGCTGGATCTTGTCCACGTTGTGTCTGCGAAGATTTGACAGGATTACGCACTGGAGTTCTTTGCGGCACTGGTCGAAGCGCACGGCGTTTGCTCCCAAATCGTCGAAGATTGCTTCAATCGCATTGCAGAGCGTCGATTCGACGAGGTTGTAAAGCAACAGAAAAGCATTGGCTTTGAGCGTCTTCTTGAACTCCTCAAACTCTGCTGTGGGCAATGGAGGGCTAATCGTTCGGCGACCGTCAACCAGGTCGCAAGCGAACTCGAAGTAGGTTTTGATTTCCTGGGACCGAGCGGCGAAGTCGGTTTTCACGGTGAGCATCACCTCACCTCTTCTTTCCCAGAAGCGAATCTCTCACGAACTCAATTCGTCGAATTACTTTGGGCCTTGAGTTGCTTGAGTCCGATGTCGTGTACTTCTTGAACTCTTCGGAAGCCAGCCACTCCATCGACTTCGGCTTGAGGTCAGGCTTGGATTTCAATGCCAGGGCGGCACCAACTGAAATTGCCTCAAATCGAATGCGAGGAGTCCTGGTGTGATTGGCCTTCTTTCTAAATCCATTCGGAAAGTTCCCTTCTACGAAGGCCAACATGCCTTCAAATGTTGACTTCATCTCGATTCCTCGCGACTCATCAAAGCGGTCGTTTTCCTTGGTCAGGTATTCATCCAGGAATTCGTTGACATACCGCTGAAATCCTTGGTAGTTGTCCAGGTAGGCGAAAAATCGCAGTACAAATTCCTCGCGTTCTCGCCTCTTCTCATTGACGTCTGGCATCGGGGCAAGGCGCTCAAACTGCGGCAGCTGGGCGCACTCACTAATCAAGTTCAAGAATGGACCGTGCTGCACGCCGTACCTGACTTCCATGTCCTTGAGGATGTCGCTGCCCGTGTTGATGCGCTCAAAGATGTCACGGCGAACGTTCTCATCGGCCTTTTGCGTCAGTTCGATCATCCGGAGGCTACGTCGCTTAAATCGCCTCTGTCGTGATACTGGAAGATCCTGGAAGAAAAACCCGTTGAGATTGGTGAGCTTTTTCAGGCCCTGCAACTCCAGCGTTCCCTCAATGAACGCGGCAAGAGTGCGGATTCGCTGAGAGCCATCAACTATTTCTAAGCGGCCGTTCTGGTCCCCAATATCCGCCACAAAAATAAAAGGGATTGGCAAGCCGATGAGAACAGATTCGATGAATTTTGATTGGCGGTCTTCGTCCCATGTGTGCTCGCGCTGGTACTCAGGGACAAATATTTCGTTCTGCTCATCTTCCTTGCCCTGCAAGTACTTTTCCACCAGCGTCTCGACTGGGTATTCCTTCGTGTCATAGTCGACGATTTTTTCGTTCAGGACTATTTGCTCTTCGGCGGTCTTTTTTTGGTCTTCTGACTTGGCCATCGTTGACCCCTTCCAGGTGTTGCTTAATGGTAGTACCGACAACTTTTCCCAGGAGGACGGGAACCGCATTGCCGATCATTCGGCCTACGGAGCGGAAGCAGATTGGAGAATCCGAGGGAGCGAACTGATAGTCTGACGGGAATGATTGCAGAATCGCTCCCTCACGAAGCGAGATTGCCCTGTGTTGCTCTGGATGACCAAACCGGCCATTCCCATAACCGTAGAACTGTGTAGTGATTGTGGGAGCAGGCTTGTCCCATTCCATCCGCCCATACACTGAAGGGTATGTGGCCCCACTTGGTTTCCGGTGACACTTCAGCCTCAGATTCTTTGGCCAATCTCTCCATGTGCCTCCCGGAATCGCGACCTTGATGCGATTCAAATTCGTTTTGGACAACGTGCAACTAACGTGGAGCCGATCAGTTGCCGAGGACTCCCCAGCATCGAGTTCTTCGAGTTCGCCGATGGCATCAAAGAGCGTCACATAGTTGGAGTGTTTGTGGGTAGGTGGAGCAAGCGCGACTGTTCCGTGACGAGACGCAAAGAACAACAGTCGACGTCGCAATTGAGGCAACCCATAGTCTGGTCCAAACACAAAGTAGGGATCCGTCGTCACGTAACCGGCGCCCTCCAAGTCATCTCGAAACTCGGCGAAGCTTTCGTGCAGTGCCAGTTGCACCACGTTCTCCATACTCACGACGTCAGGTTGCAATTCGCGAGCAAGCCGAGCAAAGCGCTTGAGTAGACTCCAACGATCGTCATTTGAGTGACGTCGATACTGTCGAGAATAGGAGGAGAACGGCTGGCATGGTGCGCATCCGACCAAAATGCGAAATGCGTCTGAAGGGAACCATCCTCCCACATCGGCCGAGTGGAGATGTCCTACGTCACGCAGTTCGAATTTGGCCCCGCTGTTGTTGA
Source organism: Planctomycetaceae bacterium (assembly GCA_031402175.1). Taxonomy (GTDB): domain Bacteria; phylum Planctomycetota; class Planctomycetia; order Planctomycetales; family Planctomycetaceae; genus JANNSB01. The sequence goes on from JANNSB010000464.1 coordinate 5,021, forward strand.
ATTCGAACGGGAATTGACAATACGGATCCATGTCGAATCCGCAAGCAACGGATATCCCAGCGTCCAACAGTCCTCGGGCGAGACCGCCAGCACCGCAAAACAAATCAATTGCAACGATAGGCTTGTGACGATCAGTCTTGGGCATCTTGACGGTACCGCATCAATGCGGCGCACCCACGGAATTCGGGCGAACCTACTCGGTTATTGCTGGCGTCCTACACAGCATGTCACTTCGAAACGCGCCTCTTACAGACTCTTCACACCATACCAAGCGATGCATTGGTAGATTGCACTGACGAAAGGAATGTCACGCCTGCCGCTAAATCGATTCGAGGCCAGCTGAAGCCAGACTACAGCTGGGCACCTGAAGTTTACCGCATATCGTCCCAACCCGGAAGACCCGAGATGCCGGCTTGTTCCGAGCGCGGCAGGTAGTCGATACTCGTTCACGTACGACGCGGCCAGCAGACGCAAGGCGTCGATCGATCCGCTCCTCCGCAGGGTGACTGCAGCTTACGACGCCGCGGGTCGACAAAAGACCCGGCTCGATGCCCGGGCGCAGCTCTCGACCTATACATATGACGCCGATGACGAGCTGACCGGCCGGAAGTACCCCAACGGCACGCGGGTCACGTTCGCCTACGATGCCGCCGGGAGTCGGATCACGACCGAGAACCAGTCGGTCTCGGTGACGGTGACGTATGACGCCGTGAACCGCCGGGACGACATCACCACCGACTACAAGGTTTAGAGGCTGACAAAGAACTGATTGCGAAATCGATCACGATTGGCACATGATTTGCGCCCTCCTGACACTGGATGTTTCGGTGTTTTCAGGAGGAGCAGTCATGGATGCACGCATGCCGGAGGAGTTCTACGAGTTGGCTGTTGTCCATTTGCCGGAGGTGCGGCCGCCGGGGCCGGAGGGAGGCCGCCGGCCGATCGAGCATCACACGGTGCTGAAGGTGATTTGGTTTGTGCTGGTCACCGGCTGTCGCTGGAAGGACGTGCCGCTGGAGTTGGGGTGTTGTGGCGAGACGGCCCGCACCCGTCTGAAGTCCTGGGAGGAGGCGGGGATCTGGGACACGATTCATCACACGTTTCTCACGTTGCTGCGTCGGCAGGACCAGCTCGACATGCACACGGCGATCATCGATTCCACACAGGTGCGGGCGTTCGGCGGTGGGGACAAGTCCGGTCCGAGTCCCGTGGATCGCCGGAGAAAAGGGACGAAATACACGCTGCTGGTGGATCGGCACGGCGCGCCGCTGGTGATCCAGACGGCCTCCGTCAGCGGCTCCGCAGGTCGTCGATCGACACCGGCTGGAAGCTGAGGACGGCCGGCGCATGCGAGGCGAGCTGACCGTTGATCTGCGCCGCGAGTTGCTTTGCGGCCTTGCGGTCGCTCCCCACGCGCGGACGATGGCGCTGGCCCAGTTCATAGTAGGTGAGGTACCAGATGTTGCCGCGTCGATCGCCGCGGACTTTGCCGACACGGAACGAATCACTCGCGCGTTGGCGAGTGGTGTTGGCGATGGAGTCGCCGTTGTTCCCGGACTGCATCCGGGGCGAGACGCGATGCGTCATCTGGTCCTCCGTCAGAGAAGTTTCCCGCTACAAAACGCCACAAACACCGCCACAAATGGGCGTTCTCTGGCGGGACCAGACAACGAAAAGGCCTGCAAAACAGCCGTTTGGCTATCGCAGGCCACTCAGGAAGCGGAGAGGGGGGGATTCTGCGCAGCCATCGTCGTAACAGATTGAATTTCAAAGACTTCCAGCACAAAGCCATTTGGTGGCTGCAAGTTACGCGTTGTTCATCTGTCGTCAACTTTGGTCAAGGATTCTCAGGATTGGTCGAGCTGATTGGCACGTCGTGCCAATGGGGAGAGCACCTCGGAAAAGGTCTCTCCCATGATTACTCGACAACCCTCCCGCTTCACGCCGAAGAACGGCCACGTTGCCATGATCATCTTCGTCGTGCGCGTCAGCGATCCAAACGCATCCGACAGGTCGGCCGGACATCGCAGCAAGCAAGATATCAGATCACTTGACGATCAAAAGCGCAGTTTGCAGGAGTGGATCGATTCCAATCTCGACGTCCCGTATCAGACGACCATCGTCTGCGGAAGAGGCAGCGGCGAACATCTTGATCGAGAGGAGGTCAAGCAGCTGGATGAACTCGTCGCTACCGGTGAGTATGACCTGGTGCTGACAGAAGACCTGGGAAGGATCATGCGCAGGTTCGCATCCTACCAATTCTGCGAACAGAGCCTCGACTCAAAGACCCGCGTCGTCGCCATCAATGACCATGTGGATACATTCCGGGAGGGGTGGCAAGAGACGGCGGCCTTCGCGGCGATACACCACGAACGATCGAATCGTGACAACTCCAACCGCATCAAGCGCACTCTGCGCAACCGCTTCATGCTGGACGAGGCGGAGCAGCTGCCGATCTTCGGGCAGGTCAGACCTGAAGGCGCGAGGTCCATGGCGGATTGGTACAAAGACCCCGCCGCCGAGCCGATCTACCAGAAGTGGTTCCAGTTGCTCGACGACGGCGCTACATTCGGGGAGGTAGCCGATTGGCTGAACGCCAACAACGTCCCGGTGGGACAGTACTGCCGTCTCCAGAGGTGGGATGCCCAGATGGTGGCGCGAATCACCTACAACCCGTTCCTCAAGGGGATGAGGACGCACAACAAGACCATCTCCGTTCGCAACAGCCGCGGGAAGTACCGGCCCGAGAAGGCAGCGCCGGAACTATTGATGACCCGCGAGTTGCCACACCTGGCCTTCTTCGA
>JANNSB010000465.1:0-6290 GCA_031402175.1 Planctomycetaceae bacterium
CAACGTGGTGGAACGCTTCTTCAACCGCGTGAAACATTTCCGCCGCGTCGCCACTCGATATGAAAAGACCACCATCAACTACCTCGGATTCCTCTGCTTGGCGTCACTCATGACACTCCCGTGAATGTCCACACAACCTAGGCTCTTATCGAGCACAGAGCCGGAGCTGCGAGTGTTTCAGGAATTGCCGGCTGATCGTGTGCGTGCCCGGGCGATGCGGATCTCGCTGAATCAGGCGGGGGATGGACTGGTAGGCACCTATCTGCTTGATGGACAAGGTGGCAACTTCCTTACTTCGCCAGATGGTGCGGTCATTGCCCTGCAGAGCAGTCGGCACGACCGTGCCAATCAGCGGCTCACGCGGGGGATTGAACTTCGCAACGGCCTCACCGGCGAACTGATCGCGATGGTTGCGGAAGGTTCCGAGAGCCGTGGGCCGATTGCACTCAGTTCGACCCGGCGCACGCTCATCGTGATGGAAAGACGAACCGGCCACCTGATTGCCTGGGATTTGACTGCGAATCAACTTCTCTGGCAGGTGCAGATTTTCGCTGACGACTTTCCTCGCGACGTAACGGCCGCGTATTCCCCCGATGAGAGCAAAGTGGCGGTCGCCACGCGAGGAAGCCATGCGGTTTACGAGACTGCAACGGGAAATGTCGTCGCCGCGTTGGAAATCGCGGCTGACGCCCAAGTCGCTGAATTGGCGTTTCTCGATGAAGAGCAGTTGGCGGGCTGCATTCGCGGGGAGAGCCTGCGCATCTGGGACGTGGCAACGGGCGCCGCAGCGATCGAGCACGGCATCCCCGCGCTGCGGTTGTCGGATGACGGGCGGATGGCGCTCGTGGCGGACGAGAAGCCCGAGTTCAGCTTTACGACGCTACATTCCCTCGCGGTTCACGACACGCTGACCGGAAACCTCATCCGCGAGTTCGCCCTCGACGAGAGCATCACGTCGCGGAGCATGGACTTCGATCCGGAAGGCGAACATGTCTTCGTCGCGGTCTATCGGCAGCATGGACCCATCCTCGCGTTCAACATCGAGTCGGGAGAAGTTGCGGCGCAGGTGCAGCAGGGGATGTCGAGTTCCCTGTTCATGCGGCCGATCACCGGTCTTCGCGCGCTGTCCAGCAGTTTTGATCATCTGATCCACGTTTGGGATCTGAATCGAACGCAGGAGCGTCGAGTGGCCGAGCAGCCGGGCATAATTCGACTCGTCGACATGACGGCCGACGGGCGGTTTGGCGTGACGGATGCTCGCGCGGAAGGTGAGTTGCACCTGTGGGATCTGGAAACCGGCAAGCCGATCGCGGTGTTCAAGGTTTCCACCGAACCGCGGTTCTTGTCGGCGATATGCATTTCGGACGACGCCGCCTTCGCGCTGGTGAATGACCGTGCGTCCATCTGGCGGATCGATCTCGCGAACGGAAACGTGAACGTACTATTGGAGTCTCCGCCAGACAAAGAATTCAACGGGGACGTGCGTGTCAGTGGCGACGGAGCTGTCGCCGTCGCCACCCGAGACGATGAAACGCTGGTTTTTGATCCAGCGAATGGCGCCCTGTTGATGACCACGAAGGAGGGACGAAACACCGACGTCTCGTCCGATGGCGGCATCGTGCTCGTCGACAACCTGCTCATCAATCGACACACAGGCGACGAAACGTCCTTTGATGGATTCAACCTGTCGAATCTGCAAATGTCCGACGACGGCTCGCGGGCCATCGACTTTTGGCCATCCGAAGGTTACACCGTCTGGAACCTGGTCACGCAAACTCCATTGGCCGGGGCGGCGCTCGAATGGAAGTACGAAAGTTCTTCGCAAAGTCGTTCCGACTGCGATCTTTCCGCCGATGGACGGATCGTCGTCTGCGGAGATCTCGACGGTCAATTGGCAGTATATGACACGCAGGAGCCCAAGCGCCTGGCGACTATCGCGATTGATGATTCCGCAATTCCCAATATCGTCCTCAGCGCGGACGGCAGTTCCATTTTCCTGGCGACGCACATGGGCCGACTGCATCACTATCGGCTGGAGAACCTGCCGGGGTCGACGGACGCCGAATGACGCCATGCGCGCCCGGAGGCGCGCATGGCGTTTGTCGCATGCGGTGACCGCGATCAACTCCAGTCACCCGATTATGGAGCCACAGTCTCGGCCGGGGCTTCTTCGGGGGCCGGTTCGAGGACGGCTGGTTCTTCGGTCAAAGTCGCTTCGACGGGGGGTTCGAGGTCCGACGGTTCCAGAACGGCAGGCGATTCCTCCGCGGCGGGTTCTTCCGTCGCGAAATCGATGCGGATCTCGGTGGTATCGCTTCCCTCCAGGATGAGGCCTCCCTCCAGAATCAGTTCGAGCGTCTCGTCTTGGACCGCCGGGCCTAGCGAGGGGATATCCAGGGTGGCCTCGACGTCGGGTAAGAGCTGTTCCTGCACCGGCACGGCTTCGATTTGCACTTCGCCCGAATCGAGAATTTCACTTCGCAGCTCGAGATAAGCGCCCGCTTCCGGTGCCACGACGTCTACCTGCAGGTCGTCCACGCGAGTTGCGTCGGCACTGCTCGCCTCGCCTGGGATCAACTCGTAGAAATGTATGTGCCCCTCTTCGAGTTGATGTTCGGCGGGAACCAACTCGAGGTAATGGATGTGCTCTTCCTGGATCTCCTGCGTCTGTTCGGCGTCCGCACTGCCATCGGCGGCGCCTTCGATACTGTCGTAGGATCGGCTGCGAACGTCCTCTGGGGTGACTTCGATCGACTGCATTTCGGGCAATCGCAGCAGCCGCTTGTGCAGCAGTTCGCCTTGCTCGCTGATGGCGATTTCATAGACCCGCGGCCCGGCGTCGGTCTGATACCGCACTTGAGCGGTATACGTCACGGCGCCCGCATCATCGGCGGTGACGGTGACCTGCAGGAGACCCGCGCCCGCCGCCTCGCGATCGAGCGTGTTGCGGATCGCCTCGGGCAGGCCTTCTCCCAACCGTCTGCGAGCAATCATCTGCTCGGCCTGCTGCACTTGTCGCTCAGCAAGTCTCTGCTGTTCTTCGGCGAGTTGCTGTTGTTGGGCGACATGCTCCCGCACAATACGGTCCCGCAGAATGATTTCTGCCTGCACATCGGCCTGGCGCTGCCGTGCCTCGAGTTCGAGCACCTGGGCATCCAGTTCGGCGCGGGCGCGCTCTTCGGCTTCGACAGCACGCATACGCTCCGTTTCGGCAACGCGCTCCTGGGCAGTCTCCAGTTCTCGCAACACCCGTTGCAGCATATCCTGTTGATGCTGGCTCCGCTCCGCATCGGTCTCGAGCAGCTTGAGTTGCTCCATCAGCCGCGCAATCTCCGCCTGCAGTTGCTCTACTTGAGCGGCCTGATCCTGCGCGATGCGCACCCGAATCTCGTCCCGGACGGCTGCTTCCGCGGCGGCAGCCTCGTCCTGCACGAGTATCTCCAATTGCCCTTCAAGATTCTGCAATGACAGTTGTTGGCCTTCGATCACAAAGACGCCCTGTACGCCGGCGTCCGAGTTGAATTCGTCGATCAAGCTAGGTATTGGGCCTAGAAACTCGATGCTGGGGCCTGGGGCCTCCGAAATCTCGCCCAACAGCTCCGTGCCATTGAACGTCAGTGTGATCGACGGGTTGGCCTGGTCGGCCACGCGCGAGTAGACGGTCGACAACAACGTCCCCTGGCCGCTCACTCGCACATCGTACACCTTGCCGTTGATCGCCACCTCGGCTTCGTAGAACTGCTCCTCACCGTCGGCATCGCGCTCGATCTTGATGATCTGTCCCGCTCCCTGCAGAGCCTGTAATGTTGTCTGCACGGCTGGCGGACAATCACCCAGGCAGACGTCCTCGGCCGAACTGAGTCCCGGCCAAAAGGGGAGGGCGGCCAGCGCGGCGAGCAGCAGCAGGTAGTTCCACCACGACAACCGATGGTTCACTTTCGGATTGGCGATCATTTCGAATCTCCGTTGGGTTGAGGACTTGCCGCCGAACCCGCTGGCCAGAGCGGGAACCGGCGCGCGATGTGACTGCAGAAACTCCAATGCCTGAAACAACGTCTTCGCATACGACTGACGCGACACGACCGATCGGCTGATGACCAGCGCGTCGCAACACGCTTCCTGTGTGGTGCGCAACTCGCGACGCACCCACCACACGACGGGATGCCACCAGAACACCGCGCTCACCAGCCACGAGGCGGCGTTGCCCCAATGATCGCGGCGCAGATAGTGCGCCATCTCGTGGCTGACGACGCACGTCAACTGCTCATCGGAAAGTTCATCGACGAGCCCGCTCGGCAACACGATCAACGGGCCGCCGCGTCCCACCCACAACAGAGGCGGGACCGAAGCATTCACTAGGCTGACTATTGGCGGCTTCGTCATACCCATCGTGGCCGATGCCTGTTGAACGATGTCGCTGATGCGCGGATCGTCGCACTCACAGTGCCTCAATGCCCGGCGCAACCGCCGGATCTGCCGCAGACTGAGAGCCAGAATGATCACCACTCCCGCAGTGTGTCCCGCCAGCAGCCAGGGCTTCCAGTCCATCGACGGCGCGAGTGTAGCGACCGGTTCAAGTAGCAACGGCACGGTTGCTTCCATTGGCACCAAGATCTGCGCAGTCGTGTCGATCGCGACATCGATCGGAATGTCGGCCTTCGCTGCCGGCACTACTGGCGATGATTGCGTCAGGTGCCGCCAGTGGGGCAGCATGCGCAGTTCGACTATCGGCGGCGTGACGAGCTTCACCAGCACGATCATCCACAGCCCGTAGCGTAGGGCCGGCCTGCGGCGAACGGCGGGCAGCAGTCCGGCCAGCCACACGAGGGACGCCAGCGCCGTGCAGGCGGCGGCGTTCAACAACAGGAATTCGAGGATCATCGCCATGCCGGGCACCTATCAATCAGCGAATGTTGTCGATGATGGTTCGCAGGGTCTCACGGTCCCGGCGGGTGAGTTGCACACGTTCCACCAGCGTCAGCAGCATGGGGGCCAGTGAGCCGTCGAAGTGACTGTCGGCCAGCCTCTGCAGTTCCTCGCCCACATAGGTGGCGCGATCGACCTTGGCAGAGAACTGATGAGCAAACGTGCTGCGGTCGCACTCGACGTACCCCTTTTCTCCCAGGCGATCGAGCAGGCTCTTCACGGTCGCGTGCAGCGTCGGCGTATGCTCGCCGTAAATGGCTTCGACGATGTCGCGAATCCCGCAGGGTCCGCGATCCCAGAGCACGCCCAGGATGGAGAGTTCGGTCTCCGTCACTTCCGAGGGCTTCTTCGACATGGCACGTTCCTTCCGATCAGTTCAGCAGTTCACTTACGCACGAACGTCTCAAGCAGCGTGCCTCATATACTAAGGCATTTCGCCTGAGAGTCAAGAGGAAAGCGCGAGGAATCTGCCGACTTGTTTGACCGAATGACTCAACGATAATGGTCGGTGCATCTGTTTCTTTGAGTTCCTCGAATCACTTGGCTGAGGATGCATTCGATGGAGGTGTATCAGCTACTCATTGTCGATCACTCGCATGACGAGATCGTCGCGTCGCTGCCCCATCGTCAGCTCATCGGGCCGGAGGATCGCGAGCGATTGGCTGGTGATTTCCAACGACTGTGTGAGTCGAACGCCTCGATCATCAAGCTCGACCTGCGGGTACTCGAATTCATCGACGGCCACTTTCCGGGAATGCTGGTTGCACTGGCCAGAAACCTGGCGGCTGCGGGCAGCAGGCTCACTGTCAACGTGTCGCCCGATATTGCCGAGGTTTTAAAGATCACGAAGCTGGATCAGTTGGTCGAACTGGAGTAGCAGCGGCTCTCCGAGACGCTGCGGCAAGGCGAGGGGTGAACTGGTCACCGCGTTCGCCGCAAAGGAGTTCGCTTCCAAACGGGCGGCTACTGGCCGTTATGTTTTCACACAGCAATGCGGGTCCACTCCGCTGATCTGCCGAGTCTCGGAGAGACTCGGCTACGAATGCCGAATCTCGAAGTGAGTGAAACTTTCACTGCCTGTGTCCACTTCAACTTTAGTGATCACCGCGTCGTGAATGTTCCCCGCGAACGCCTGCCTGATCGCCGTTTGAAACTGCTCGAATGTCTTGTCGTCGGCATCAACCACCAGTACGACTATGCCGTCGGGCAGATTGCGGACGTAGCCGGTGACCGGGAACTGGCGTGAGATCGCCTGCACCGTGTAGCGGAAGCCGACCCCTTGCACTCGGCCGTGGTAGATCACTCGGCGGCGAATGATGGGCGATTCGGGCATTTGTCGTAGCCGCGTCTGTCCCCAGACGCGG
>JANNSB010000466.1:0-1577 GCA_031402175.1 Planctomycetaceae bacterium
CTCCGATCCCGATAACAAGCAGGTGTGGTGGTTCACATCGGCCGGCGATCGCCGCGTCGTGGATGAGGGGATCGAGTTCGCCAACGGCGTGATTGCGTCCACCGATCAGACGCTGCTCTTCGTGGCCGACACTCGCGGGAGGTTCTTGTACTCGTATCAGATCCAGCCGGGCGGCGATCTGGCGTACAAGCAGGAGTACGGCCACCTGCATCGGCCGGATGACACTGGCGAAACCGGGGCCGATGGCATGACGCTCGACACCGAAGGCCGCATCTATGTCACGACCAACATGGGAGTGCAGATCCTCGATCAGTTGGGGCGGGTGAACTTCATCATCGACAAGCCGCAAGATGCCTGGCTGGCGAACATCGTCTTCGGCGGCGAGGGGAATCAATGGCTGTACGCCACTTGCCACGACAAAGTGTATCGCCGACGGCTCAACGCGACGGGCGTCATCCCCTGGCAGCCGCCGGTGCTGCCGCCGCGACCGGGGTTGTAATGTGACACAATCGCCGGGTCCAAGATTGAAATGACGTCAACCTGCCGAGGAGAAAGATAGGCCGCGGATTATGCGGATGACGCGGGTCTTCGCGGATCTGCGATGTCATGTTCGATCGCAAGCGTAATTTCAGATCCGCGGGAATCCGCCAAATCCGCGTCATCAGCGGTCCCGTTCCGAGCTACGCGCCGGGAACTGATTCATCGCGGGAACCGGTCTATCGCAGTCCCTCGAACAATCGCGACCCCACGCGGATGTGGGTGGCACCTTCTTCTATCGCGACGGCGAAGTCGCCGCTCATGCCCATTGAGAGATGGGGCAACGGGATGCTCGGCAGTAGCGATTGCAACTCGTCGCGAAGTTCGCGGAGTGCGCGAAACACCGGACGCGCCTGCTCGACATCATCGGCGAGAGGGGCCATCGTCATCAGTCCTTCGACGATCACACTTGCTGGGAACTGCACGCCGGGCCAGTCCGCGAGCAGAGTCGCTGCGTCGAAACCATCTTTCGATGCTTCACTCGAGACATTCGCTTCGAGCAGCACATGCGTCGTGAGTCCCAATTCGCCGCTGACCTCGCCGATGCGGTCGAGCAGCTTCCACGAATCGACGGAGTGAATCAGCACCGCACATGGCAGCGCCGCGCGCACTTTATTTCGCTGCAGATGCCCGATGAGATGCCAACGCGCTGCCGACAACTGCGATTGGCGTTCGATGAGTTGTTGCGGGCGATTCTCGCCGAGTTCGGTCACGCCTAGCTCGGCGAGTTCGCGAACCCAGTCCAGCTCGGCATACTTGGTGACTGCGACCAGCGTGACATCGTCGATCGAACGTCCCGCGCGAGCACATGCCGACTGCATCTCGCCGCGCACGGTGGCGAGGTTGTCGGCCAGACGCTGTTGCAAGGGAGACATAGTCGCCTTTCGCTCCGCGAAAGTAGCGTAGCGGCGTCTGTCCCCAGACGCCGGGACCAACGCGGACGGCTCTCCCTAGTTGTTGGTCAACACCCGGGTGACATCAACCTTGGTCGCCCCGTGTCTGGGGACAGACACGGCTACAAAAGTGTAGCGGCGGCATTC
>JANNSB010000467.1:0-7058 GCA_031402175.1 Planctomycetaceae bacterium
CAACGTGGTGGAACGCTTCTTCAACCGCGTGAAACATTTCCGCCGCGTCGCCACTCGATATGAAAAGACCACCATCAACTACCTCGGATTCCTCTGCTTGGCGTCACTCATGACACTCCCGTGAATGTCCACACAACCTAATTCAACTGTCCCTTAATCATCCGCTGCGTCTCTTCCCATTTCGTGGCGAGGAAGTCGACGTACTCCTGAGCCGTCATTGCGCGGGCTTCGGTCTCGAGCGTGTAGAGCCAGCCCGCTCCGTAACCGTCGGTGTTGATCGCCGTGGGATCCTCCAGCAGTTGTTCGTTGAAATGGACCAGCACGCCGTCGAGCGGAGCGTACAGGCTCGACACGGCCTTCGAGCTTTCGATCTGGCCGATCTCCAGTTTCTTGCGGACTCGTGAATTCGGATCCACCGACCATTCGAGAAAATAGACATCCTGCAGCAGCTTGACGGCGTAGGCCGAGAACCCCACGCGGAAGCCACCGGCCGCCTCCTGCAGCCAGTGATGATTGTCCGCGTACATGCGGTCGGTCGGAATCTTGGCTTCGAACTTCCCCATCGGGAAGATCAGTGTTTCGCTCATGAGTTGCCGTTTGGAGTGTGAATGCGCTTCATTTGCGTGGACCGCGTACCTGGCCGCCCCAGCCGAGCTTGCGGTGCAGCGTGCCGTAAAAACTGTGACCGACCAGCCGGGCAAGCTGAAACCGCACCGGCGCCCGGCGGACGATGATGATGTCTCCCGCTCCGATGGGACAACGAATCTGTCCGTCGATCGCCATCGTGACGCCCTCAGGCGGATCGAGCACCCGAATCGTGTAATCGACATCGGCCCGGTCGACGAGCGGACGGTTCGTGAGCGCGTGCGGACAGATCGGCGTGATGACGAACGCATCGAGATCCTGCCGTAAGATCGGCCCACCGGCCGACAGGCTGTGAGCCGTCGAACCAACCGGCGTGCTGATCAGTAGTCCATCGGCACTGTAGGTCGCGACGCGTTCGCCGGCGATGTCGAGCGAAATGTCGATCATGGCGAGCGATGCCCCCGACTGAATCGAGACTTCGTTCAGTCCCAGGTAGCGCTGCGACTGGCCGTTCGACTGACGGTGCTCGCATTCGTACATCAAATGTTCGACAACCTTGAACTCGCGGGCCTCGAATTCGTGAATGTGCTGCTTGAGATTCTCCGGCGACAGGTCGGCCAGGAATCCCAGACGACCGAGGTTGATGCCGACAAACGGGATCTGATGGTGCCCGAGCTGTCTGCAGGCACGGAGAATCGCGCCGTCACCGCCGAGGACGATCGCAAGTTCTGCGGCTTCAGCCGGCAGAGGATCATCATCATGGCGAATGACGCCGCTGATCGCGATGCCCGTCCGCTGGCCGAGGAAAGCAGAGAGTTCCCCCCAGGCTTCATCGATATAGGGAAGCCCGTCGCGGACAAAGATCAGCAGTGAGAGGGGTGTGGGCATCAAAATCGCCTTTCGCTCCGCGAAAGTAGCGCCGGGTGTAGAACTAGTGTTCCCGCAGCATAGCATTGATGCGGTGTCACGGCAGTCGTGAGATGTCCTTGCAGTCGGCATCAGCTCCGCAGATGTCGCGTAGCGGCGTCTGTCCCCAGACGCCGAGGCAAGGCAAGGGCGCGTGATCTGTTGTCAGCGGGCGCTCCAGAGTGCAAGCCGAAATCCCCGGTCGCGTCGGCTGCTTGCAGCGACTCGGCAAGATTCAGCCCGTCTCACTCTGGTTCCCGCGTCTGGGGACAGACGCGGCTACGCTACTTTCGCGGAGCGAAAGGCGACTCTACCGCACCCAATTCTTGGGAAAGCCCGAGAGAGGTGAGTCCTTTTCCGGTAGCCAGGTCGCGACTGCGTCAATCCGCCTCGCCAGAGCGACATCGCTTTCGGTGATCGCCTTCACCCGATGCGTCTGGATCTTCACGACGACCTGAGCGTAGCCGATTTCGAGATCGGGATGATGCCAGGCCGCCTCGGCCACGAACGCGATCGCGTTCGCCAGCAGCATCGTATGCGGCCACCCGGGTGTGATGTACTTGCGCCGCAGCCACTCGTCGCGAATCTCCCAGCCGGGCAGATCGGCCAGGGCGGATTGCAGTTGATCTTCGGTGAGAACGATGTCTTCGACCATAGAATGCTCTTCTTTCAGGAGAATGTGCTCCGCAACAACTCCAGACTCTTCGGAATCGCCGTCTCGTGCGATTCCTGTCCCTCGAACTCCAGTGAGATGTATCCCCGATAGTTGACATCTCGCAGGATGCGGGCCACTTCTTCATAGTCGATGTCGAGCGTGTACCATATGCCGCCGCCGAAGTAGGTCTTGGCCTGCACAAAAACCGCCCGCGGCGCGAGTAGTTCGTACTGTTCGATTTCACGCTCCAGAAAGTTTCCCGTATCGAGCGTCGCCTGCAGCCACGGGGAGTCGATGGCATCCAGTATGTGCAACACCCCTTCGGCCGTGCGCCCCAGTCCCCAGTGGTTCTCCAAGCCCAGCACGACGCCGCACTCCTCGGCCTTCGGCAGGCATTCGGTGAGCGAGTCGATCACCCAACCGAAGCCATCGTCATCGGTGTAGCCTTCGAGCCGGGGCTCGATTCCCTGGTTGCGCATCAGTTCATCAAAGTCGCCGATCGTCCCCCACCGCCCGGTGTTGACGCGAATCGTGGGAATGCCGAGCGCGTAGGCGAGTTCGATGCAATGTTTCGTATGCTCGATGTTCTTCTGACGCACTTCCGGGTCAGGATTCACGAACGTCTGATGTGTCGAGAACCCGCACAAATCGAGGCCGTGCCGAAAGGCCTGTTGCTTGATGCGTTGCAGTCGGCCGTTCGATTCATCCTCCCCCATCTGCACATGCAGAATCTCGACGCCGTCGAACCCCGCATCAGCCGCGAGATCGATGCATTCTTCGATCGACAGCATCGAGTCGTCGCGATAGCGCCAATACGAATAGGTGGAGACCGCGATGCGGTTGGCGACGCGCGGCGGTGCGACGACATCGTCGGCGACGGCGGTTGCGGTTCGTTGACCCGCCAGCAGCACGGCGCCGGCCGTCAGTCCCAGGAGTTCACGGCGTGAAGTGGAAGGCATGAGCGGTGTTTTCGTAGGAAACAGCCTGAGAGGAAGCGACAGGAGTCAGGCTAATGAACGACATCATAGCCAATTCACTCCGGACATTCGCCGTACGCCCTCTTTCCCATCACGGCGACACGGTTGTTCGTTGTGGGTAAATATCCTGTAGGGCATTCCCTACAGACGGAACAATCACGTTGCCGTGTCTTTCCCACAGCTAGTAGCCCGATTACAATGCCGCGAGAGAAAATGTAGCACATGCTACAGCATGACGTGCATCACGCACGGCGTGAACATCGATCAACCGGGAGTCGACCTCACGAACACAGCCTCTGTGGATACGAATGCGACCTCTCCTCCCGTGCCGGTGCATCCGACGACGGCTCCGCTTTCGATCGATGACCTGACGGTGGCGTACTCCCGCAAACGGGTCGTCTGGGATGTCGACTACGATGCGCCGCCGGGCCAGCTCATCGCCCTCGTCGGCCCCAACGGAGCGGGCAAGAGCACGCTCATCAAGGCGATCTTGGAACTGATCCCGCGGGCTTCCGGTCGTGTGCTGATTTTCGGCAAGCCGTATACCGAATCGCGCGATCGGGTCGCCTACGTGCCGCAGCGATCGAGCGTCGACTGGGACTTTCCCGTGAACGCGCTCGACGTCGTCACGATGGGGCTGTATCGCAAGATCGGCTGGTTCCGGCCCGTCACTCGCAAATACCGCGAACAGGCAGCAGAGGCTCTGCGCAGGCTCGACATGCTGAACTATGCGAAGCGGCAGATCAGTCAGCTTTCGGGAGGCCAGCAGCAGCGGGTGTTTCTGGCGCGGGCATTGGTGCAACAGGCCGATCTGTATCTGCTGGATGAACCGTTCGCCGGCGTCGATTCGGCGACGGAGCGCGCGATCATCTCGCTGCTGCGCGACCTCAAGGCCGAAGGCAAGACGGCCCTCGTGGTGCATCATGACCTGCAGACCGTGAATGACTACTTCGATCAGGTGATGTTGCTGAACGTGCGGCTCGTCGCCTCGGGTCCGGTGAGCACGGTCTTCACGGAAGAAAATCTGCGCCGCACCTACGGAGGCAAACTCACGTTGCTCGACCGCGTGCAGGAGCGCATGGCGGGGGACCGCAGATGACGGCGCTTGGCGGCTTGGTGTATTTGCCCGTCATGGGAGCAGGAGCCGCGTCCGCCTTCTGGACCTATAACACCTGGATGGTGCTGCTCGGAACGATGCTCCTGGGGGCGACAGCGGGACTGATCGGAGTGTTCCTCATCCTCCGCAGGCAGGCTCTCATGGCCGATGTCGTGGGTCATGCAACGCTGCCGGGAATCGTGATCACGTTTCTCGTCATTGAACGGAGCTGGCCCGGCGAGGGGAAGAATGTGCAATGGCTCACGCTCGGCGCGCTCGCGGCAGGCCTACTCGCAGCGGTGACGACGTTGTTCATCCGCAGGCGGTCGCGGGTCAAGAGTGATGCCGCGATGGCCCTGGTGCTGGGCGTATTCTACGGAGCGGGAGTTGCCTTGTTGACGGTCGTGCAGCAGATACCAGCCGGTTCGCAGGCGGGGCTGAAGGACTACATCAACGGATTGACGGCCGCACTGGTGGCTGACGATGTCCGGTTCTTTGCGATCGCGGGGGCGATTACATTTACATTGACGGTTCTGCTCTTCAAAGAGTTGTCGCTCGTCTGCTTCGATGAAGAGTTTGCCGCCACGCGCGGCCTGCCCGTGTTCTGGATCGACAGCTTGTTGCTGCTGCTCACTGTGTCGGTCACGGTACTGGGGTTGCAGAGCGTCGGACTGATTCTGGTCGTGGCGACGCTCATCACGCCGGCTGTCTCCGCGCGCTTCTGGACCGACCGGTTGACGACGATGGCGATGCTGTCGTGCGCGATCGGGGCGTTCGCTTCGATGTCGGGGTCGCTGATCAGCGCCAAGGTTCGCGGAGCGTCGGCCGGTCCGACGATCGTGCTGATGGGCGGGCTGCTGTTCGTCATCAGTCTCGTGTTCGGTCGAACGCGCGGGCTGCTGTGGACGTGGCGGCACGACCGGCACATGCGGCTCATCGAGGGCCGGCATCACCTCATCCGTGCCGCCTTTGAAACGATCGAACAGCGAGACCACGAGCACTCACAATCCGAACCTGCGGGTGACGTGTTGCTGCAGCGGACATTCACGATCGTCGACCTCTCGGCCAAGCGTGCGTGGAACGATGCCGAGGTTGCCGACCGTGTTCGCGATGCCGAGAACATCGGATGGATCGAACCTGTCACCGGAGGCGCGCAGTGGAGGCTCACCCCCGAGGGACTTCGCGAAGCACGCCAGGTGACGCGGAATCACCGGTTGTGGGAACTCTACTTGATCCGCCACGTCGAACTCGCGGCCGACGTTGCCGACCGCACGGCCGACCGGATCGAGCACGTCTTGGATCCCGACGTGGTGCGGGAACTGGAACGTCAACTTCCGCAGACGCTGGCACCGGCTGCGCTGCCGGAGAGTCCGCACACGCTGGTGTGAACTCAGGTGGTCCAGACATTCCTGTCTGGACACGGCACGCTTTGGCGCGAAACCGCGAGTTGATACAGTCCCAATCAACTTCATTGACATCCTTACCGACGCGCCTCATTTGGCGCCAGACGCTCGCAACCTATCGGAATCATCACATGACGAAACCTCTCAACATTGGCATGATCGGCTACGGCTTCATGGGCCGGGCGCACACCAACGGTTACAAGCGGGTGGGGGACTTCTTTCCCGAATTGCAGTATCGCCCCGTGCTCAAGGCGGCTTGTGCCCGCAACAAGGAGAAGATTCAGCAGTTCGCCGATCAATGGGGTTACGAGTCGATCGAGACCGACTGGAAAGCCCTGATCGCCCGCAAGGACATCGACGCCGTCGATATCTGCGTGCCGAACAACCTGCACAAGGAGATCGCCCTCGCCGCCGCCAAGGCGGGCAAGATGATTCTGTGCGAGAAGCCGATCGCGATGAACACGGCCGAAGGCGAAGAGATGTGTCAGGCCGTCGAGAAGGCCGGTGTCGCGAATACGGTGTGGTACAACTACCGCCGCGTCCCCGCGGTGACGTTCGCCCGGCAGATCGTCGAGTCGGGAGTCATGGGCCGCATCTTCCACTACCGCGCCAACTTCCTGCAGGACTGGACGATCAGCGAAGACCTGCCTCAAGGGGGACAGGGGTTGTGGAGGCTCGATGTCGCGGCCGCCGGTTCCGGCGTGACGGGCGACCTGCTCGCGCATTGCATCGACACCGCCATCTGGCTCAATGGATCGATCAGCAATGTCACCGCAATGACGGAAACGTTCATCAAGGAGCGCATGCACAACCTCACCGGCAAGAAGGAAGCCGTCGGCATCGATGATGCTTGCGCCTTCCTCTGTCACTTCTCAAACGGCTCATTGGGCCTGTTCGAATCGACGCGGTACGCCCGGGGTCACAAGGCGCTGTACACGTTCGAGATCAATGGCGAGTTCATGTCGTTGAAGTGGGATCTGCACGATCTGCATCGGTTGGAGATGTTCGATTATCGCGACGAAGGTCCGTTCCGCGGCTGGAAGAGCATTCACGTCACCGATCACGGCGGCGGACATCCCTACATGGACAAGTGGTGGGTGCCCGGCCTGCAGATCGGCTACGAGCACTCGTTCGTGCATCATGTGGCCGACTTCCTCCAGAGCCTGGAGACGAAGCAGCCCTGCGGCCCGACGTTCCGCGATGCGCTGGAGACGCAGAAAGTCTGCGACGCGGTGCTCGCTAGCGCGAGAAGCGGAGCGTGGACGAACGTGTGAAAGGGCGGATCAGTGGATCGATCGTAACCCGACGCGTGAGTTTTGAAGTTGCGCTGTTGGTTGCGGCGTTGCGAGATTGGTATTGCATGGAAAGGCGGATCCAGCCAATGACGAGTTCGTTGTTTTTTCACCCTGCACTGGAAGGATCCGCTGGTGATTATC
>JANNSB010000468.1:0-1707 GCA_031402175.1 Planctomycetaceae bacterium
TGCGTGCCGTCATCGGAGAGCGTGGCCGTCGTCTGCACGTTGGCGGCGTCTGAACCTGCTTCCGGCTCGGTGAGCGCGAACGCCGCCAGCTTTCGACCGTGAATGAGGTCGGGGAGCCACTGGGCCTTCTGCGCCTCCGTCCCGAACAACAGCAACGCCCGCATGCCAATGGAATGGTGCGCGTTGACGAAGATGGCGGTTGATGAACATCGCCCGCCGATCACTTCCAGGATCTTGCCGTAGCCCAATTGATTGAAGCCGCGCCCTCCCATCGCGACGGGGGCCGTCATGCCCAGGACGCCGAGGCGAGCGAGGCCGTCGATCACTTCGCGCGGAATGTCGGCCTCGCGGTCGATCTTCGCGGGATCGAGATGCGCTTCGCAGAACTGCGTCACTTCGCGCACCGCCGACTGGGTAAGAGCGGACTGTGCATCGGAAAGCTGCGGATAGGGAAACACCCAGTCGGCGACGAACTTGCCCCAGAAGAGTCCCTTGGCGACACCCATCTGCTGCGGCACCGAGGCCAGAATCTCCTCGGCCTGCTTGATCTGTTTGTCGCGCAGGGCGTGCTGTTCGGCCTGGGTCTGCGTTTGAATGGTGCTCATGTCGATGCCTCCTTGCTCCAGGCGGGTTCGCGTTTTTCAATGAAGGCCCGCAGGCCCTCGCGGGCCTCATCGCTCTGACGGGCGGAGAGATGCAGTTCACCGAGATCGGGACCGGTTGCGATTCCGCCGGCGAACATGTCGTTGAGCAGTCGCTTCGTCGCGCGAATCGTGTCCGGGCCGCCCGCCAGTATCTGCTCGGCGACGCGCAATGTCTCATCCTTCAACTGGGCTGCCGGAACCACTCGCTGCACGAGGCCGATTTGTTGCGCCCGCTGTGCGGTGACTGCTTCTCCCGTGAGAAACAAATCCCGCAGGTCGCCTTCACGCACGCGATGTCGCAGCACTTCAGTAATCAAAGCAGGCAACAGGCCGCGGCGGGCCTCGGGGAAGCCGATCGAGGCATCATCCGCGGCGATCACGATGTCGCAGGCCGCCATCAGCCCCGCGCCGCCGGCAAAGGCTCCGCCGTGCACTGCGGCGATGGAGATGAGCGGCGTTTCCCGCAGCAGCCGCAATGCCTGTTCGACGCCATGAGCCGACCTCTCGACGAGTTTGCCATCGATTGCCTCGCGGAGATCGAGCCCCGCCGAAAAGACGGGGCCGTTCCCGTGAAGAATGATGACGCGGTGGGCGTGGTCCCGGGCCAGCGATTCGATGACGGCGATCAACCTTTCGAGCAGTTCGATCGACAGGGCGTTCCTGCGATCGGGCCGATTGAGGGCCACCGCCGACACTCCCGGAATCAACTGGCTCACCTGAATCAATTCACTCATTGCGTCGCGCCTCCTGGGGACTCAGAGCATTCTACGGAGTCGCCCGTGCCGGCGTGAGGGCTTTTGTTTCTCCCTCTCCCCCACGATCGAATTGGATAAGTGAGTGACTTCGATTGTGGGGGAGAGCGGCTGTGTTCATTGTCAATGGTTTTCTAAGCGAGTTTGGGGTTCCAGGGGGTATTGTTTTTGACCATGGTGTTGAGGATGACGAGGAGTTTTCGCATGCAGGCGGTGAGCGACGACGCTGAAGACGATGACGATGAAGTCCAGCCACGCCAGGCTGCGAGCCGGCAGGAGCTGCTCAGCTCAACCGACTTTCGCAGCCTGAC
>JANNSB010000469.1:0-3212 GCA_031402175.1 Planctomycetaceae bacterium
CTCTTCCACGATTTGCTCAGGCGTCAAGTCGCTCGCGGCCAGTTGCGCCGGTCGGGCGGTGTCGCGAGTCAGTTTGTCGTTGAGTTCCGGCGAATTCATCAGGTGCAGAATCTGAGGCGTCGTCGACTCCCGCTGACGCTCCACCGGGGAGTCGAGATTGGGATCGGGCCGGCCGAACGTGTCGAGAAACAGCGAGGGACTGCGATGCGTCCACAGTTCCATCGCTCGTGAATCGGGGGGCATGGCATCAAAGTTGTCTTCGGTGTCAAGCACATCATTGACGGCATCGAGCAGCACCTCGGCCCGCAGCCGCTCGCGGTAATAGCGTGAGAAATTTCGTCGATCCGAGACGTTTCTCTCGCCGGGGAGCGAACTCAACTCGAACACATGCGACGCCATGATTGTGCGGATCAACTGCTTGATGTCGTATCCGTGGTCGCGAAAGTCCGCTGCGAGGTAGTCCAACAGCGGCCCATTGGATGCCGGATTCGTCGCCCGTAGGTCATCGACCGGTTCGACCAGCCCTTGCCCCATGATCTCGGCCCAGACGCGATTTGCCATTGCTTTGGCAAAGTAGGGATTCGCCGGGTCGATCATCCAGTCGGCGAGGACTTCCCTGGGGTCGACATCCGCCTCGATCGTCATCGGCTCGCCGTGCAGCAATCGCGGGTCGACCGTCTCACCCGTGCGGCCGTGACTCAATCTTCCTTCGCTCCGCACGTAGATCAGTTCTTCGCCGCCCGAGATCGGCGGCGAGATGCCTCCATCGTGTCCCACACGGGCGAAGAAGGCGGCGAAGCCATAGAAGTCATCCTGGCTCCAGACTTCGAAGGGATGATGATGGCATTTCGCGCATTCCAGCCGCACGCCGAGGAAGAGTTGGCTCACCGACGAGCCGATCTCTTCCACTTCGGATCGGTCACGGAAGATCACGCAGGCGCCGTTCCTCCAGGTGCTCCCCTGGGCCGTCAACAGTTCATGCACGAACTGATCGTAAGGCTTGTTCTCGCGGAACGAATCGCGAAGCCACGCATCGAGCGTGCGGACCGCCTTGATTCCCACGTCATATGGATTCGGCCTGAGCAGGTCGGCCCACTTGTTGGCCCAGAAGTCGGCATACTCGGGCCGCTGCAACAGGTCGTCGATCAGCCGCGCACGCTTGTCGGTCGATGTGTCGGCCAGAAACGCCCGTGTTTCATCCGGCGTCGGCAAACGTCCGATCGACCGCAGGTACGCCCTCCGATGAAACGTCCCATCGTCGCACGTTTCGGAGGGGAGCATCCCCAGGAGTTGCAGTTTGTCCCAGACGAGTTCATCGATGCGGTTGTGGACCGGCAGGCTGTCGTAGACATCGCTCGCCACGTCGCCAGGGAGGGGAATCGTCACGGCACAGACGGCGATATTGTTCATGTATCGGGCCATGATGGCCGTCTCGCCCGGGATCGGCCCCGCCTGCAGCACTCCGACATCGCTCACATCAACAATCGACCGGTCATTCGATTGAAACGCACTGCCATCAGTCACAGTTCTCCGCTGACCGTCGCTGTATTCGGCGAACACCTGCAGCGCCGCGCTCTCGCCTGGCAACAGGCTTTGCTGCTCAGGCTCGACAATGACGCGCACAAGCTGCGGCGCATCGGACGGCGTTCGCGGCAGTCCCGCGCGTATCCAGTTGAGAAGGAGTTGATAGTGCGGACTGTCGCTGTCAAAGCGCACACCCCCTCCATGCGGCACCTGCCCCGTGGCCTTCTGCAGGATGAGACTCGACTCCGGAGCAGCCGGAAAGACCCGCCGGCCGCGTCCTTCCTGAACAATCGCGGTATAGTCGAAGTCGGCATCGAAACCGAGCAGCGACAACGCGAAGCCGTTCTGCCCGCGCGACTTGCCGTGGCAGGCCCCGGCGTTGCAGCCGAAGCGAGTCAGCAAGGGCTGAATGTCGGATTCAAATGTCACATCATCGCCGCGCGCCATTCGTCCGGCCCCGATCGTGAAGACGACGAGGCACAAGACGGCAGCGGTAGTGCGAATTCGACGTGGCATGAGTCTCAGAAGGAGCACTCCTCTGATGGAAACTCACTATGTGGCGGGACGCCGGGCGGGGATGAACAGGCAGGACGCCCCATGCTGACGTTTTCCCAGTCATAAATCAACGCCGATGTTTGTATTGTGGGGCGACAGCCGGTGAATTCGCCAGGAAACCCGGCGCTGCCAACAAGGTCCAACCAGTTCATGCCAACTCAATAGTCTTTCATATTGATTGTGATGTACTGCGTGATCGCACTCGACCATGCACGGCAACGCCAATGAGTGTCGGCGAGTTGAGGCGAGCAGTGGAAGCCGTATAGTTTCCTCGTTTGATGGATCACACCTCGAACGCCACTTGCCGACTGTGAAGTCCGACAGTTTTAGCTCTGAATTCTGCGCCGAGCGATTGAAGGCGCTGAGCAATCCATTGAGGCTGCGCGTCGTCGATGCGTTGCGGCAGGGCGAACTGACAGTGAGTGATCTGACGGAACTGCTGGAGACAGAGATGTTCACGCTGTCACACCACTGTAGATTCTCAAGCACTCCATGCTGGTTGAGTCTCGACTCGAGGGGCGCTTCATGTACTACAACCTGCCTGGCGACCTGCTGCAGGCCGTAATGGGGCAGTCGGCCCAAGTCGACAGCCTCGGCTGCGGCAAGCTCGCAGTGCCGGTCGAGAAGTAGCCGGTGAGGAAGCGCCCTCTCGCGCGTAAGAAATCGGAGATGAGGCCCACGGCCGACCCGTGAGGCTACTCACAGGCGATCCTTCTCCTAAGATGCCTGTTTCCCTCGTGTATCGTTCCGGAGCCGTCTCGTGTCGAACTCGCCGATTCATTCGCTGCTGCAGCCTGATCTGAGGATCATGCTGGAAGAGAACGACACGGCCGGTCTGGCCGAGTTTTGTCGAGCTCTGTATCCGCCGATCGCCGCCGACGTCATGGACGACATGAGCGTCGACGATGTCGTCAAGGTGCTGTCTCAAGGGACGCCTCACGATCGTGCCGAAATCCTGGTTTACTTTCCGCTCCCTTTCCAGGAGGAGATCGCCAAACGGTTCAGCGTCGAGCAGCTCGCCGAGATCATTGAGGAAATGCCCCCCGACGACCGCGCCGACCTGCTGGAGCGGTTCGACAAGTCGCTCGTCGAGAACCTGTTGCCGCTGATGACGCCGGCCCATCGCAGCGACA
>JANNSB010000470.1:0-2039 GCA_031402175.1 Planctomycetaceae bacterium
GATAATCACCAGCGGATCCTTCCAGTGCAGGGTGAAAAAACAACGAACTCGTCATTGGCTGGATCCGCCTTTCCATGCAATACCAATCTCGCAACGCCGCAACCAACAGCGCAACTTCAAAACTCACGCGTCGGGTTACGAACAGCATTCCTCCTTCAGCATTCCATAATACAGCACATCGCGCGGAACTTCTCGGTGTACGAGATGCCGGCGCAGAGTTCCCTCCAGCGTGAAGCCAGCCTTCTCCAGCACGCGGGCCGAGGCGGGGTTCGTGTGGAACACGCGGGCGTGCAGTTTCTCGATCGGGTATTCGCGAAACGCGAACTGCGACAGCGTGCGAACGACGCCGGTCATGATGCCGCGTCCCCAATGGCTCTGGGCGAGCCAGTAACCGATCTCCGGCGAACCGTTCGGTTCGATGCCGCCGATGCCGATACCACCGATCAGTTCGCGCTGGCGACGGATCGCCCAGTTGCGTGTCTGGTCGCCGTCCAGCGATTGCAGCATACACTTGGTGATCCAGCTTCGCGCATGTTCGGCGGTGTAGGGATGCGGAATGAGCGGCATCTGCCGCGAGTACCAGTCGGTGGAATTGAAATGTTCGACCAGCGCTGACTGATCGTCCCAGTCGAACGGCGTGAGGGCGATCTCTTCGTTCACACGAATGGTGGGAACGGGATCGAGATGGTCGTCGTCGGTGAGATCGTTCAGCAAGATCGAATCGAGCGCGCCCTCGGCGCCCGGCTCGACCAGTTCTCTGCGCATCACGTTGACGCCGACGTCGTGAAAGCCGATGTGGTTCCAGAAGGCGATGCCGTTGGCGTTGTCTCGAAACACGCGAATGTTGCAGCCGGTAATCCCCTCGGTCCACAACTTGTGCAAGCACGCCTCAACCAGTCGGCGGCCCAGCCGCTGTCCTCTGTGTGACGGAGCGACAGCCAGATGCGACAGATAACCCCGCCGGCCGTCGTGTCCGCACATGACGGCTGCCACGATGCGGTTGCCGTCGCGAGCGACGAGGCTCAAGCCGGGATTTCGCGCGAGGTACGAGGGAATGAACTTCTCGGAATCGCAGTATCCCAACCCGATGCCGGGCAGCGACTCCCACAATCTGCGGACTTCCGGGTAGTCATTCGCGGTGAGGGAGGCGATCTGGATGGACATGAGAAAGGCTTGGGGCTTGAGGCGCGAGGCTTGAGGAAAAGTTCTCAGACCGGCGCCGTGAAACAAGGTTCGCGCCCCGCCACGTCTCCTAAAGCCTCAAGTCCCAAGCCTCAAGCCTTCCCTCACACACCCGCCACGATCGGCAATTGCACGAGCGAGTGCGCATCAATCGGGGGAGGCGGTTCTTCTTCGGCCAGCACCGTGTCGACCAGGAAGTAGAGCAGCTGCCGCAGCGCATCGGACTGAACTTCGTCGGCCAGCGATTCGGCACGGTCGCGCGACTTGTCGACCAATGCCTGTGCCTTCTCGAAGACGCCGAGCGACTGATACACCTGCCGCAGACGGGACAGGCGGAGTGGACCGTCCTCGACTGATTCGTAGATCTCGCGCAGTTGCGATCGCTGCTCGACAGACGCGACCTGCAGCGCCAATGCCAGCGGCAGCGTGGGTCGCAGGGCCAGGGCGTCTTGTCCCGGCACGAGCTTGTTGTGGAGGTCGCCGTTCCAATCCTTCAGGTCGTTCAAGATCTGGAAGCCGACGCCCAGTTGTCTGCAGAACTGTGGAATGAGATCGACGTAGGCATCGATCGGGCCGGCCATGCGCAATCCGGCGAACAGAGCGGCTTCGAAGGCGGGTGATGTCTTCAAGGCGTAGATCGTCAACGCATCGAGCGGCGTGAAGTTCCAGTCGGGCTTGTTCTGCCAGGCCATCTCGGCACCCTGGCCATCACAGAGGCGAATGTGGGCATTGGCCATGCTGTCGAGAATGTCGCACGCGACATCGGCCCCGAGTTCCTTGCGGACAGAATTGACCAGCTTGTAGCCGAGTCCAATCAGGTAGTCGCCGATGTTGATCGCCGGCCCCATGCCGTGACT
>JANNSB010000471.1:0-9463 GCA_031402175.1 Planctomycetaceae bacterium
CGGGCCGACTTCGAAAATTCTCCGCTCTCCCAGGCGGCGGGTACACCCAGGCTCGTATCTTTCATGCCCAGCGGAACGAACACTTCATCCGCGAGAAACTGCTGAATCGACTTGCCCGACACATGCCGGATGATTTCCCCCAGCAGCGCATATCCCATGCTCTGATACTGCACGCCGTGGCCAGGAGGAAAGTCGAGCGTGACGCGGCAGGCCCCCGATACGAATGAAGTCAGCGGAGCATTGGCGCCACGCAACATCAGGTTGTTCGGAAGCATGTCCGGCAGCCCGGACGTGTGAGTCAGCAATTGCAGAATCGTGGTGCGCTTGCGGTCGGGCGAGTCGTACTCGGGAATGAATTCGCAAACGCGGTCGCTCAAGGCCAGTTCGCCCCACTCGACCAGCTTGAGCACGCCCAGCGCGAGGACGGGCTTCGTGAGCGAAGCCGTCAGAAAGATCGTGCTGCTCGACACGGGCAGAGGCTTGTCGAGACCCGTGTCGACGGGCGTGAATCGGCCCAGTGCGATCGGCGGCGATGACCAGTCACGGCCGAAGAGTCCGCAGGACAGGCAAGCGAGGCTGCCGGTCGCGATCAGGCCCTCGGCAAACGACTCCACGCGGGACCAGCGCGAGGGATCGCACTGCTGGGGCGGAAGATGGCTCATGGAGACTGGTTCCGTCGCGAGCGGGAGTGCAACGTCATTCCGGCAAGTCGTCGTCGAATTCGTCCTCGCCGAACATGGCGTAGGAATCCGAACGTCCGTCCGCCGGAATCGGGACGGCGACACGATGCACGGGCATCATGCGGATCAGGTTGGTGACTTCGAGGACTTCCTGTACGTCGATCGACGGATTATAGATGTGGACATTGACCCCATGGCTGCGAATCGACGCCAGCAGACCCAGCAGTCCGCTCGGGATGAGCTTCACGCCCGTCATGTCGAAGGCGAGCACACTGCATTTGTGCTCGTCGATAATCGACAGCATCCGCTCGCGGCACTCGGCGAGATTGACATCGTCCAGCAGATCGCGGCCTCCGAATCCAACGACGGTGGTCGGGCCGGCCTGGTAAACCTGAAGCGGGTCGGTGTAAGGCATGAAAGATCCCGGCGAGTGGGGGGGAATGCCTGAAGTAAACTCCTTCAAGAAATGGTCCGTTCCTGGATTCTAGCGGCAGGCGGAGTCGAACGTCCACTTCTCAGACACTGTTGTCAGGCAATTTGGACCAAGTCGCCCGCCAGCAGACTGTCAGACCTTGCGCTTTATGCCGTCCGTGCGTCCGTTATCGGGATCAGTTTTGGCACCGGGATCCGCAGCCCGACGACGCCTCCCCGGTTGCGCCAGGTCTTGAAATCGCTGCGCAGGAACTGGAGCAGGTCTTCGTCGGGCCGGGTCGCCAGGTAGTGTGCGGCCAACTGAGCCATGTGAGCGTCGTACTCCTTCTGGCTATGGGAGTGTACATGACAACGCCCGTCTAAGCGCCGGATGTCGCCGTTGAACTCCGGGCTGATGTGATACAGCTCGTGGAGAATCGTGATCATCTTCTCCTTGAACGACTGGTCGAGAAACCGCGGCAAGTAGAAAGTGAGGATGTAGTACATCTCCCGCCCGCCGAGCATCAGTTTCTGGCAGCCCCACAACCGGCCCTGACGATGCGTCGTCGTCGCGCCCCCCTCGAACCGCAGCGGCGTGAGTTTGGCCTGCAAACCGTGCAAGACGCGACGCCGGGCCTGGGCGAACGTCACGGCCACTCGGCTCATGTCGATGTGCGAGAATTCATCGAGGCGATCAGTGACATCGATGCACAGCCGGCTCATCGCCAGCGTGAAATCGAGCGGCTCCGCCTGCCAGTTGCGACGACGATCCATGTCGAAAGTGAGAAAGCGTTTCAGCACTCGCCGCAGCACGTCCATCGATTCCATCTGCCGCGAGGGGGTTGTTGTTCCGTATGCACAATCGCAACTCGTTCGCGAACTGTCAATAAAGGTTGGCGCGCGATCAACCTTCGGCACGGGCGGACAATATGCGCTCGACGGCTTCTCGGCCCAGCATGCCGATTTCGACGCCGATTTCGCTCGCCTTCGGCGTGACTCCGACGATCTTAGCCGTCAGGAGGTCTTCGGGTTCGACGAGCGGCTGCTGCGGCGTCCCCTTGGCAATGGCGATCACCATCCCGAACTCGGCGGCCGTCTTCAGATCGTAGATGCCGCACCCCACGATGCCGTTCTGCGTGAGGATGGAACAGTACTGCCCACCCTGCCAACGCTGCGAAGTGCCGATGGCCATGCCGTTCTCAAACGTCATGTCCCGGCGAACGGAGATGGGGAGGTCTGTCGCCATGTTTCTCACTCCCTCTCCCCCACTGGCACACGGCGTTGCGATGGCAAATCGTTCAGTGGGGGAGAGGGAGGGTTCAGCCTCCCGACTTCGTCACTCGTTTTCCGACAAGAACGTCTGGATGGTAGCGCAGTCCTCGGCGGCGTTGACTGAGGGATTCTTGTAAATGACGACGCCGTCGCGAATGATGAACGTCCAGCGCTGCGTGGTGATGTCGCGCACCAGGGCGATCTGCTGGCCGTTGATCTCGACGTTCACGGTCGACTCACCTTCTGCATAAGGCACGCCGAAGGCTTGAGCGACCACGCCATCCACGTCGGCCAGCAATGGGAAGTTGAGTTCGTGCAACCCCTTGAAGTGCTGATGGTTCTCCGCCGTGTCGCCGCTGACGCCGACGACGGCGACATCCAGCTCTTCCAGTTTCGCCAGATCATCGCGATAGGCCTGCGCCTGGCGGGTGCAACCGCCGGTGCAGTCGGCGGGATAGAAGTAGACGACGGTCGTCCCTTCGGTGAAGTGTTCTGCGGAGTTCCAGTCGTTCCCTGCATCATCCTGGACAGTAAATGCGGGGGCAGCGTCGCCGACTTCGAGTACCACGGGTTCGTCATCCGCAAAAAGGGTGGCAGTGAACAGGGTCAGGGCACACAGACAAACAGCAGGAATCTTCATGGAATCCTCAATCTGGCGGGAAGAATAGTGGGGGCCTCGATTGAGAATAGACTCGCCACGCGCGCGGGTCAATCAACAGAACCCGACAAAGAAAGGGACGAAACAAGACTTGGCGAAACACACACCGGGGGCTTGAGCCGTGAATCTTCTCACCGCCAAAGGTAAACTGACTCAGGACATGCCGAGCCGGCCGGGTCTGTCGGCGACTCAATTCTCGTTCGATCAGTCACACAACTCCACTTTCTCAGGAGCACTCGCATGCAATCTCGCTCGAAATCCACGCGACGGAGTTTTCTTCAGGGGTCGGCCACTCTCGCGGCGGGAGCGGCGGCCACGACGGTGCTTCCTTCACATGTGTTGGGACTGGATGATGCGACGGCACCCAGCGAGACGCTCACTCTCGGCGTCATCGGCATCGGTCCGCGGTGCACTTATGACCTGACATCAATGCTGCAGTTCGACGACATTCGCTGCGTAGCCATTGCCGACGTGCAGCAGAGCCGCCGTGATGCAGGCAAGACGCTGGTCGACACGCACTATGGCAACACCGACTGCGAACTCTATCGCGACTTTCGCGAACTGCTCGATCGCGACGACATCGATGCCGTTCTGATCGCGACCGGCGACCGCTGGCATGCGGCTGCATCGATCATGGCGGCCGAGGCGGGGAAGGATGTCTACAGCGAGAAGCCCTGCGGCATCACGATTGAACTCTGTCAACAACTGGCCGACACGATGCACCGCACGGGACGGGTGTTTCAGGCGGGGACACAGCGACGCAGCGTGCCGAATTTCCAGGCAGCCGTCGACATGGTGCACAGCGGCAAGCTCGGCCAACTGCACACGATGCACGCCTCGATCTATCTGCCGACGCTCGACAACACCTGGCTCCCCGCGCAGCCCACGCCGGCGCGGGATGTCGTGGACTGGAATCTGTGGCTGGGTCCGGCGGCGTGGCGGCCGTTCAATCAGGAATACTGCAACGGCGGCTGGCGCGGCCATTGGGACTTCGATTCCGGCGCGCGCCTGCTCGACTGGGGCGCGCACACCGTCGATCTTTGCCAATGGGCGAACCAGGCTGATGACACGATGCCAATCGAGTACGAGCCGATGGAAGACAAGATCGTCTGCCGCTACTCGAACGGCGTGCAGCTCATCATCGATTTCCTGCCGGAGCCGTTCGGCGAACGCTCGCCGCATTACATCACGCGACTCGGCACCTGCCCGGTGCGATTCATCGGCGACGAAGGCTGGGTCGAGACCGGTGATGAAGGTGAAATCGTCGTCGAGCCGGCTTCCTTGGCCAACGACCTGCCGCCGGATACTCGCCGCGTCCGCGGGCTAGACGTGTCGGCCCATGCCCGCGACTGGTTCGACTGCATTCGCAGCCGGGGTGTGACGAACGCCAACGCCGACGTGATGCGCCGCTCTCACATCGCCTGCCACGCGGCCGCGGCCGCCTGGATCCTGGGCCGCAAGCTGGCGATCGACCCGGTGACGGAAGAATTCATCAACGATTCCGAAGCGAACCTGCTCAGATCACGCCCGGCGCGGGAATGGGCGGTCTGAGGGATCGGGATTCAGGGACCAGCAAACAGGAGACGGATGATGCGTGCGTTATCGGGTCTGCTCATTGGCGCGTTGATCGGGTTACTCGTCGGCATCGGCATTCCGTACGGGATGCACTACTACGCGATGAACGACCCGGAGAACGGGGGCACGCTGCGCGGCGTGGCGGCGCTACTCTTTTTTGTCACTGTTCCTGGCTGCATGATCTTCGGCGCTATCGCCGGCCTGGTGAGAGGCATGAAGAAGCAGTAACAGCGGCATAACTCGAATCGACCACTCTGGAATGCTGCATCAGTCCACAATGCAAAAACAAGCCCACGGTTTCCCGTGGGCTTGCGTCGTTTCAAACTTGCGATTGGCAAATCAGTCCCTGTTCAGAATGGCGGTCAGTTGCAGCACGTACCAGAACAGCGTCGCCAGCGAGGCAAACAGCTTCAGCGAAGCCGCGACGTACTGGCTCTCGTGATAGTGATGCAGCACGTTCGACGTATCGTACAGGATGAAGCCCGACATCAGCACGATCATGCCGACGATGAACCATGTGCCCAGCGTGATTCCTCCGAACATCGACGCGATGATCAGTCCGAAGGCGACCAGGCCGGCCACCCAGAGGATGTTTCGCATGAACGAAAAGTCCTTCTTGGTCAGCATCACGATCGTCGTCAAGCCGCCGAAGATGATCAACGTCAGAATGCCTGCCTGCGGGATGATTGACGTGCCCGGCTGCCACTGGCTCAGAATCCACAGGAGGGGTGCAAAGACGATGGCTTCGACCAGCGTATAGAGGCCCAGCCCCATGTACTGCACGCTCTGCGAGGATCGGCTGTTGGCCATCGCCTGGGCGGCCATGCTCCCCACGAAGTACAGGCCGAAGATGATCCATGGAGATGCCGACCACATCCCCAGCACCGTGTTCAAGAGCGCCGGTACGTTGAGAATCGCCGCCACCAGGGCTACCCAAACGAGCACCGCGACCAGCAGGTGGCCGTAGGTCTTGCGAATGAACGCCACGCGGGCGTTGGTCGCGACGCCGGCATACTCCCTGGCGTCGGCTGCTGCGAAATACTGATCTCGGTTGGACTGAGACATCGAACTCCTCAAAGAGTTAGGATCCGTTGAACTGCTTTGCGATGCGCTGAAACGCATTCAAGGGGTATTGTGTCGCTCAGCCCGCTCGGCGTCTACTGGTTTTCGATCCGCCGGGACCTCCGATTTTCGTGATTCGCCCTCACCCCACTTTCTCCGCCACCCACGCAGCCAATTCGCCGGGCGTCATGGCGCCGACGTGGGCCCCCATCTGCACGAGTTGGGCGGCGACGTTTCGGTCGTAGGTCGGCTCGGCCTGTTCGTCAAGGGCCGCCAGGCCCAGCAACGTGACGCCGCTCTCGATTAGGCCCTTCGCCACGCTAAACAGATGCGTCAGCGAACCCCCTTCGAAGAAGTCTGTGATGAGAATCAGTATGCACCTGCGGGGATTGTCGACGATGCTCGCGGCATACTCGAGCGCATGAGCGATGTCGGTCCCGCCGCCGAGCTGCACCTTCATCAATGTCTCGACGGGGTCAGTGCAGGTCTCGGTGAGATCGACGACCGTCGTGTCGAAGATGCACAGATGCGTCCGCAGCGTCTTGATGCCGAAGAAGACTGCGGCTGTCACCGCCGAGTGAACCACGCTGTCGAGCATGCTTCCCGATTCATCGACGAGAATGATGATCTGCCATTTGTCGGTGTGCCTGCGGATGCGTGAGAAGAAGTAAGGCGTCTCGATGACGATCTTCTTGCCTGATGGATCATAGTTCTTGAGGTTCCGCCGCAGCGTCGTCTCGACATCGAAGTTCTTCGCCACCTTGACGAACGACCGCCGTCTGCGATCGAGTGAACCGGTGAAGGCGTTTTGAATGTCGCGGGCAAGTTTTTCCATCAGTTCTTCCACGACCTTGCGAACGAGGTCGCGGGCCATCGCCAGCACTTCCTGGTTCATCAGGTGCTTCGTCCGCAACACCGCCTTCAGCAGCGACTGGCTCGGCTGCGCCCGCTCGAGTACCTTCGGATTGGTGACCATCTCTTCCAGCCGATAGCGTTCGAGAGCGTCTTTCTCCAGACGCTCGATGGTGCGTTTCGGGAAGAGTTCGTGAATGTGATTGATCCAGTCGGGCACCGTGAGAGCAGACGCGCCGAGGTCGCCGCGCCGCTCTGACCCCGGCATCTGCTGGCGAACATTGCGGCCGCCGCCGTACTCGCGGTTGTAGAGGTAGTCGAGGCACAGATCCATATCCGCCTCGGCCCCGCCCAGCCCGCCGCACGTTTCCTCGGCCCCCGAGCCCATGACGAGCCGCCAGCGGGAGAGTCGTTGTTTGTCGCTCATGGCGAGAATTGCTCCTCAATAGATGCGATCTCGGCGCGCGTGTTCGCTCCCCCCAATCCGTACTTCTCAATCGCCGCGTACACGCGTTCTTCCCACGCCAGTGCGGCGGCGGCCTGGGCGGGATCGACTTCCAATGACTCCAGGGCGGGGGCCTGTTTGATGCCCAGCGACTGAAACAACGTCGTCAGCAGATGATGTTTTTCGCGCGGCGTGAAGTAGGTGAACGCCAGCCTGAGTGACGGCAACGCGACTTCGAAGTCATCCGCGGCGAACGACATCAGCATCGCATCAATGCTCTGCACGAGGCCGGGATGGCGCTGCGCCGCTTCGCGGGCGAGACAGAACAGCCCGTTGAGAAAGTCGCCGATCTCTTCGGGGTCGTGAAAGCCGCGCATCGTGAGTCGTATTGCTTCTTCGTCCGCCTCGTGCAGCGTCCACAGCGCGCCGACGGCCGCTCCGCGCAATGAGGGCATCTGATGCGTATCGTCCTGCACACGATGCAGCAGCGCGACAAAGTCGGGTCGGCTGAGCTGCAGCAAATGCTCCAGGCGCTCGAACGCCTCGATGAGCTGTCGCACTCCGTGGATGATCAACTGCTCGTCGCCGGACGATCGGCCAAGTCCTTCCAGCAGCCAGCAGACGCGATCGAAGTTCTCCCGCAGAATGTCGGCCAGACCCGCCGACTCGTGCATGTCGAGCACTTCGTCATAGCAGTAGAGATACAGCAGATGTCCGAGCGACTTCACGACCGTGTGAAAGTTGCCGTCGGCGCGAACTTGCGCGATGAGCGGACCTCGCAAGGCTGCGGTGATGAGGTCGAGGCCGCCGACCGCCGCATCCAGCAGGATGAGTGCCGCCTCCTCGGCATTCCTTTCGACGACGCGGGCGCGTTCCCGCAGCCGCTCGCCGGCTGCATCTGATAGCGTGGTGCCGTACCGCGACGCCTCGATCGCTGACGAATTGAGTTCCGGCGACCACTGCACCCGCCAGAGTTCGACGATCTCGCTGAGGTCTTCCCGCGTCGTGAAGTCTGCTCCCCCTGTTCGCTGAAACCCGGTGACCCCCAGCAGCCGAAGTTGATGCAGCACTCGGCTCTTTGGACGGTCGGCCGGTTGCAACAGGTCGAGCCTTATCTGTTCCGCTCGCCTGCGAGGTTCGAAACCGCATTCGGTCAAGCGCCGTTCGATATCCCGCAGCAACGGCGGCAGCGGCGCATCGGCAGCCAGGCGGCCTTGTCGATCGCCGCGAAAAACCTCGAGTACGGCTTCGAGAAATGGGGATTCACAGCCATATTCGAGTTCTTCCTTCACGAGGGCGGCGGTCACGCTGTCGAGCAAATCGTTTCGCCAGACGACATCGCGTCCGCGCAATGCAGCCAGGGCGCGGGCTGTCGTATCGACGGCGATCACATCGGCCGTGCTGGCCGTCTGCTTGCGTTCGCGAACCATCGTGACGACCTGCTTCAAGAGCGGCAGATGATCGAACCGTTCTCCCTCCTGAGACGCCCGCCACGCAATGTCGTAAAACCCCGGACTGGGCATGCCGGCCGCATACCCCTTGAGACTGTCGAGGCGATCGTAGGCATACGGCGTGAGGGCAATGCCGCGTTCTTCCTGCTCCGTCGGTACGCTCGGAATGACTTCGATCGGATCATCGACGCCGACGCCCGCGATGCCGTTGAGCCGGGCATGAATCGCCGAGCTGTGAAAGCCGCCGGTGACAACGAGGATCGGTCCAAGAAGGGAGGGCGACGCTCCTGCGGAGCCGGATGGTGAGTGGATCGCCAACTCTGGCTTCGGCTCGGCGGGAGCCTCGCCCTCCCGGACGCGTAACGACAATTCGGCCAGCGCGTCGCGAACCTGAGCCGTCATGAACGCTTCGCGCCGGCGGTCCGACAATCGGACCTCTTCCTGGAACGATCGCACATGAAAACAAAAGTGATGGCAGCGGGCGAAGTAGTCATCGAGCGTGATGTGCGAGTCGGCTTCGATCATGCGGTCCCAGAGTTCATCGAAGTCATCGACGCCGACGCGCTGACAGAGTTCCTTCACGTATCGTCCGCGTCGCAGGTCGGCGTCGGCGTAGCGCTGCTCGCTGGCATCTTCATCCTGGGCGACATCAGCCCAAGGCAGATCGATAAAGCGGATCGCTGCTCCCATTTCATGCGCCGCATGCAACGCTTGCCACTCCGGCGAGTAATCGCAGAAGGGGTAATAGGCCCCCCGCCGGGATCCATCGGGAAGCGACACGTAACTGAAGATCGCGATCGGCAACTGATGATCGAGCAGCAGTTCGTCAATTCGATCGTTGAAATCGAAAGGCCCTTCGATGAGGACGTGCGCCGGCCGTAGATCAAGAATGAGTTCCCGCACCAGCCTCGCCGCAGCCGGGCTGTGATGCCTGACCGGGAAGTACACCACCGGCCCATCGCGTTGCAGCAGGGAATCGAGTTCGGGCATGGGCTGATGGCCGAAGGCGAATGGCCAGAAGGGGATCCTGATTGTGACCGCGGGGTTCAAAGTCCCC
>JANNSB010000472.1:0-3171 GCA_031402175.1 Planctomycetaceae bacterium
GATTCGAAGCCGCGTGCCTTGTACTCGCAATAGATCAAATCCTGTCCGCCGCGCAACATGTCGTTGATGACATCGGCATTCCGCTCGATCCCGCCCAGGTATCGCTCGCCGTTGACGACATACCAGGGCAGCAATGGCGCATTGTCCCGGTACGGACTGCAGATATTCTCACAGAAACCATTGATCGGAATCACACCCGCAAAGAGATCCGGGTGTGACAGTCCGATGTCAAAACACGCCGTGCCCCCCATTCCGTGGCCGGCCAGGAAGACACGGTTTGAATCGATGCGAAACCGTTTGCGGGCATCCTGAATCGATTCAATCACCGCCTGATGTGCGGCTGGCCCATAGGCATACTCACCCTCTTGTGGACTGGCATATTCGGGAGCGATCACTATGTAACCGAAGCGCTGCGCGTAACCTGTTTGCTCGGCTGCGCCCCCCCAGAAGTTCACCGTCTGTTCGGTGGTATGGCCTTCGGCCCTGAGCACGACCAGCAGCGGATAGGAATGCTGCGGCGAATACTCCGGCGGAACCATGGCCGTGTATCGCGCGACCGACTCCTGCCGCATGTTGAGGACATCGATGGGAGTGGGAGTGCCCGGCGTCAACGGCGGGGACTCGATGGCCAGCGGCAGTTGAGGAATCATCGTAATCAACAGTTCGTGATCGAATTCCTCCAGTGTCTTCAGTTCCTCGATGATCGCGGCGCGGCGAACGGGATTGTCGTTCTGCCGCAAGTACTCCACCGCCAGGAAGCGTGCATCCCAGAGACTGATGGTTGCCGGCATGCTGGTAACGGCATTCGCCGCCCCCAGCAGCCAGCCCGAATAGGCCAGCGCGAGCCGATCGTCGGCCGGCAGCGTCTCGTCTTCGGCGAGACTTATAAAGGGTTCCAGCCGGTCGATATTCTCGAAGTAGAGTTCGTCGAGCACGACATCTCTCATCGGGGGCAGCCTCTCCGCGTACTCAGGCGATACTTCGGCCTGCAGCTGGTCCAGCAGCATGACAACTCTCTCTCGCTGCTCCAGAGCGGTGTCGTACTCGGAGACGATCTCACGCGCCTGACGGTACAGGTCAGGAGGAACGCCGTCCTCGGGATACTGGCTGCCGACATAGTAGGCGAGTTGATGCTGTCCGGCTTGGCGTCGACGCTGGATTTCGTTGAGGCCGCGCTCGGCATTGGCCTCGTTGAGCAGTTCCAACGCCTCCTCCGCTTGCGACCTCAACTGAGAGAACTCGCTGGATATCACATCGAGTTCGCGGCGGGCCTCCGGAAACATCTCGGCCTGAATATAGTAGTGGACGAGGGCCATGCGTTCATCGGCGTCGGTCTCGTTGATCGTCCTGCCGATTATCTCTCGCAAGATGTCGCTGGGGATAGATGTCGTAGACACTGCGTACTCCCAGTCGTGCGATGTCGACTTGATGGTCACGTAGTCGGGCCGAATCTGCACGATCGACTGCAGAATCTGTACTTCGCCGCTCGCGGTGCGCAGCGTCACATACCGGTGGCCGTGCACGTCGAAGGCACCGACCTGGTCGAACGCTCCGACGGAAGCCGGTGTATGAGTCTGCCGGCCCAAAATGGGTGGAGGCAAATCATAGGTCACCAGGCTCGACAGTTCCGCTTCGACGATGATGGCGTCCGGGTCGCGCGGCACTTGCCGGCGGGAGACGAAGTATCGCCGCATTCCGTCGTCGATCAAGTAGATCGGCGTCTGCGGCACCGGGCCGGTGTTGTTCTCGCGGGCGGTCGCCTGCGAAAGTCCGGGGACGTCGACCGGAATGCCCGGAATGATGGTGCCGTTGTTGAGGCGGACCTGGCCTGATTCCGCCCGCGGCTCCCATTGACTGCAGAGCACGATCGCACCGACCGCCAGCAGCAACCGACGGAGTGGGGCAGAGTCCGAAAGAAGGCGATGAATGTTTTGCATGGGGCCAACTCCGACCAGAACTAGAGCATGCTGTCTCTTCCATTTTCGGTAGGGAGAGCCGGGAATGCCACCCTGTCCGACCGCCATCAACTCATCTTGACCAATTTCCCTGGTTGATTGATATTCCCGGCCCATCTTCGCGTTTCGACGGCAAGAAGTGCTGGACGAAACACCAGAATCAAACTGTCAGCACGGATGCCGACATGAAACGCTATGCCGCGATTGCCTTTATTGTGCTCTATCTCGCGTTGCTTGGCTATGGGCTGGCGGCCCATGTGCTGGTCTACAACAATGTGGCGCATCCGGGGATGTACTTCATCGTCTGGGACATGTACTGCGGCTGGTCGGCCTACGAATGCCGTGTCCACATCGTGGCCGAAGGAGAGAGCGGCAACCTCTACGAACTCGAGTCTCCCTGGGGGTCGTTTCACCCCTTTGGATCGATCGACCGTCGGCACTACGACAACAATGTGGTGCATTGCGGCCATATCGGTCGGAACATTCTGGCGCACACCGAGCACGAGCCGATGGAACGCATCTTCGTGATCGAAGAGTCGTGGTCGAAGAAGTACAACCTGTCGCCTGAACTCTGGTCGCAGTTTCACGACGAACCGTTCGAGCCCGTGTCGTATTTCCGTCCGCGGGCCTGGTTCTCGGTCGATGGAGTGTGTCAGGAACGCTACCTCGACATCGGAAGTTATCTGGCGCATCAGGCAGTCGCGTCGAATCCCAGGCTGAGGAACGCCATGGCCCGAGGCCGGCCCTATTTTGCGATCGATCCCCAGGCTTCGCGATTTGGAGGAGTGGTTCCCGCCAGTGGCACATCGGCCCGGGAATAGGGCGCGCATCGAATTTGAAGAATCCAGGGAGGGGGACAACCGATGACTGAACAGTCCGCATCGCCAGGCTTGGCCACGCGCATCAATCAGTTCTTCTTTAATGAAGAAACACCGTATGGACTGGCATTGCTGAGAATGGCCTTGCCGGCGGTGGTGATGTTCACGCTCGTGCCGCGATGGATTCGCGCGCGGGAAATCTATTCGCTGGATGGTTCGCCCACGCCGCTAATAAATGCCTATCCGGGCTGGGAGAATCTGTTTCCCGTCTTCTCGGCTCCAGTGGCCGTCGCGCTGTTCACGGTGATGATGTTGTTTTTCGTGACGCTGAGCGTCGGTTGGATGACTCGCATTTCCGCGATCGCGTGCTGCACGCTGTTTACCTATTTCACGTTGTG
>JANNSB010000473.1:0-5133 GCA_031402175.1 Planctomycetaceae bacterium
GTCGTCGCGCCCCGCCACTGAGCCCCGCGCCCGCCGAAACGGCGAACGGCCCGGGCTCACCACCCGGGCCGTGTCGTCATGTCCGGAAGCCGGACGGAGCGGCTACTTGCGAGCGTCGGCCTTGGCCTTGGCGGCCTTGGCCAGGAGCTCCTCGCCGATGTTGGCGGGGACGTCGGCGTACTTGGCGAACTCCATCGTGAACTCGGCCTTGCCCTGCGTCGCGGATCGGATCGCGGTCGAGTAGCCGAACATCTCCGACAGCGGCACCTCGGCGTCCACCTGGGTGAAGCCGTGCTCCTCACCCGCAGCACGCAGTCTCCACGCGCCGCAAGGTATGTATCGGTTCCATCATCGATGATGCCGTTGAACTTGTGGCCGGCGAACTCAAGCGCAATTCAGTAGAGGTTGTGAGAACTGCACCTGCTGAATCCCTGGAACTGCACTGCGACCCCATCCAGATCATGCAAGTGGTGGTCAACCTCTTGATCAATGCCATCGAGGCCATGAAAGAACAGCCGCAAGCCACGCGCAGGATCGACATCCGCTGGTCGAAGACCGACGGCCATATCGAGCTGTCGATCGAAGACGCCGGCCATGGCATCCCGGAAAAAGATTGTGAACGCGTCTTCGACCCGTTCTACACCCGCAAGGAAGGGGGTCTCGGCATCGGTCTCGCCGTCAGCCGCCGAATCGTGCACGAACATCATGGCATGATTGAGTGCCACCCGTCCCAGACTGGCACCAGATTTCAACTGAATATTCCCATCGAGCGCGGCCCGGGCCATGAAGTTTGAGAATGGAACAGTCGTGGTGATCGACGACGATCGCGACGCCCGCGAATCGATTGCCGCCCTCGTCGCCCAGACGGGACTGTCGACGGAAGCCTATGCCTCCGCGGAAGATTTCCTGTGCGCGAAGTTGCCCCAGCGTCCCGCGTGCATTGTGGCCGACGTCCGCATGCTCGGCATGAGCGGCCTGGATCTGTTGGAAACACTGAATCAGCGCCAGGTCCGCGTGCCGGTCATTCTCGTCACGGCGCATGCGGATACTCCGACGATCGTGAAGGGCATGAAACTCGGCGCCATGACCGCGCTCGACAAGCCCTGTCGCGAGTCGGAATTGTGGGACGCCATTGCCGCCGCGCTGCAGGAAGACTCGATCCGCCTGGTGGCTGACCGCCAGCTACGCGAACTGGACAAGCGGATGGGTCAACTCACGCCCGAGGAAGCAGAAGTGCTCAGGTTGCTGGTCACGGGAGAGTCCAATAAGTCGATCGCGCGAAGACTCGAAATCGGGCTGCGAACGGTCGAAAGCCGCAGGCATTCGATCGCTATCAAACTTGGGGCGAACACTTTGCCGGATCTTGTCAGAATCGTCGTGGCGACGAGGCCCGCGTGGACTCAGTAATCCTTGTCGGTCAGGCCGCGCGCCGCCGACATCTGACGATCACTCGTTGTCTTCGTCGGCATGTCGTGCGGGGCGATAGACCTCGGCATAGCAAGAGAACAAGTCATCCCGATTGCCGTAGGTCCGGATGAGTTCTCCATTCATTTTCTCGGCCACGTTCTCTTCCAGGCCGTATCGGCTGAGAACCAGGTATTCATAGGGATGATTCTCGGCGCTGAAATAGTACGGGTAGCATTCCGCGATCAAAGTTCGACGGCCGGCGGCCACGAAATCCAACACGAATTCACGGTCCACGGTGTATCTTGCCCCAGGTGGAAAGTCGCTCAAGATCTGCGCTGCGAATGCAGGAGCATCGTAATTGCGATCATTCCAATGCCGCAGATGCGCCACCCACGTCCGCAGGCCCGCACCTGGCAACATCAGTCCGATAAGCACGACGGCGCCGGCCGAGGCCAACCAGGTTCCTCTCCTCCCTGTAGCGTGCAACAGTTCCGCGGCGCCGGCGGCCGCACGTCCCAAAGTGATGCTCAACAGGGCTGTCGGGTAACACCAGAAATACTGGGTGGGATGAAGTCCCGCCGTCGTTGAAACCAGATAGATCGATGATGCCGCGAGCAACCAGGCAACTGAGCGAGCGCGACTGCGAAGTTCCAACACTCCCGCGGCGACCAATCCTCCCAGGAACAGGTAATACTGAATCGGGCCGAGATGGCCTTTCATCATCCACGCGTGGTGACTGAGCGACTCCCAAGGCAGCACCAGTCGCGTGAGCAGTCTCGGTCCTGCCTGCCCCAGGATGTTGTTGAAGAATTGCGCGCGGAATGCCTCGGGATGCTGGATGATGAACGGAGTCCAGAGGCCGAAGACCGAAAGTGCAATGCCGGCGAGTAGTGCGGGATGCGTTATCCTGCGCCAGCCAGTGCCAGTGAACGCTAACCAGACGGCGGCTTGAATAGCCGGCACGATGGCCAACGGGTGCGTGAGTCCGGCGAGTCCGAGGCAAACGCCACTCAGTACCAATGACTTCATCGCTCCTGTCATGCGGAAGCGAGCGACCAAGAGCAGCGCGGCCAGTCCGAAGAAAGTACACAGCATGTCAGGGCGCGCAGTGACTGCCGGAAAGTAAAATGATCGCGCGACGGAGCACAGACCTGCCGCCCACAATGCCGCAGTTTCGCTGCGATAGAACAGGCGTCCGAGTTCGTACACCAGCCAGATCACTCCGAGGGCGGCTATGGCCGATGCGACTCTCGCAGCGCCATATCTGTCGGGCAACAAGCCATAGAACAACGCCTGCCAGTAGAACGAAAGCGGCGGCTCGGCAAACAGAGCCTGGTCCGCCAGATAGAAGACGCGCATCGCATCACGCTGTGGGACGTGTGGCAATTGGGGGATGCCGGATTGCCAAATGGTGAGACCGGGAATGGCATAGTATTCCTCGTCGATGCCGCCGGGCTGCCGCCACAGCACAGGGAAGCGCATTACGACGAATGCGGCAAGAATCAGCCCGAGTACGATCAACGAGGACTTCGGCCGACGAGGAGTCTGAACGATGTCGCCCGAGGCAGTGGCTGAGTTGTCAATCGTCTTTGGCTCAAGCGGGATCGTCATCGCAGCCTACGATACTGACCGGCCAGTTGGCCCTCCAGCCAACGCTCGGCCGCCGGCGACAGCGAAACGGCGGAAGAAGCTTCAAGCTGGACGGCCTTCAACCACCATGCCTTAACCGCCGTGCGACATGCATGAATCTCGATAACCCCAATGCCGCCAGCACTAGCGACAGCGGCAGCAGACTCCAACCGAGAAAGTGAGCAACACGAATTTCCGGAAAGAACTTGATCAATGTTATGCCCGACACAGCCAGCATGATGGCAGTGCGGATGTAAGCCAGCAGCGTTCGCTCATTCGCGAGCGACGTGCGATCGATCGCCAGTCGAT
The DNA here is from genome assembly GCA_031402175.1 of Planctomycetaceae bacterium. Taxonomy (GTDB): domain Bacteria; phylum Planctomycetota; class Planctomycetia; order Planctomycetales; family Planctomycetaceae; genus JANNSB01. The sequence goes on from JANNSB010000473.1 coordinate 3,346, forward strand.
CAGTCAGCGGCATCGTGGAATCGGCGTCTTTCACGAGCATCGATGAATCCGGAATGACGAGTGTTTCAGGTACTCAAGAGTGCAACTTGTGACGCAGCCACCGCACTTCGAACGCCGTTCACTCATGCGTCGTCCAGCGACAGCAGTGCCTCGCGGAGCGCCTGAAACTCGCTGTGACAGCAGGGACATTGCTCCAGATGGATTTCAATCGCCTGCAGGGCTTCGGGAATCTCGCGACACATGAGACTGACCTCCGCGAACTCCGCCAGATGCTCGAAGCAGCCGTCACAATCGAGTCCGTCGGTTCGGCTGTCGCCGACAAGCTGCAAGAGTTTCGCGACCTGCTGTTCAGACAAAGGCATAACGACTTCCTTCACGTAAAGATCTCGGCGACATCCCCGCTGGCAACTCCGGCGGCCTCCAGTCCGGATCGCAATTTGAGACGTGCGTCGTGAATCAACTTGTAGATCGCATTGCGATTGGAATCGGTCCGCCGCGCGACCTCCTCCACGGGGAGTCCTTCCAGTACCCCGCGAATCGCGAGTTTCTGTTTGTCGGACAATGTCGTTTCGATGAGTTCGCTCAACCTGCTCATCACAATCTTGCGATCGAGCAGTTGTTCCGGGGTCGCTGCTCCCTCGCCGGCGGTCTCAATCTGCAAACTGTCCGCGGGAGTGACGGCGTCGAGCGACACATTCTGATAGTGCCTGCGACGCAACTCGCTGATCCCGATTCGCGTGGCGATCGTCATGGCCCAGGTGGTGAACCGGCTGCGCCCGTCGAATCGGTCGAGTGAATCCAGAATCTTCAGCACCGCCTCCTGTGCGACATCGTCCAACTGCACAGCGCCGCCGTACCGTTGCGACAACGATCGCTGCAGTCCGCGCACGATGATCTGCCGCAACTCGGCAATAGCCGCATCACGTTCAGGCTGCGGGCCGCGCAATCGCTGAATCCACGGATCCGGCAGTGTCTCGATGTCCACGCGAGCATCCCCTTCGCGTTGCCGCTGGCGTCACAGTGACGTTCTTTCGCAGACGCAATTCTAGGCGGCATTTGACTTGCGTCCATGCGGAATGCCGTCGGCTCCTCGCAAGAATTCATGAGATTCGAGGTAAGACGCGATCAGCTCCATGCGTCTCAATGGCACACGCCTGCCTAACACCAAACCAACCGGAGAAGTCCAAATGTCCCATACACGCCAGTTCACCGATGCCAATTTCGCCACCGAGGTGCTGCAGAGTGCAGAACCTGTCGTCGTCGACTTCTGGGCGCCGTGGTGCGGCCCCTGCCGCGCCGTCGGACCCACGATCGAAAAACTTGCGGACACTGTGGGCGACGCCGTCAAAGTGGGAAAGCTGAACGTCGACGACAACCGCCAGGCCGCCGTCGATTACGATGTGCAGGCGATTCCGACCGTGCTCATCTTTCGCGATGGGAAGGTCGTCAACCGGTTGATCGGCGTCAACAGCGAGCAGGAGTACCTCAAGGCCCTGGAGTGGATGGCGGCCTAGTTCGCGCACCCACCACGCCCGTTCCATCGAGAACATAGCGCGCTCCACCTCGGGTGCCAATGCGGCGTCCGGGGTGGATTTTTTTGCGCTCGACAGAAATCATACTAGTGCTTCGTCAACGCCTAATCTTCGGGAGGAAGTTTCAAAACCATTTTAACAGCAGCATGAGGCAGGCCAGGTGGAAGAAGCCTTCGAAGAGATGGGGGTAGTATTCCCAACGGGTGACGAGGCGGCGGTTGTTCTTCAGCCAGGAGAGGGTGCGTTCGATCGTCCA
>JANNSB010000474.1:0-1756 GCA_031402175.1 Planctomycetaceae bacterium
ACTGACCCCTCAACTGCTACAACTCCCCGCATGGAACATTGGACCCTGCTTGGCGACATCGTGATCTTGCTGGCGGCTTCGTTGCTGCTGGGGGGGTTGGCGTCGCGGGTCGGGTTGAGACCGCTCGTTGGCTACCTGCTGGCGGGGATGCTGCTCGGCGGGCCGGGGAGCGTGCATCTGGTGCGGTCCGAAGATGACATCAAGGGGATCTCCGAACTCGGTGTGGCTCTGCTGCTCTTTAGTCTCGGGTTGGAGTTCTCGCTCGAACGGCTCAAGCAACTCGGCGCGAAACCCCTCATCGGCGGGGCCTTGCAGGTTGACGTCACCATGCTCGTCGGCGGGCTGTGTGCGTTGCCGTTCGCGGCGTCGAACCAGGAGGCGATGGCCTACGGCGTGTTGATCTCGCTCAGCAGCACGGCCATCGTGTTGCGGATGCTGATGGAGCGGGCCGAACTCGACATGCCTCACGGCCGGAACAGCCTGGCGATTCTGCTCACTCAGGACATCGCCGTCGTGCCGCTGGCGATCATCATGACGCTGCTGGCCGGCGAGGGCGGAGCCGTTGGCGTGCTGACGGAGGTAGGCAAACTGCTGCTGACGGCGTTGGCACTTGTTGTCGGCCTGCTGCTGCTCAATCTGGTCGCCGTTCGTGCGCTGGGGACGCTCACGCTGTTAAGAAACCGCGAACTGACGATGATCTTCGCCGTCGTAACCGGTCTCGGCGCGACCTGGGCCGCCCATTCCGCGGGTATCTCGCCGGCTCTCGGCGCGTTCGTGGCCGGCATGCTGCTCGGCGCATCGCCGTTCGCCACTCAGATTCGCGCGGACATTTCGTCGCTACGGGTCGTGCTGCTCACCCTCTTCTTCGGCTCGGCGGGGATGGTGGCCAGTCCTCAGTGGATTCTGCAGAACTGGTATGTCGTCGCCGCAGTGACCGCGCTGCTGATCGTCGGAAAGACGGCGGTGATCTATGTCATCTTCACTCGGCTGGGCCACACGCGACGCGTCGCGGCCGCTACGGGATTGTGCCTGTCTCAGATCGGCGAGTTCGCGTTCGTGCTCGGCGCCATCGGTCAGGCAAACGGCGTCGTCTCGAAAGAGATGTACTCACTCGTCGTTTCAGTAACGATCGTATCGTTCTTCCTCAGCGCCTGGCTGGTCCCTTCAGCCCCCAGGTTCGGGAACTGGATCGCCGGACTGTTTCGCGACGCGCTCCCCGATGCCTTGCATCAGTCAAAAGAAGAGCACGCCCCCGATGTCGTTATCATCGGTTTTGGACCTGCGGGCCAGATCGCGGCGCTGCCGTTCGTCGATCGCGGTGAGAAGGTGATGGTCCTGGATCTGAACCAGGACGGCATCCGCCAGGCCCAGCGGCTCGGCTTTCGCGGCGAGATCGGCGATGCGACGCAGAACGATGTGCTCGATCACATCCATCTCACACAGGCGAAGGCCGTCGTCATCACGGTGCCGCACCATCAGTCGGCCATGACGATTCTGGCCCACGTGCGGCAACACGCCCCACACGCCCACGTCGTCGTGCGCTCGCGCTACCAACTGCACGCTGACGAGCTATCTAAGGCGGGCGCCCATGCCGTCATCGGGGATCTCGAGGCGCACGAGGCCGGTGTCGAGCTCGCGAATGGAGATGTGTCCAGCTTCGGGCGTGACGACGAAATTGCCGGCGGCGATCGGCGCCGTCGTGACGGCTGCGGGCTGCTTCCACAACAGCTTGTTCGCGCTCAGATCAAAGGCGAAC
>JANNSB010000475.1:0-2108 GCA_031402175.1 Planctomycetaceae bacterium
GGCATCTTGTTCAATCACGAATCACCACGTCGCGGTGAAACTTTCGTCACGCGCAAGGTCACACGAGCCGTCGCCAGAATCGTCCGGGGTGATCAGAAATGTCTGTACCTGGGCAATCTCGACGCGAAACGAGACTGGGGATTCGCGGGCGACTACGTGTATGCGATGTACCTGATGCTGCAGGCAGCGGTTCCGGATGATTATGTGATCGCCACCGGCGAGACGCACACCGTCCGCGAGTTTTGCGAACTGGCGTTTGCCGAGGTCAATCTGCCTCTGACATGGAAGGGCGAGGGAGTGAACGAAGTCGGGATGGGGCCGGACGGTCGTGTGCTGGTGCGAGTGGATGAACGATACTTCCGTCCCACTGAAGTTGATCTGCTGCTGGGCGACGCCAGCAAGGCTCGCAGTGAACTGGGCTGGGAAGCCAAGGTTCAATTCCCAGAACTCGTGCGCATGATGGTGAAAGCTGACCTCGAGGCTGCAGCAGCCCGTCGGTCCAATTCTGAATAAGTTCAACCTGACCACATACTCACCAGCCGGACGTTCATCAGTCGCCTAAGAACTCATGCCTCCCATCGTCGCAAATCAACGAACGAACACCCGCGAAGCGGTTATCATCGAACCGCTCAGGTTCAAGTCGTTCCTGCGACCTGCGCCGTGGGGAGGCCGTCGGCTCGTCGATCAATATGGGAAACAGGTGCCCGATGACGACGACCTCGCGCAATTCGGCGAGTCGTGGGAGATCAGCGGCCACCCTCTGCACGTCAGTGGAGTCGCGGAGGGGCGTCACGCGGGCCGTTCGCTCAACGAACTCTGGGCCGAGCAGGCCGCGGAATGGTCAGCCGATCAAGAAGCGGCCGAGCCGATGTTTCCGCTGCTCGTGAAGCTGCTCGACTGCCGCGAACCGTGCTCGGTGCAAGTTCATCCCGGCGAAGCCGGCTCAGCGGCGTTCGACCCGCCACAGCGGGTCAAAGTCGAAGCGTGGGTGGTTTTGGAAGCGGTCCCTGACGCTGTCATCTACTCTGGCTTCCGTCAAGGAATCTCCGAGAGCGAAGTTCGTGCGGCGCTGGCGAGTGGGTCGATCGTCGAATGTCTGAACGCAGTCATTCCACAAGTGGGTGACTGCTTTCTCATGACGCCGGGAATTGTCCATGCGATGCAAGGCGTCGTACTGGCCGAGTTTCAGACAACTAGCGACGCCACGTTGCGATTGTACGACTGGAACCGCACTGATCGTCAGGGACGACCTCGCAGACTCCACATCGAAGAAAGCCTCAGAGAGATCGACTTCACTCAAGGGCCGGTCGCGCCGGTCACTCCGAGGCCGCTCCTGTCTGCCGCGGACGATCCCGTCGTCAGCGAAGTCCTGGTGGAAATCCCGGAGTTCATCCTCGGCCGACATCGCTTCACTCAACCGTGGACGATGCCCTCCAGCGCGTCGTATTCGATCTGGCTGGTCGCGGAGGGAGCAGCCGAACTTGCGGTCAACGACCAGTCGCCGATCACGCTCAGGGTCGGCGAAACAGTCCTTGTTCCGCCGTGCGAACAGCTTTCCTGGTCGGCGCTTGGCGACCGCGCGGCAACCGTCCTGCAATGCGAAGTTCCCGGATGACGAATGAAGTCCCGCTTGAGGCGACCGGCAACATGAACGGCCCCGTGCGGGATCTCTCGCAGTTCAACAACACCGGATACAAGCCCGGCCGTGGCGCACTGGTGCGGGCGGCGTGGTATCTGATGAGTGCCATTGTCTTCGAGTCGGCGCTCTGTCCCTGTTACGCGCCGAAGCGCTGGCTGTTGAGATGCTTCGGCGCCAGGATCGGGAAGCGCGTGGTGATCAAGCCACGTGTGCGGATCAAGTATCCCTGGCGACTTGAGATCGGCGACCACTCCTGGATCGGAGAAGACGCCTGGATCGACAACCTGGCAGATGTCTCGATCGGAGCCAACGTCTGCGTCTCACAGGGCGTCTACCTGTGCACGGGGAGCCATGATCGAGAGCAGCCCGCGTTCGATCTCATCACGCAACCCATCACTCTGAAGGACGGCTGCTGGATCTGCGCGCGGGGGACCGTGCTGGGAGGCGTCACGGTTGGCAAAGGGGCGGT
>JANNSB010000476.1:0-3847 GCA_031402175.1 Planctomycetaceae bacterium
CCAACGCGGGCGACGACTCGAATCGGCTGTTCGTGGGCGATCAGTGGGGCGTGATCTACGCTTTCGACAACGAAGCCGATGCCACGACGAGCAAGGTGTTTCTCGATATTCAGGACCGCGTCAGCTACTCCGATCAGCAGAACGAAGAGGGCTTTCTCGGGTTGGCGTTCCACCCGAACTACGAAGAGAACGGCGAGTTGTATGTCTACTACACCGCCGAGGAACCAGCCGATCCGCGCACGTCGATCATCTCGCGATTTCGCGTGAGCGAAGACGACCCGAACGTGGCCGATCCCGATTCGGAAGAGATCATCATGACGGTCGAGCAGCCGTTCTGGAATCACAACGGCGGCACGGTCTGCTTCGGACCCGACGGCTACCTGTACATCGGCCTCGGTGACGGCGGCGCGGCCAACGATCCGTTTGGTAATGGGCAGAATCTGGAAACTCTGTTGGGGGACATGCTGCGGATCGACGTCGACAACCCGGCGGGCGGCATGCCGTATGGCATTCCCATCGACAATCCGTATGTGGGCTGGGACAACGCGCGGCCCGAGATTTACGCCAGCGGTCTGAGAAACGTGTGGCGCATGGCGTTCGATCGTGAGACCGGCGATCTCTGGTGCGGCGAGGTCGGCCAGAACTTGTGGGAAGAGATCAACATCATCGAGCGCGGCGGCAACTACGGCTGGAACCTGCGCGAGTCGATGCATCCCTTCGGCAGCGAAGGGGTCGAGGAACGCGACGACCTGATCGAACCGATCTGGGAATACGACCATCAAGTCGGCAAGTCGATCACCGGCGGCGGCATCTATCGCGGCAGCGAGATCCCCGAACTGGTCGGCAAGTATTTGTATGCCGACTATGTCTCCGGCAAGATCTGGGCTCTCACCTACGATCCCGCGACCGAAGCGGTGACGAACGAGTACATCCCCAGCGAACTGCTGCCGGTGATCACCTTCGGCGAAGACGAACAGGGCGAGGTGTATTTCTCGATCGTCGCTGCCGACGGCCAGGGGATCTACAAGTTCGCGCGGGACTGAGTTCAGCTGGTAACCCGACGCGTCAGCGAGGGCGGCGTGAGAGTACGCTGTCATGCGTGGCAGCGGCGGGCTTGCGGATATCGGATCGCCGGGATGGTGAGACCGCAGTCCCGCAAGCCGCGTTTGACTTGACTTGAGCACCCACTCTCACGATCCCCTCGCTAACGCGTCGGGTTACTATTCACGGAGGCAGCCTTGTCCGTCGAAACCGTCGTTCGCCGCCTTGAGTCTTCGTTCGAAAGCGTCTTGGGCCAGCTCAAGGAACTGCTCTCGATCCCGTCGATCAGCGCGGATTCGAAGTACAAGGAAGATCTCCGCCGGGCGGCCGAGTATGTTCGCAAGCACCTGGAGTCGGCCGGGCTGACCGTTTCGCAGCACGAGACGAAAGGCCACCCGATCGTCTATGCCGAATGGACCAAGGCCGCGGGCAAGCCGACGGTGCTGGTCTATGGCCATTACGACGTGCAGCCGCCGGACCCGCTGAATGAATGGATCACGCCCGCGTTCGAGCCGACGCTGCGGGACGGTGCGCTCTACGCTCGCGGCGCGACGGATGATAAGGGCCAGCTCTGGACACACATCGCCGCCGTCACCGCCTGGCTCCAGGAGACCGGCTCGTTGCCGGTGAACGTCAAGTTCCTGATCGAGGGGGAAGAAGAGGTCGGGAGCAACAACCTCGATCTGTTCATCGAGGCCAATCGCGATCGCCTCAAGTGCGACGTGGCCGTCATCAGCGACACCAGCCAGTACGGCCCCGACATTCCCGCGATCACTTACGGCCTGAGAGGCATTCTCGCCTGCGAAGTCACCGTGCACGGACCCCGTCAGGATCTGCACAGCGGAGTCTTCGGCGGCTCGATCGCCAATCCCGTCAACGCTCTTTGCCGGATGATCGCCGCGCTGCATGATGACAAGGGGCGAATCCAGATCCCCGGTTTCTACGATGACGTTGTCGAGTCCGATGCTGCCGAACGCAAACGGCTCGCCGCGCTCCCCTTCAACGAAGCCGACTACTTGAAGAGTCTCGGCGTGTCGGCCCCGCACGGCGAAGCCGGCTGGACGGCGCTCGAGCGGCGCTGGTGCCGGCCGACGTGCGACGTCAACGGCCTGCACGGCGGCTACGGCGGCGAGGGGCCGAAGACCATCATCCCCGCGAAGGCGACGGCGAAGATCACCTGCCGGCTGGTGCCGCATCAGGACGCAGCCGCTCTCACGAAATCGCTCGAACAATTTCTCCAATCGAAGCTGCCGCCCGGCCTCAAGATGGAGTTCACAGTCTGGCACGGCTGCCCCGCCGTCATCTGCGACACATCGAGTCCCTACATGGCGGCCGCCCGGTCGGCGATCGCGAAGGGTTTCGGCTTCGACCCGGTGCTGATTCGCGAAGGGGGCTCGATCCCGGTCGTGGCGACGTTCCGCAAGCTCCTGGATGTCGACACGCTGCTGCTCGGCTGGGGCCAGAACTCCGACAACCTGCACGGCCCCAACGAGCACTTCAACCTCCGCGACTTCAAAGGCGGCCTGCTGTCGAGCGCGCACTTGTGGAACGAACTGGTGACGTAGCAGCAGCCGGTTTGCATCACAGCCTGGAGGGCTGTCAGCCGGTAACGGCCGCCAATCGATCGACGCCGATCACCTCGAAATCGGCCAGGTGTGCGACGACCTCCAGAGTGCTCCACTTTCCCGCCACGGGTCGCGCTGCTCGCTGCTGAGGCGTCATGCCGCCCACAGCATTTTTCAGCAATTCGACTCCCCTGGCATAACGCTGGACGAGCGGTTCAATTCGTGAGTTGTCTGCCATAACCTGCCTATGGGCTTGTTGCCTCGGAGTCGGGTATTACCTGAACGAGTTTCAAGACCCGTTTCCGCAAGGCGCGCTGCTTGAGAAAGTGACGCGTCGCGTCACGCCGCCCTCGCTAACGCTTCGGGTTATGATGGGATCGTGAATGTCGGCATCGTTCTTCCGCGCGCGAATCCCCTTCCTCAAGCCCTAAGCCCCAAGCCTACTTCAAAACTGCGACAGGAACCGGATGTCGTTCTCGAAGAAGTCGCGGATGTCGGTCACTTCGAAACGCTTCATGCAGAAGCGTTCCAGACCCATGCCGAAGGCGAAGCCTGTCACTTGCTCGGGGTCGTAGCCGACGGATCGGAACACGTTGGGGTCGACCATGCCGGCCCCGCCGAGTTCCATCCAGTCCTTCCCCCAGCGCACATCGAATTCGAGCGACGGCTCGGTGAACGGGAAGAACGACGGCCGAAACCGCGTTTCGACATCACCCAAATACGATCGCGCAAACAGCGTCAGCACCGTCTTGAGGTCGGCCATCGTCACATCGGGGCCGACCATCAACCCTTCCATCTGATGGAACATGCACGAGTGCGTCGCATCGGGCGTGTCGGGACGATAGACGCGGCCGATGGAGATGATGCGGATCGGCGGCGGAGTCCTTTCCATCACGCGAATCTGCACGGTCGATGTCTGGCTTCGCAATAAGAGCGGATCCTTCAGCGTCGTCTGGGCGACGTGGATGTAGAAGTTGTCGAGCGGGTCGCGGGCCGGATGCTCGGCCGGAATGTTGAGAGCCTCGAAGTTATGATGTTCGTCTTCGATCTCCGGACCATCCGCCAGCGCGAAGCCCAGCCGGGCCATGATCTCGCGGAACTCATCGATCGTCTGCGAGATCGGGTGACGATGCCCGAGCCTGAGCGGTACGCCGGGCAGCGTGATGTCGAAGTGTTCGACCTTGCGAGAAGCACCGGTCGACAGTTCGGTCTGGCGTGCCTCGAGCAGCGCGCTGACGCGG
>JANNSB010000477.1:0-2264 GCA_031402175.1 Planctomycetaceae bacterium
TTGTAGCCGTGTCTGTCCCCAGACACGGGGCAATTTGTGTGGACATCATCTGGTCGTCGAGTCACAACAGAGGGCGAGTCTTTCCCTTTGTGCCTCGGCGGCTGGGGACAGCCGCGGCTTTCGCGGAACGAAAGGCGACTATCGTACTTTGTAGCCGAGCCCCTGCAGTAACTTGGCGACCTGATCGACGTGATCCCCCTGAATCTCGAGCGTCTCATCCTTCAGCGTGCCGCCCGCGCCGCAGGTGGATTTGAGTCGCGTCAATAGTGCGGGAAGGTCGTTATCGTTTGACGGCAGTCCGCGGACGACGGTCACCAGCTTTCCCTGCTTGCGTTTCTCGACCGCGATGCGTGCCGTCTGTTTGCTGGGGGGCGTCAGTTCCTTGACGGGTGGCGGACAGACACACGCTTCTTCCAGTTCGCCGCACGTCACACAACGCGGCGGGCGATCGAATGGCGTGCCTTCGAAGAGTCGCATGGGAGAGGGGGTTCGGAGCCGGAAGTGTAAGCGACGGCGGCGTGTTCGAATGCGTTAATCTCATCAGGCGCCGACGTGCGAGATCGTGTTTTGCAAATGGATCACGAATTGGGGGATAGACGGTCGCTACGTGGGGGCCAGACAGGATTGTCTGGGTACCTCAAGCCTAATGGCCTGTGGCCTCAGTTCAACCAAACTCGATTACCCGACCTTCGCTGAGCACGCGCTCGGCGCGTTGAAACTCGTCGAAGTACGTGACGTGCGGGTCGATGCCGAGGTGCTGGAAGATCGTGGCTGACAGGTCGGCGGGGCCGATGGGGCGATCGACGACGTAGCCGCCGTCGGCATTCGTCGCCCCGTAGACCATCCCGCCGGGGACGCCACCGCCGGCAACGAGCGCGGTGAAGGCGTGCGGCCAGTGGTCGCGGCCGGTCTTTTCGGTCATGCCGTTTTGAGTGATGAGTCCGATGTGGGGCGTGCGGCCAAACTCGCCAAGCGCGACGACGAGGGTCGACTCCAAGAGTCCCCGTTCATGCAGATCGGCGATGAAAGCCGAGAACGCGCGGTCGAAGATGGGACACAGTCCGTCCTTGAGCTTGGCGAACGCCGCGTGATGCGTGTCCCAGTGGGGCGAGACCTTGTCGGCTCCGGTGTCGTCATCCCAGTTGACGGTGACGAGCGGTACCTCGCGCTCGATCAGCCTGCGGGCCAGCAACAGGCTCTGCCCGAACTTCGTCCGGCCGTATTGTTCCCGCACCGCGTCCGATTCCCGATGAATCGCGAACGCATCGGTGGCCTGAGTCTGTTCCACAAGCCGACACGCCGCCTGCTGCAGGTCGGCGAAGCGTTGTGCCTCGCCGGGCTGTGCGAATGCCGGCCCGATGAGTTGGTCACGCAACTGCCGCCGGCGGTGCAGTCGATCAAGCGGCACTTCGCCGGGGAGTCGCAGTTCGTGCACATCGAAGTCGTCGCCGGTCAGGTCGCCGGCCACGAGGAACGGGTTCCATTCTTCCCCCATCCGCCCGCCGGTCTGGCCGGCGATGCGGCGATCCTGACCGACGAACTGCGTATACCACGGCAGCACCACCGACGGCGGCAGGCTGCGCGAGTTCGGCCCGAACCGCATCGCGAGGGCGGCGATCGACGGCCAGTCTTCCGGCAACGCCTGATCGGTGACGGGCGGCCCGAAATACTCGCGACCCGAATAGACCTCGCTGCAGGCGGGGCCGTGCACGTTCATGTGATGCGTCATCGACCGCAGCAAACACAGATGGTTTGTCTGCTGGGCCATGAGCGGCAGATGCTCGCACAGCATCATGCCGGGCGTGGCCGTCGCGACGGGTTGAAACTCGCCGCGAATCTCCGCCGGCGCGAGGGGCTTCATGTCCCACAAGTCGATATGACTCGGTCCGCCGAAGAGGAAGATGAAGACGCACGACTTCGCCCGTTCGGTTCCTGTCGGTGCGCTCGCCCGCAGCGAGTTCAAATCGATGGCCGACAACCCCAACCCGCCCAGCATCCCGACCTGCAGCGCACTGCGGCGCGGAGTTCGAAACGGAGCGGGGGGATGCGGGAAGAGCGACATGCCACGTCACCGTAAGGTTGAGTGAGGAGTGATGGCATCATCTTAACACGCGCCGCCCAGACAGGAATGTCTGGGCCACCCTAGTGTAGTGTCTCACACAGATGGGATCTTATTGAGTGCGGCTCGTGCGCGGGCGACTTTTTCGAGGATATCTTGGGCTTTCTTGGTCCAGACGAATGTTTTGGGGTGGGCGTTGTGATAG
>JANNSB010000478.1:0-11730 GCA_031402175.1 Planctomycetaceae bacterium
CTGCCGCGCGGTCCCGGAGGACGCCAGATTCGTCTCACCATCGAAGACCTGAACTTCCGCCAGATGCAGGTACTCTTCCCTGCCGGGAAGCTCAACGCGCACGTAGCGGCCCGACGGCCTGGAGGGGATCAACGGGGAGCCCTGGGCGGGATCGGCGGCCGACAACGTGAACTCGGTGAGAACAAAGTTGCCATTATCCGACCGGCCCGGCCCACCGTTGGTCAAGCTGTCGTCCGGCAGCGCCTCCAGTCGGACCGCGGTGATGCCCGCACTCGGCGCATCGGCGACGATTGTGTAAGTATCGGTCTCTGGTAACCCACCGCTGGCCAGCACCGAGCCATCGTCCTGTAGAGTAAGAGTCGTGCCGTTCAATGATTCTGTCGCCAATGGTTCCAGCACAGTCCACTGGTTCTCCTCAGCGATTGATTCCAGCATGAAGTCCGCCAGCAACGATGTGTAGGCATCATCACCCGGATGGTCCGCGATCAGTTCTTCAAGGATCGCACGGGCGCGATCGCGGGCAGCGGTGGCAAGCTGCAGTTCGCCGTCGGCCATGTGACGCTGGGCCAACGCGACGAACAACTGCGGTTCGTCAGGGAACAACTCCAGCAACCGGGAAAACGCCTCGTCCCAGTTCTTCGCCTGAGCGACGATCAAGCCGCGTTCGTGGAAGTCGGTGGTCGCGGCGAGTGCGGCAGCGAAGTACGTCGCAGCCGCGGCAGGTTCGCCGACTTCGGCGTAAGCGACCGCCAGTCGGATCCAGGGTGAAGTGTACTGCTGTTCGTCGACGTTTTCGGACGGCGTTGATGAGCCGGTCACCGCGAGGCGAAACCGGCCGATGTTGTGTCGAGTGTGATTGGCGCTGATCAGCCGAATGATGAGTCGAGTGCCGGGCGGAGTCTCGATGCGTTCCAGCGGGAGAAAGATCACCGACATCGGAGAAGAGTTTTTCGGAAACGGCTCCCAGTAGGTGGCCAGGTTGCCGTCGATGGTGTTCCCGGCATGCATCTCCATTTGCCCATAATGCTGACTGGCTGAGACCCGGTGATCGCTGACGGCGCTGCGCCAGTCGACCGGCGTTTCCTGCCCACTGCCTGCTCTGACAACGGACACTTCGAATTCCGTCAACACGCAGTTCCCATTCTCGGCGGCCCTTCCCGAAACGCTGAATGGCAGGGATGGATCGGTAAGGATTTCGAGACGGAAGCCGGTCACGAATGGCTGTCCGGGATCAAGAGCGACCGTGTAAGTGTCTGTGACGGGATTTATGCCGCTGGCCAGGATGGAACCATCGGCCTGAACCGTCAGCGTTGCGCCGCCTTCGGAAATGGCGCTTGCCGGCGTGGGAACGATCCAGTCGGCAAACGATCGCCGCAGGGCACTCGCCAGTTCGTCGGCACAATCGACGTTGTCCGGTTGTGAGGCCAAGACCTTTTCCAACAGCAGCCGAGCCTGCCCGAGATCGTTCGCTCCAGACTCGGCCAGCCCCGCCTGATGCGAGAGTTCGCCCCGCCGGCGGAGCAACCGGGCCGAGAAACGCATTTCAATCGGGTCGGCCGGCGCAGCACTCCCGCCGACTTGTTCGACCAGCAGGTTGAGCGCCTCCAGTGCCTCCGTACGTGAGGCATCTTCGTCACCTTGTGGTCTGGGCTGCTGAGGATCGGCGATACCGAATGCGGTCCGCAGCAGGTCCGGTTCGGCAGCGGCGGCGAGGGCCAGCTCGCTCTGTTCGGTTGCCTGATGGACAGCGGCCAACTGCTGATACAAGTCGTAAAGCCGACGCAAGTCGTCGGCTGACGGCTGGGGAGTTCCGTTGACGATCAGCGCCTGCAAGCGCGCGGCGTTCTGATACGCCCCCGCTGATGCATCGGGAAGATCGAGCGCGGCATAGCCCTCGCCGAGCAACGTCCATTGATCCACGGTGACGCCGCCGAGGTCAGTCCCATGTGCCGAGAGTTGCTGCGTTGCCAGATTCAGCGCATCGACCGCGCCTTCATCCCCTCGCTGGGCCAGAACATGCGCTCGGATCACGAGGCCGCGCGGGTCGGCGGTCGCTGCCTCGCCTGCGGCAGTCAGTTCGGCGTATGCCTGTTCCATTCGTCCGAGACGAGAGAATGCCATGGCGCGCTGCAGCGCCCGCGCGGGGTCTGCGGCTGGCGGCACTCCATTGATGAGAGTTTCGGCTTCATTACGGAGGAGCTCCCACCGCATCCGGTCCGTCAGGTCATACCCACCAGATGGAGTATCTCCCAGACCGAGCAGCGGCGTACCGGCGACCCGTTCGAGCGCCTGATCCAGCCAGGTCTGTGCTGCAGCAGCCTGCCCCAGCCGGTGATAGGCCATCGCGACCAGGAGATCTTCAGCGGAATTCAGAAACGGCATGTCGTGCTGTTTGCGGTTTGTTTCCAACCAGTCGATCACCGCCTGATCGTTGCCCCGGCGATACTCGGCCAGACCTTTCACCAACTGAAACCAGTTATAATTGCCGTCCTCTTCTGTGCCGATGACGGCACGATCCGCCAACTCCAGAGCCGTCTCCAGGTCGTCGACCGCGCCGACGATCCACAGGCAGGTCTTCCCTGCTCGATCTGGAACGACAGTCGAGTCGAGACCTGTCGGAGCGAGCTCGAGCATCTGCCGGCAGTCGTTGCGGTAGGCATCCAGATCTCCCGCGAACAGGTGGAGAGTCGCGGTGATAAACACCCCTGATTCCGTGTCGAGTCGTCCGTCGCTATGCCTGGCAGCCTGTTCGGCCGCATCTTCCCACAATCCGTGTTGTGTGTAGGACCGAATGACTGCGAGATTCGCCGTCGCGACACGTTCGATGTCGAGCTCAGCGAGAGGATGGTCGTCGCGAAGCGATTGCATCAGTTCATTAGCGGACTGCCAGGCGCTGACGGCCTCGGCCAGTCGGCCGTCCTGCCATTGTTGTGCTCCCAGTTCCAGCCGTGCGATGACCAGATCGGTCTGCGCGGTGATCAGGCGTTTCTGCAACGCCGTGTCTTCCGGCGCGGCAGCAACTTGTTCCTCGATCGCGGCAACCGCATGTGCCATCGCGTTCGCGGCCTCGCTTGCACGCCCGGCGTCCTGATAGATTCGTCGCACCTGCTGCCAGCCGCTCGCATGATCAGGCGAATGTTGTGCGGCAGCGGTAAGGGCCTGTGCCGCCACTGCATCGTCGCCGGCAAACAGCGCCGCACGGCCTAAGGCAAATTGGATTTGAGCGTCGTCGGGTCTGCGTTCGGCGGCGCGGACCCACTGTGAAACCGCACGATCCCAATGATTCGTCCGCTCAAACACCCGCGCCAGTTCGGTGGGGTCATCGGTCAGGCGCAGAAACAGACCGTGGTTGCGAGTGCTGTTGGAGACCTTCGTGAGCAGCGTGTTCCATCCGGGCTGCAAGGGAATCTCCAAGGCTTCATCATCACGGGCAGCAGCGCGGCTCTCGGTGCGGTTATAGACCAGCTCTCCGTTGAGCCAGACACGGAGCGTGTCATCGGCCCCCAGCAACACACCGGCAGTCTGTTCCCTCGGGGAAAAGATGCGCAACTGTGCGTAACCGGAAACATGTTCGGCCTGCTGGAAAAAGCGACCGAGGTTGAGCCCTTGATCCTCGGGAAGATTGATCGATTGCCACGCCAGCGGCGGAGTGAGATCCTCTGCGTTCGTTGTGGCAGGGACTGGCGCTCGTGGATTCAGATGGCTTTCCGGAGGCTGTTGCGCATCCAGTGACTCCGGATAGGGCCCGACGACCCACCAGGGGGACGTGAACCAGGGAGTTGCCTCGACGAATCCACTGCCCGGTTGCACTTCAGCAGCCCGCTGGAACTCGATGGCGGCCTGGTCCCACTCTCCCTGGCCGGCCAGGATCTCTCCCCGCAGCTTGAGATCTTCGAAAGTGGGGTTGGCCTCAGTACGAGCCGCGAGTGACGGCAGCAACCGCGGGGACAGTTCACGAGCGTAACCCGGCATGGCGTCCCAGATGCGAATCGCCTCGCCGCCGGCAACGGCGGCAATCTGCAGACCATCGGGACTGAACCGCGCCGTGTAGAGCCCGCTGGCCGCGTCGTCGTCCAGGGCCAGCAGTTCCTGACCTGTTTCGGCTACCCAAATGCGGAGGGTGCTGTCGTACCCCGCCGACAACATGCGGGTTCCCTCACGATTCCACTCGACGGCGCTGACCGTCAGTTGATGCGCATCCTGGCTGAACATTTCCTGTTCGGATTCCAGATCCCAGACGACAAAAACACCTCGGGACGACTGATCGGTGCCGCCGAACGAGGAGTCACTCGTAATCGCCCCGCCCGCGACGACGCGTCCGCCGTCGGGACTGAAGGCCATCGTTCGCCAGGTTGTGCCACGGTGACGAAGTGTGTGTACGACCTCGCCCGTCTCGGCATTCCAGACCACGATCACTTCATCATTTTCAGTATTGGACCCGTCAGTCTCATAACCGTCACTGGCCAGCAGCGTGCCATCCGGACTCCACGCCAAGGTGAGGCGCATCGAGTCCTGCTGGTCGGCGCGGAGACTGTGTAACTGTTCGCCGGTGTCTGCGTTGAAGATCCGCACCGTATCATCGTCGCCCGCGGAGGCGACGCGACCGCCCTGGGGGTTCCAGGCGACTCTGTTGACGTCGCCGTCCGCGGAACCCTCGGCGCTCCAGATTTCGTCTCCCGTTGCGACGTCCCAGACACGGAGCATGCGGTCGCTGCCAGCGGAGACGGCGCGCGTTCCGTCGGGAGACAAGTCCACACTCAAGACAGGCGCGGTGTGCCCCGCGAATGTCATGACGGAAGCCTGAGTCGCGACTTCAATAATGGAGACCGTGTTGTTCTCGGCCGGCGTGGCGAGGAAACGGCCGTCCGGGCTCCAGGCGATGTCGGCGACCACACCGGTTGCCATCGCAATGCGGTAGCCGTCGTAGCGTTCGACATCCTGGATTTTGGCGGAGCCATCGCCGATTGCCGTCAGCAGTTGGTCGTCGTCGGCGCTGAATTCCACGTCCATCACCCAGTCCGAGTTTTCGGCGAACATTCGTACTTGTTCGCCCGTCTCCGTGTCCCAGACGCGAGCCGTGTTGTCGAGACCGGCCGATGCGAGCCGCGTGTCGTCGTGGCTCCATGTCAGGCGGAAAACAGTATTCGCATGACCTTTCAAAGTGCGGATTTCTTCCCCGGTTTCGGCCTCCCAAATCCGGATTCCGACTTGTCCGCCATCTTGTCCCGTCGAAGCGATTTTCTGTCCATCGTGGGACCAGGCGAGTCCATAGACCATGCCGGTGTGACCAGACAACACGCGGTTTAATTCGCCGGTTTCAAGATCCCAGATTCCGACCAGAGAGTCGGCGCCCGCGGAGGCGAGTTGCTCCCCATCGGGGCTCCAACCTACCGCCCAGACTGCGTCCGCATGACCGGGCAAGGTCTGGAGTTCCGCACCCGATGCGAAGTCCCAGACCTTCACTCTGTGATCAAGACTTCCCGAGGCAATGCGTGCGTCGTCTATGGAAAACTCGACCGAGTAAACTGTTCCCTCATGCCCGGTGAGCGTGCGAACTTCGATTCCGGTCTCAGCGTCCCAGATCTTGATCATGCTGTCCGCGCCGCCGGAAACAATCCAGCGACCATCGTGCGACCAGTTCGCATCCCAGACTAGATTGGTGTGCCCGGCCAGCGTGAAGAGTTCCGTACCTTGGCGGGCATCCCAGATCTTGATGAGTCCGTCCGCCCCGGCTGTCAACAGGCGTCCTCCGTCCGGACTGTAGCTTGCGCTACAGATCCGACCGGTATGCCCCCGCAGCGTCAGTTGCCTCTCATCGGCCTGCGCATGCAGGTAGTACCACTCCCAGTCACGGAGGTCGACTTCGCCGGCCTGTGGTCGCAGATCAGCCAGCAATTCCCCATGCCGGGCAGTCGCGCCAGGGCTTTCAATCGAACGTTGGGCCGTGAACAGCGTGGAAGAGTACAGGGTGCGGCGAGCCAGCAGCCGCTGACGCTCGGCCTCCTGACGAGCCGCTTCCGCCGCAATGGCCTGTTCTTGAGCGTCTTCTTGCGCCAGTTTCGTTATTTCCAGACTCTCTTCGACCTGAACCAGGAGTCTTTCGGTTTCCTGCTGCGCGCCTTCTGCTTCCAAGCGGAGGCGATCTGCCTCATTGGCACTGTCGCGGGCGTCATCGGCTTTCTCCGAAGCGACCTCCGCGAGTCGGTCGGCCTTACGGTACTGAATGATGGCTGCGACCAAGGCGACGCCCGCGATTCCAGCGACGACGGCGAGACCGGCGAGCATTTTCCGCAACCCGCGGGCTGACCGTTGTTGCTGTTCCAGTCGCAATCGCTGGACTTCGGCCAACTGCTGCGCCTGCTCCAACTCACGTTGACGGGCAGCTTCACGTGCCACCTCATCGGCAACGCTGGCCCTCTGGCTCTGCTCGAGGAACTCGATCGCCGTGGCGAAGCCTCGATGATAGCGGCGGGCCCAGGCCTCGTTGGGTTGCTTTGCATCGCGCCAGGCGAGCGCAATCCCCAGTTCCGGGTCGCGGTACAGTCCGGCTTTTCCCTGTTCGTACAGGGCCGCGCTTTCGGACAATCGACGGTAGATGCCGGCGGCCTGAGCTTCGTCGTCCACCCATTGCCGCAGCCGCGTCCAGACGCGCATCAGACTTTCGTGGGAAATGTCGATGATCGTCTGGTCGGTCAACTCCACGTCCGGCGAGGGCATCAGAAACGTGACGCCCTGGTGCCGGTAAGCATCAATGATGGGGATCAGTTCGTCCGCGGACACATCCAGAATCTGACACAGCGCGCCGAGCCGTTGAGGGCGACGGATGCCGCGGTTCTCCGATTCCTGAACGGTGAGTGCCTGAAAGACGCCCTGGCAGAGTTCGCGCTCGCGGTCACTCGCCAGTGAGGCATGGACCTCATCGGCATGCAGCGAAAGCGCATGCGTCATCTTGCCGACACGCTGATAGTCATCCAGATCGAGCGCGTCGCTGTCTCCCTTTTCGGACCAGACGTTCCACGTTCGCATCAGGGCGTGCTGCAGACAGGGAAGCTGGTCCGCCTGCTGGCCAAGATCGTTCAACAACCGCTGCAGCAGTCGGGGAGTGATCTGACCGCCGGCAACCTTGATCGGCCCTTCAATCACGCGCTTGTATTGCTCGCGTGTGAGTCGAGGGATCAAGAACTCGCCGCGGTTGACAATTTCGGCCAGTCCCTCGAACTGCCCGCACTCGCCGATGAAGTCCGAGCGCATCGTCAGCACGATATAGATCGGCACCTCTTTCTGCGCGACGGATTCCAACAGGATGCTGACAAACTCGTTGGCTGCTTCCTGCTGTTCCTGTCCGGCCTCATGGAAACGAAAGATCTCCTCGAACTGATCGACCACGAGCAGAAAGTTCGTGTGTGGACCGAACCCGGCCTGCTTGACGGCTTCCACCAGCCCGAAGTGGCTACGGCTCAAAGTGGCCAGCAGGTTTTCACGGACGTTCTCCTCCTCACGGTCATAGAGGTCCGCATCCAGCAGGGCGTCGGTAAGGATGGCCAATGGATTGCCGCCAGGATGCGTGACGGCCACTTCCCAATTGGCGCCGGCCTGCAGCATCTTGCCGCCCAGCAATTCCGACAGCAGTCCGCAGCGGACCAGTGATGACTTGCCGCTGCCGGACGTGCCGACCACCGCCACGAAGCGATTCGTTCCCAGCCGCTGCAGCAGTTCCAGCGTCTGTTCTTCGCGGCCAAAGAACAGGTAATCCTCGTCCGCCTGAAACGCTCTCAGACCGGGGAAAGGGTTCATCGGTTTCGATTCGCTGCTCATGCGCAGACCTCCTTCACCTGTCCCACAAACGCATCGAGTTCGGCGGTGGGAACGAAGTCTTGAAGCTGCCGGATCACAGACGCCTGGTGAGTTCGAAACCGTTCCTTGCGGCGATCATCGGGTGGCGCGACATAGACGGCCTGCACCTGAATCGGTTTTTCGCGTCCGTAGCCGGCCGCCTTCAGCAATTCCCGGAGCTTGATGTCGACCCAGGCCTTCGGGGCCTCGCCATAGTAGACCAGCACTGCGTCACACGTGAGCAAGTTCTCCTGATGCAGTGCGGCGGACTCCGAGTCACCGCCGTCAAAGGCCGGCAGACAGACCTCGAGTCCCTGCTCGAACAGATAATCCTCCAGGGCTTCGACGGCCGACTCATCCCGGGGGTCGCAGATGAGATATAACTTCGGCGCTGCCCCACTGGAACGAGCAGGCACCGCCTCCTTCGGTTTTTCTTCCGGAGGAGAGAGGCGGCGGATGAGATCCTTCTTGAGCAGATTCAGGTTGCCTTCGATCACTTCCGCACCATGGTGCAATTCCGGGTCTTCCTGCACGCGTTGAATGAAAGCCCGTTGTCTCGCATCCACGATTTCGCCGTTGGCGGGCATCCAGACCAGCCGCTGCAACTCAAGCTGCTTCGCCCGCTCTGCCGTCAAGCGCATTTGCAGCGCAGGGATCGATTCCGATGAATCCTCCGGCGTCACGCCGTAATGCTGACCCAGCAGATGAATGGTGATCGAGCATCTTTCGAGGCATTCCCGCACGACCACTTCCACATCTCGGGACAGCATCGGCAGCGGCGCATCGGGCAGCACGACATGCCCGCGCTCGATCAGCTCCCGGCGGATGCGGTCGCGCTCCTCTTGCACATCCGATGTCGTGGTTGCCAGATACACCCAGCGACGGTTGGGGTCCGGAGCGAGAGACCGGATCTCCCGTGAGCCGACTTGCTGCATCGCTCTCAAGACCTGACACAGGTCGTACGCCACGTCGTAAACCCGCTCAAAAAACCGTTGCTTGAGCGCCGGCCCAAAGGTTTCATCGAACTCACGCACGCGCCCGGTCGCCGAATCCAATTCGAAGAATTCAAAACCGAACAGTGGCGAGAAGATATCGGCCAGTTGTGGCGGCATCTCACGATCGGAGACGGCGGTCTTCAGAATCTTGAGGAGCCGCGCCTTATCGTCGACCCACAGACCTCCCGTCTGCTTGACGCGGCGCCAGAACTGCTCGACCTCTTTCCTGCAGACATCCGACTTGATGAACGGAGGAGAGACGACCGAGATCATCGCCTTCACATTGGGAAGTCGCTCCAGCAATTCACTCTCGATTGCCGACGAGATAGCAGTTTCCGGAAGCCGGGCAATCTGCACCTTCTCGCCCGAGAGCTGCTCGACTCGCACCTCGAGATTGCGATGCAGTTGCGACACCCAGCCCGGCTTGCCGTCCAGCAGGGGTTGGTCGTCGATGCTCGCATAACTCAGGAACACTTCACTGGTCTGGAGTAGATCAAGGGTCACTGTTTCCGGCACCGGCTTCGGCATCGAACCGACATAGGTTTGCGTCGGTTCGGTGCCGCTCATGATTCCTGATTGAGCGACCATGCTCCCGTGTTCGAGTTCCCTCGAAAGATTGCGCAGGTCGACCAACAAATCACGAGCCGACTGATACCGCCGATCGGCCGACTTCTGCAGACACTTGAGCGTGATCCGCTCCAGCTCAGGCGGCACGTCGTAGTTCAGCCGCGCGATGGCCGGCGGCTGTGAGTGCACGATCTTGTTGATGACCTCGCTGAAGTTGGCGCCCGAGAAAGGCGCCTTTCCAGTCGCGAGTTCGTACAGCACGACCCCCATGCTGAAGATGTCGGTGCGGTGATCAACCTCTCTGCCGAGAGCCTGCTCCGGGCTCATGTATCTGGGAGTTCCCATCACGACGCCGCGCTGGGTCTGCTCCAAGGCCGTGGTGGACGAGCCGCCCTCGTCGGCGTCCCCGACCATCCGTTTCGCGAGACCGAAATCCAGAACTTTCACCTGCCCGCGTTCATTGAGGTTGATGTTCGCGGGCTTGATGTCGCGATGCACAATGTGGCTGGAATGAGCCACATCCAGCGCATCGGCCACTTGCACCGCGATCTCGACGACTCGGGGAATCTCCAGCGGTCCCTGCGCAATGAGGGCATCCAGCGACTTGCCCTGCACATACTCCATAGCGATGAACGGCAGCCCGTCTTCGGTCTCGCCGACATCATAGACCACACAAACGTGCGGATGATTGAGCGACGATGCAGCCCGCGCCTCCCTCAGGAAGCGCTGTCGTCGTTCCGGGTCGTCAGCCAATTCACGCGGCAGAAACTTGATCGCCGCCTGACGCGCCAGTCGCGTATCCCGGGCCAGGAACACTTCTCCCATACCACCGGCTCCCAGCTTGGCGGTGATATGATAGTGCCCGACCGACGTACCAATCATAAGGCCATCGCTTACTTATTCTTGCGGCGATATTCGGAATCCCCAACTGCCGGTGGCCCGCTCGCCTCCCAGGCAATCACGGCGACTTAATCCGCTGGACGATCAGAATATATGAATGGCTGTCGCTGCACCATCATTCAGAATTGTGATTTCGAGCCGTACCCCTTCCGACATGACCCTTCTGGCCGACATCGATCGGGAGCCAATTGGTTCTACGTCACCGGTCACATTCCCTCGGGAAAAGACCCGCGAGCCATCGACTGCAAGCTCATCGCGAAGTACGGAATCGGAGTGTCGCAATCGACCCGCGCCCGGCGGAAACGGCTCCCCCAGCGGTAATCGGGCAAGGGCCGTTGCTCTCATCTCAGCTTCTCGGACAAATTGTCAGAGAACTGCCAGAGCGTTAGGACAGAGGTCGTCGTAACTCCTTGTCCTGCCAAGTACACCCCGCAGGGCTCGAACCTGCAACCTTCGGTTCCGAAGTTCCTGAGACCTTTCCTATCACTTTTCGGATGCTCACAAAGACCCCTGATTTTCAGGGGTCTTTGCTTTTACCTCACTTCGACCTGACTTGGCTCGAAGTCGGTTTTCACTCATTAGTGGGGGGATTAGTGGGGGGAAAATGAGCGGAACGTGGTCGAACCTTCTGCCTTCGGTCCTGGGCATCGAATCGCGATTCACTGGGAGTAAATAACAACTCGGGCGGCGAATTGCTCGATGGCCCTGCCGGTGTCCAAGCCATGCGTCGGTGTGTCGGCCCGGGCAAGCCAGCGAACATCGCATCAAAGTCGAGGTTGAGAATTCACAGCCAATAGTCACCGCATGCTGCTCCTAGGTAAAAGGACTCCATCAGCAGAATGTTAATTCTGATCGATGTGTTCGCATTCAAGACAAGGCCCTGCTCAACGGACAATTCTCCCCTGCCTCCTCACCCCTTCGATACTGAGCCAACAATTCTTTCGAGCGGCGGGCCAACATCCGTCGGACTTCACGTCGCTTACCTTTCACCCGTGGGATCACCAGCGTGTCATAGCCGGTCGTTTGGTGGCGCATCCATGCGATGACTGCAGCTTCGGCTCTCTGCTCGACCGGAATGCGTGTGGTGCGAGCAACTGTACCGCTGCCAACTGGCGTGGCGTGGTCCGTTACTGCTCGAGCAAGTCCTTGAGCAAGATCAGCGTGGGCCGGATGAAAAGCCAGGAAATCCACGACCGCCCCCAGGAAATCTTCGACGTACTCGGCCTGGACCTTCTTTCGGCGCTTGGCGGCGGCCTCTTTCGTCTTTGCGAAGGCAGGAGTGGAACGCTCGGTTACGAGTTCAGCACGAAGCTTTTCAATCGTTGATTCCGAAGCCCAGATGCCTCGTGAAAAGACCTTCCGGCCACGTTTCTCCTGTACGATCCAATGATCGCCAGCAGCCTTCACCCTTCGGGTCAAAGCTGCATCACCAGGA
>JANNSB010000479.1:0-7059 GCA_031402175.1 Planctomycetaceae bacterium
GTGCGGATTCCCCATCGACACGCAGGTGACCTTCAGCGACTTGCCGACCACTTCAAGCGTCGCGCCAATCGGCGGGTTGCCGGGAAGCGTCGTTGGAATTCGGTCGGCCTCCAGTATCGGCGGCCCCATGTCGACCCGCACGCGATCGATCTTGCCGCTGTTGCCGAAGCACTGCAGCGTGAGAATGCCGTTGCCGGTTTCGATCGTGAGTTCATCCTTGCTGCAGAGACCGCGTTCGCGGATGAACTTCGCAACGCAGCGAACGGCGTTGCCGCACATCTCAGCTTCGCTGCCGTCGGCATTGAACATCCGCATGCGGGCGTCGGCTCGCTCGGAGGGCAGGATGAGCACCAGCCCATCGGCCCCGATACCGAACCGTCGATCGCTCATCTGCCGGGCCGCATCAGCGGTATTTCGGGGCAAAGGATCATCGAACCCGTTGATGTACAGGTAATCATTCCCGGCCCCGTGCATTTTGGTGAAGCGAAGCATTGCCTGATCAAGGAACTAGGGGCGACGATTCAAGGAAGGTGGAGAAGAGTAACGTCTATTCCGTTCACAACATCTCAATTCATCGTCCCACCTCGGCGGAGAGAATCAAGACCCGGCCGCCATCTGCAGCGAGGAAACGTCGATGAATTGTGCCCCATTGACACTTGCGAGGCAACCGGCGGCGATTCGTGGATGCGGCAGATCGATCTGAGCGACCACCAATGGACTTCCGGGAACATCGGCTTTGTCGCATTGATCCGCCGGCGTCGGTACGATCTGTGTTGCGAAGTCATCCGACAGAATCAACCGCCTGCGAATGGGGAGAAACGACGATGTCTTTCATCCGAAACGGGCTTCCGGTCCTTGTAGTCTGCCTCCTGATGCTGGGGGATCGTTATGCTCCCGCCGACGATCAGGCGGTCAACTACCGCCTGCAATTGACTCTTCGCCATCAGGTCGAAACCTCCGAGGGATCGGGGCGGTTCCATCAGTTGACCCGCGACGAGGCCTGGGATCCCCAGCGCACGGCCGTCATCGTGTGTGACGTGTGGGATGCGCATCACTGCCTCAATGCGGTGCGCCGACTGGAGGAGATGCTTTTTGAAATGAACTGGACGCTGCATCAATTGCGTGGCGACGGAGTGACCGTGATCCACGCGCCCAGCGACTGCATGGAGTTCTACGAAGGTCACCCGGCCCGCGTTCGCGCTCTCGAAACACCGGCGGCGGCCGAGCACCCGGAGGAGATCGAAACGTGGTGCTACAAGATCCCGTCGGAAGAGCAGGGAATCTACCCCATCGATCAGACCGACGGCGGCGAGGATGATGATCTCGCGGAGCACAAAGCGTGGCATGAAGAACTGGCGGCGCGGGGTGTCGATCCGCTTGCACCCTGGACGCGGCAGCACGCGGACATCGACGTCGATGATGAACGCGACTTCGTCACTTGCGAAGGGGACATCGTCTGGAACATTCTCGAAGATCGCGACATCGACAACGTGATCCTGTTGGGCGTACACACCAACATGTGCGTGCTGGGCCGGCCGTTCGGACTAAGACGTATGGCCGAGAACGGCAAGAACGTCGTGCTGATGCGCGACCTCACCGACACGATGTACAACCCGCAGCGCTGGCCGTATGTGAGCCACTTCACCGGGACCGATCTCATCGTCAGCCACATCGAGCGCTGGGTCTGCCCGACAATCACCAGCAATCAGATCAAGGAGCAACTGCGGCCGTTCTCGGTCGAAGATCTTGACATCCCATATCGGAGCGGCTCCTTTCCTATCTGGCATCCGCAGCGGTTCTCACTCGATACCCGCCCGCGACTCGCCATCGTCATCGCAGAAGATGAATACGAAACCAACGTCACGCTGCCTGACTTCGCCGCCCGCTGGCTGGGGAAGGACTTTCAGGTGACGTTTATCTACGGCAATGGCGACGAGCGGCATGACCTGCCCGGCATCGAAGCTCTGCGCGAAGCCGATGCCATGCTGCTGAGCGTCCGCCGCCGTCCGTTGCCGGCCGAGCAGCTCGACATCATTCGCGAGTTCGTAGCCAGCGGCAAGCCGGTGATCGGCATCCGCACGGCCAGTCACGCCTTCTGCCTGCGGAATCAACCGCCGCCAGAGGGACTGGCCGATTGGCCCGAACTCGATGCCCAGGTCTTCGGCGGCAGTTACTCGAATCACTACGCGAACGACCTCATCGCGACGGTCACGGCGGCAGATGATGCTCATCCACTGCTGACGGGCGTTGGCTCGTTCCCCTACGAAGCGGGAGGCTCGTTGTACGTCGTCAGCCCGATCAACGAGTCGGCTGAGGTCGTGCTGATGGGTGAAGTGTCCGGCCAGTCACCGGAACCGATGGCGTGGACGTTCACGCGGGCCGACGGCGGGCGGTCGTTCTACACATCGCTCGGTTACAAGGACAACTTCTCCGGCGACGTGTTGCCGCGGCTGCTCTACAACGCCTGCCTGTGGGCGTGCGAGCGGGAGATACCGGACGAGTTCACTCCATCGCCGATCGAAATCCAAACCGCGATGCCGTAGCGAGGATCCATGGTAACCCGACACGTCAGTGAGGGGAGCGTGACCCTTCGCGTTGAGTGAGTCACAGCGCACCTTGCGGCAAGAGGCCTTGAAGCACTTCATTCTCCTGGTCTCCAAGTCTGATTGTCGCTTTGTCATCCAGCAACCGAGATCAGCGACTCCCCAAAGAATCACCATGAGCGCGAAGACACCTCCGGTGCGGGTCCGGTACATCGATCACGTCACGCTCGTGGTGAAAGACCTGGAGCGCAGCCGGCAGTTCTACGTCGACGTGCTCGGCATGGAAGAGACCAAGCGACCGGGGTTCGGCTTTCCGGGAATGTGGTTTCAGGCAGGGCCGACGCAGATCCATCTGATCGAAGAGCATGCGGAATCGGGCCCGGCGAAGGTGTTCGTGCCGGAGCAGTGCAGCATCTCGCGAACCAGGCATTTCGCGTTCGAGGTCGAAGACGCGATGCAGGCGACCCAGCGGCTGACAGAACTCGGCTTCCCCCCCGTCGCCGGCCCCAAGTACCGCCCCGACGGCCCGACGCAGGTATATTTCATGGACCCGGATTCGAATCTGGTGGAACTGTTCTCGCACGCGCGGCAGGCGTCAAAGATGTAGATAAGTTTGCACAATTCAGTGGCTGACTGCGCAGTATCCATTCTTGATGAACTTCGAGAGACACCAACCATGTCGAAGACCTTTGAACACCAAGTCGTCTACTCCGTGATGGATCGAGTCACATTCTCCAACGGTGAGTGGCTGGGAGCCGACATCCCAGAAGCTGAGCGAGTTCAGAAAGACGTCGAGACTTGTCCCTTGGTCTGGGAATATCTCGCTCAGTCCGGAGTTCTGGGATGGGAACTGGTTTGCGTCCTGGAGACTGTTGCTCAAGTCAAGAATCAACCCTACGTGCGTACGCTCTATTTGAAGCGCGAGTCGAACTGACGATACCCATCTGGCCGTGACGAGTACCGTCGCATCATTGTGTCTCACGGGAGATGAACGGCGGGGTGGCATGTCTTGGGTGCCATGCCTGCATCGCGAAACAGGGCAGCCTACTCCTCTTGCTCGTTGTCGTCATCGTCATCGCTTTCCGCCAGCCAGAGCTATTGCGTGCCGAGTTGTTGGCGAAGCTGTTTGCGGCGACGTTCCTCGCACTCCTTCTCCCAGGACCAGGTCGGATCGGTTTTCGCGAGATACTTACGGCGGTACAGTTCGAAACCCGCCTGCACTCCGCGCCACGAGCCGAATCTCGCGAGCATCGTCGTGGCCGCGATCTTGCCGCCCCAGCGTTTGTGATCGTGGTACCCCGGGCAACGGCCCGCCTTGAGCCAGATCTGCAGCAGGTCGTTCATCATGTCGGCTTTGGAGTATTCGGGCCGGCGAGTCACCATCCGCGGCAGACCGGCCGCCTCGCGCATGTTGCGCCACGACTTAAACCGGTCGTAGATTTCACGAATCGAAACGCCGACCTCTCTGCTGTATTCCCACAGCGTGATATTCTGGTTCTCGTCGCCCAGTCGCCGCAGATGCGCCAGCAGTTCGGTGTTGCTGAACCGCCGTTTCCTCGAACGGACGGGGAGCGTCATCCCCAGCGCGCGGCGAAACTGCTCCCAGCTTCCAAACCGCTCGCAAAGGAACTCTGGCGACAAGCCCGTCTCGCGGCAGAAGACATCAAGCGTCAGCGACCGGCCATGCTCAGCCCTCAGTTCCCGGCCGATGCCGAGTAGTCCCCGGTGCGAGATGGAGCGTGAGTTCTGTCTGTGCATATGGAAGACCTCCACATAACACGGTCGCGGTTGCGCCCTGCGTAGCGGGGGCAGTCTGCCACCGCCGACGTGAATGTCGGGAGCAAGCGTGGCATGAGTCGAGGATAACCCGGAGGGTTATCAGCCTGTAGCCGGCGGTCGAGCGCAGCGATACCGCCGGAAAGCGAGCCCCAACAATCGCCGCATCCCGGCAGGGATGCCAGCAGCACGCACGGATGCCGAAAATACCGCACTCTGCATGAACCATACGTTAAGCGCACGTCGCTGCCACCCCTGCGGGGTGTGTCGAACGCTTTCGGCTTCTGACCGGTGGTATCGCTGCGCTCAACCACCGGCTACCAGCCCGGAACCCTCCGGGTTCCACTTGATTCCTCCACTCATGTCAGTTGCACAGTACGCGCAACCGCGACGGTAGAGGTAGAAAGTCCGAGTGAACGTACGGTGGCGCTTGGCGGGCAATGTGTCCGTCGACGCGTCTGCAGCGACCGCCAGCCGGGGGGAGGCCTGTTTCCTTCCGGGGGGATGTGTGCACACGCTTGTGTCGCTGCACCGCGAGCCTACCAGCCACTGCAACACCGTAACGGAAACTCACTCTTGGGGCCGGCCGGCCCGTTTTGAGTAGCGTTGAACCTGGAGCAGGGAGCAGTGAGGCACTCTTCGGAGAGCAATGATTCATGCATCATGGCAGGCTTAAGGCCGCCTTGAGACACGTGTCGATCTGGAGCATCAGGTCATGGGACAGAGTTCCGATCCGTTTCTTCAGGTTGGACTTCGGCAACACCACGAGATTCAAGCAGGAAACCAGCGAGTCATGCTTCAGGCCCGATGCCTTTCCCTCCGGCGTGGAAACGTCGACAGGAAAATGTGCGGAGTCGTGGCGGCGAGAGAGATTCGAGGTAATGGGAGCCAACAGTATCTTGTCGATGCGTTGGTTGTAGAAGTCCGCCTGCACAATGAGAAACGGTCGCGTCTTGGGAGTCGATCCGTCGAATGTCGGAGCCAGCGCGACATAAACATCGCCGCGATTCATGGGATCGGGCCGGCAGAGTCGAGATCGTCCAGAGTTCTGGCGGCAATCGCGCTCAATTCGTCATCCGTCAGTTCCGAGTCTTCGTAGAGACTGGTCTTGACCTGATCAAACACATCCTTACGGATGACGACGCACTCGGTCTGACCCACGGTGACCGGCACAGCCTCGCCGCGTTCAATGCCTCGCTTTTGGTCGGTGGTGAGTTGCATGTCTCTATTCTGGCACTGCGCGGTTCATCGTACAAGCTCCCGGATACGGGGAGTTGAGGAGATGTCATGGGCCCCTATGACTGCTGGCCGACCATATGCGGCTCCGGCTTCTTGCCCAGGTACAACGTCGCGACGCCGAAGGTGAGTGGCTTGAAGCTCGTCTCGACGAGGCCGCATTGTTGCATGAGAGTGGTGAGCTTTTCGCCGTCGGGGAACTCGGCGACGGATTTCGGCAGGTAGCTGTACGCGCTGTCATCGCTCTTCGAGAACCACTGGCCGATGCGGGGGAGCAGGTGATGGAAGTACGCGCGGTACAGGCCGCCGATGATTTTGCTTTTGGCCATCGAGAATTCGAGGATCGCGACGGTGCCGCCGGGCCGGCAGACGCGGACCATTTCCTTGATTCCGCCGATCGTGTCGGAGACGTTGCGCAGTCCGAACGCGACCGACACGACTTGAAACATATTGTCGTCGAACGGCAGATGCAGTGCATCCCCTTCGAGGAATTCCAGCGGGGCGGCATTTTCGAGGCGTTTGATTTTCGCCGCCTTGGCCCGGGCGAGTGTCAGCATCTCGGGAGTGAAGTCGACGCCCGTCACCGCGATCTTCTGTTTCGCATGCTGCCAGAAGGTGATCGCGAGATCGCCGGTGCCGGTGCAGACATCGAGGATCGGCGCATCCCCTGCGAGTTGGATCGCCCGCACCGTCTTGTTCCGCCAGCGGATGTCGATGCCGAGCGAGAGGAAATGATTCAGAAAGTCGTAGCGGTGCGCGATGCCGCCGAACATGCGGCGGATGCGTTCGCCCGACTTGTCGACCTGCGCGGAAGAAGGCGCACTCGCGGCCTCACTCGGCGTCGCGACAGTCGAATTGGCCGGCGTGTACTCGTCCACAACAATGGTCATGAATTTGTGACCTGGAGGGTCGAGTGTGCCACAGGCTCTGCCCGTGGTTCGCAATTGGGAGTCGCAACCAAATTCGCACTGGCAGAGCCAGTGGCACACCCTGTCAATCACCGCGTTTGCTTTGTGCCTCACGCGTTCGCGAGGCATGCTTCCAAATATGTCCGGGCGGCGTTGATTTCGGAAGTCACCTCGGCCGGTGTGTCGTGAATGGGAATTCCTCGCGGAGTCGGATGCATGAAGATCTCGACGCGGCCGGCGTAGTCGATGTCCCGCAGGGCGGCCGTGACCGGCGTCCAGTCGAGCGGCCCGCGGTGCGGCAACTGCAGCAATTGTTCTTCCTTCGGACGATCACCGATAAAGCCGCTGCCGAATTCCCAAGCCTGAAAGCTCACCAGTCGCGGGCCGAGATCGCGAATGAGGTCGGCGATGAGGGCTTCGTCCTGCGGCAGATGACTGGGAGCCAGCGCCAGTCCGAGATGCGGCGATGGGATGAGCTCCAGCAGTTGCAGGATCGACTCGCGGGAACTGATCAGGCCGCCGCTGTGGTTTTCGAGTCCGATGGTGACTCCGACGGATTCGGCGTATTCGACGTGCGGACGCAGTTCGTTCGCGAA
>JANNSB010000480.1:0-38288 GCA_031402175.1 Planctomycetaceae bacterium
CAGTGCGTAACACTGTGATCAAGAAAGTGTGCCACTGGCTTTGCCAGTGCGATTGGTGAGTTAGACTTGGAACTCAGCGAAAAACTCTTCCGGAATGATGTCGGTGTCACGATTGAATGGAAAGCTGGTTCAATGTTCGCACTGGCAAAGCCAGTGGCACACTTTCTTGATCACAGTGTTACGCACTGAGGTCTCGCCTGCGGCATCACCGTCGCTTGCGGCCTTTTCGCTTTGACGAGGGCTGTTGTTGATTCTGGCGCGGCGGCGATTTCTCGGCGGAACGAACGACATCCGACAGAGGGGCCGCTTCTTTCGCCGGTGGCAGTGGAGTTCCGGTCGCTTCGGCCGCCACCTCACCGTCGGCCTTCTCTTCCGCAGCTTGACCAAACTTCTGCCGTGACAGTTCCACCAGTTCGTGATTGAAGATCGTGATCAGTCCGTGCAGGCAGGAGGCGATGACGGGACCGATGATGATGCCCCACAGGCCGATGACCTGCAGGCCGCCGATCACGCTCAAGAAGCCGAGCAGCGGATGTAGTTTCGTTTCGGTGTTGAGGATCCAGACGCGGATCACGTTGTCGAGCGTCGCGACGACGAGCAGGCCCCACAGAATCAGCAGCACCGCCTGCACCGGGTGTCCGCCCAGGAACAGCGAGATCGCGCAGGGGAACCAGATTGGCCAAGTGCCCACCATCGGGACGAGCGCGGCCACGGTGCTCAGGACGAAAAGCATGAAAAAATGCTCGAAGCCAAAGAACGCGAGTGCCGCCGTCACCGCCAGTCCCTGTGCGAGCGCCGCCAGAAACGTCGACATCACGACCGACCGCACGACGCGGGAGAACTGCATCACGAGTTCCCGCTGGTAGTCGATCTGCACTGGGATCATCTTCTCGGCCGAGGCGAGCATCTTCGTGCCGTCGGCCAGGAAGAAGAAGAGCGCGATGGCATAGATCGCCAACGACATGAGGGCCGATGCGACGCCGATCAGCGTGCCGGTCAGTACGTTGAAGGTCGTGCCCGCGATGCCGAGCGACTTGTCGCCGAGGCCGGTGATATATCGCTCGATCTCCTGCTGTACCTGCTCCTGCACCTCGCGCGGATCGCGTTGCCGTTCGGGAGGCAGGAACTGATTGAGTTGCTCGACTCCCCAGTCGAAGGCTGAGGTGGTCTTTTCCTGCGCGCTCGTCCGCACCGTATTGAAGAACTTCGCCCATTCGTCACCGTCCGACAGCGTCGCCGCATATGTATAAAGCTGCAGCGTCAACAGCAGGATTCCGAGGACGATGGGAATCAGAATCACGCCCATCACCGTGGCCGTCGTGAGTCCAGCCGCCCACGACGCCCGGCTGCCCGTGCGTCGCAAGAAGTAGTTGAACACCGGCTGCGATATGATGGCCGTCACCCCCGCCAGAAACAGCGGCAGCATGAAGGGCGCAAGCACGCGAAAGAACGTCACTCCGAGAATGACGATCAGCGTCAGCAGCACCGACAGCGAGACAATGCGATACATGGGAGATTCGCCTCAAGGACTTGCAGAGCGTATGGCGCGTGAGGGAGAGGGACAAGCGTGGGATGCGTTAATACTCCCCCTCTCCCCCACAACGAGTCGTCGATTGCACAGGCGAAACTGAATGTGGGGGAGAGGGTATTTCACTTGGCATTGAAGATCCCCATGTTCCACTCACGCTCTTCCGTGGTGACACCTTATCATGCCTGCATGTCCCTCACTGACTTTACTACCCTGACGCAGCCTCTGGCGACAAGCTTCACCTTCGCCGGTCGCGAGCTCGCCTCGCGCTACTTCCTCTCGCCGCTGGCGGGGTACACCCATCTGGCGTTTCGACGGGCGATTCGTGAACTCGGCGGGCTGGGACTGGCGACGACCGATCTCGTGCACTGCACGATGCTGCTCGCAGGCCGCGGCAAGTCGCGCGAACTGGTCGCGACGGCACCCGACGATGTGCCGCTGTCGATACAGATCTTCAGCGGCAAGACGGACGAACTCGCCGCCGCCGCCCGCTGGCTGGAAGAGCACGGCTTTCAGGGGGTCGACCTCAACATGGGCTGCCCGATGGCCAAGGTGAATGGGCAGGGTGGAGGCGCGAGACTGATGTGCGACACCGGCGGCGCGTGCCGGGCCGTCTCGGCTGTCGTCGAGGCAGTGAGCATTCCCGTCACCGTGAAGATGCGGCTGGGTTGGGATCAGCAGTCGATCACCGCGCCGGCGCTGGCGCGGGAGTTCGAGCAACTCGGCGTGGCAGCCATCACGATTCATGGCCGTACCCGGCAGCAGGGGTTTCACGGTTCCGTCGACCTGGATGGCATCGCCCAGGTCGTGGCGGCGGTGGATGCGATTCCCATCGTTGGCAACGGTGATGTGCGAACGCCTGAGGACGCACTCCGCATGCGACGTATCACAGGCTGCAGCGCCGTCGCGATCGGTCGCGGCGCGATGCTCGATCCCTGGATCTTCCGCAAACTGCAACAGATGGATCGGGGGGAAACCGTGACGGAGCCGACGGCCGACGAGCAGGTGGACTTCCTCATTCGTCACTTCACACTGATGACCGAGCAGCACGGGGAGCATAGCTGCACCCTTTTTCGTAAGTTCGCCGGATGGTACGGGGCGAAACTCGGCATCCCCGAAGACCTCGAAGACCGGCTGCGACTCTGTGGGTCGATCGCCGCGTTTCACGAGATTGCCGGCGAGATCCGTCAGCGGCACGGCGAGCGCGAGTCAAGCGTGGCGACGGCTCTCATCAAAGTGCCCAACGGCCCGGTCGAACGCTGGTAATCGATCGGTTATGCTGCTTCTCTTTCCGATCCAAAGTCCAACGACCAAAGTCCAACGTCCAGCCGATGCTTGAGCTCAACGGCGTTTCGATCGTCGACACGTTTGCGGAAGCGTTCCCGATGACGGGCACGCGCCTGGTCATCACGGCTGACGATCTGCATTGGGCGCACATCGCCGCGACTGAAGCCACGGGCTACGCGGCCAGCGTGATTTCGTGCGACGTCGAAGCCGGTGTGGAAGGTGAGGTATCAGCGGATCAAACTCCTGACGGCCGTCCTGGCGTGAGTATCCTGCTGTTCGGCTTTGGTCGCGAAGGTCTGGAAAAGGCGGTGACCAACCGCGTCGGGCAATGCGTCCTCACCTGTGCGACAACGGCCTGCTACGACGGCCTGCCCGAGGCCCCGAAGGACAAACGTATCCTCATCGGCGGCGGATTGAGGTTCTTCGGCGATGGTTTTCAACAGTCGAAAAAGATCGCTGGACGAAAGTACTGGCGCATGCCGGTGATGGACGGCGAATTCATTTGTGAGGACAAAGTCGGCACCGTGAAGGGCGTCGGAGGCGGGAACCTCATTCTGTTAGCAGTCGATGGCCGCAAGGGACTCGAGGCGGCTCGGCGCGCGTCCGAGGCGATGAATGCAGTGCCGGGAGTGATCCTGCCGTTTCCCGGCGGTGTCGTGCGCTCCGGCAGCAAAGTGGGTTCGAAGTATCCGGCGCTGAAGGCGAGCACGAACGATGCGTACTGCCCGACCTTGCGGGCGATGACAAAGTCCGAGGTGCCGGACGACTGCCAGGCGTGTTATGAACTCGTCGTCGACGGCCTCTCATTCGAGGCCGTCCAGCAGGCGATGCGAGCGGGCCTGCATGCGATCTGTCAGTGCGAGGGTGTCCGCCTCGTCACCGCGGGCAACTATGGCGGGAAGCTGGGACAGCATCACTTTCATCTGCGCGATCTGCTGTCGGCATAGTCGAACTGACTCTCAGGAATGTAGTGGTGGCGCGTTGTTCGTCCCCTCATCCGGCCTTCGGCCACCTTCTCTCCGCTGGTTCGCAGTTACTGCAAAGAGAACCGATCGCGGGGAGAAGGAAACCGGCATTCCCGGATTCGATAATTTTGTGAGCGTGCTCATTTTACTGCTTGCCCTCGCCGCCGAGGACGATATTATATGAGCACGCTCATTTAAGGAACCGGCTGTGAGAGTCACCGAAGAAACCAAACTCGCTACGCGGTCACGCATTCTCGAAACCACCCTCGGGCTGCTGAAGTCACAGGGCTTCGAGACCACGACGACCCGCGACATCGCCAGCGAGGCAGGCATCGCGGCCGGCACGCTGTTCAACTACTTCCCGACGAAGGAGGCGATCGTCATGCAACTGGTCGCCGATGCTCTCGATTCGGCCGAAGCCGCCTTCGAGAAACGACGGCAGGACGGGGCCAGTCTGGAAGAGGATCTCTTTCTGCACATCTCGACCGGACTCAGACAGCTTCGCCCGTTGCGATCGTTTTTCGGTTCCGTTCTGGAAACGGGTTTCAGCCCCGCACGATCGGCGAATCCCAATGACCTGAGTGAGGAACTGCGAACCGCTCAT
Organism: Planctomycetaceae bacterium; assembly: GCA_031402175.1. Classification (GTDB taxonomy): domain Bacteria; phylum Planctomycetota; class Planctomycetia; order Planctomycetales; family Planctomycetaceae; genus JANNSB01. Next base: position 4,385 of record JANNSB010000480.1, read on the forward strand.
ATCGGAACCGTCGGCAGCATCCTGGTGCGGCATGGCCGTGAATCCCCCACGGGAATCGAACTGCAGATGTACTGGCTGCTCTATCACGGACTGCTGTCGTTCTGGGTCGCCGATGGTTCTCCCAAACAGGAAGACACATTCGCGATGCTGGACCAGTCAATGCGGATGTTCGTGAACTGGCTCGATACGAATGGCAAAACTCAACGTCACAATACTCCTTTCTGAATCATGAAGGTTGCCCATGTCCACCACGCTCGCCGAACTGCTGAACGCTCTGCCCGCTGAAGCCGAAACCGAAGATTTCGATGATGTCGGCCCGCAACGACCGTTGCCCCCTTCACCCCTTGCCGATGTCGTCACGACCCGTATTGTGCCGACCGGCCAGTTGCGACGCATGACGGTCCTGGGGACGCTGCAGGCGAAGATCGCCGCGGCCTACACGTTCCGCTGGATTCGCAGTTGGTTCCAGAATGCGGCCGCCCAGGAGAAGGACTCGGCAGAGACTCACTTCCGCGTGGCGGTGAAGGTGCTCGATTCGATGGGCTACCTGCGGGGAGCAGTGATGAAGGTCGGCCAGATGCTGGCTAACTTTCCAGACATCATTCCGGATGAACTCATCACTACTCTGGAGAAGCTGCATTTCCAGGCCCCGCCGATGCACTTTTCGCTGCTGCGCGAAATGGTGATCGAGGAACTCGGCGACGAGCCGGCCAACCTGTTTGCCGAGTTCGACGAGACCGCCTTCGCCGCCGCCTCACTCGGCCAGGTACACCGCGCCCGGTTGAAGTCCGGTGAAGAGGTCGCCGTCAAGATTCAGTATCCCGGCATTGCCCGCACGATTCGTGCCGACTTTCGCAATCTCACGCCGGCCCTGTTGCCGCATCGGCTGACGCGCGACTGGGAGAGCCTCAAGAGTCAGGTGGAGTATGCTCGCCGATCGATCGAGCAGGAGACCGACTACGAGCGTGAAGCCGGCATTATGACTCGCGTCCGCAAGCTGTTTCAAGAAGAGGATGGCATCGTCGTGCCGCGCGTCTTTGAAGAGTTCTCGACGCAGCGCGTCCTGACGATGGAATACCTGCCCGGCGTGCATCTGCGGGAATACCTGGCGACCAATCCATCACAGGAGGATCGCAACGAGTTCGCCCGCAAACTGCTGCGATCGGGTTGCCGTGAGATGTATGCTGGTCGGATCGCCAACTTCGATCCGCATCCTGGGAATTACGTGTTCATGCCGGACGGACGGCTGGGGCTGCTCGATTTCGGTTGCGTCACCGAATACACCGATTCGAATCACTGGGCGCACCTCGGCCGAATCAATCGGGCCATGACCACCGGTGACGAAAACGACATCCGCAATGTCATGATTGAATGGGGCGGACTGACGGCAGACCCCAAGGACGCCGATCAGCTTCGGTGCTATTACGAGTTCGGACGGCTTTGTTGGGAACCCTATTACACGCCTGGGCCATATGACTTCTCGAACGAAGCGAAGCTGCGGCGAGGCGTGGATCTGTTCGTGGAGATGGCGAAGAAGCGGTACGTCCGCAATCACGCCAGCAACCTGATGCAGTTCCGCTGGCAGTGCGGCACCTGGACGCTGCTCTATCGGCTGGGTGCATGCATCGATGCCACGCCGATCATCGAGGACGAAGTCGGGGCGGCTGGTTGGGATAGGTCGGCGTTCGCATAGGTGGTGGATCGGTTCAGACGCCTTACCCACAGCCCCTGTCCCGGCGGGAGAGGGAGCATGGAGCTCACGACGCTGCGAGTTCGTTCCGTTTCCAGGCGATCACATCATCCAGGATCGCATCGAGCGGCTTGCCGGGGGCGATCCCGATTGTCCGCTTCAATTTTGACACATCCGGCACGCGGCGGCGGACGTCTTCGAAATCGTGTCCGTAGGCCTCGCGGTACGGGATGGTGTTGATCTTCAAGGACGGATCGACCCGGGCGATCACCCGCTCCGCCAACTCGCGAATCGAGACCGGCTGGTCGCTGCCGATGTTGAAAACCGTGCCGCAGGCGGTGGGAGTCTCCATCAGTTTCATGACACAGGTCACGACTTCATCCACATGGGCGAAGCACCGCACTTGGCTGCCATCGTCGTAGACTTCGAGGGACTCGCCAGCGAGAGCTTTGTCGACGAATCGTGGGACGACCATCCCATAGTGTCCGACCTGTCGGGGTCCGACGACGTTGAAGAAGCGTCCAATCACCACCGGCAGTTTGTACTTCTGGTAATACGCGAGGCTGAGAAATTCATCAATGGCCTTCGAGCACCCGTAGGCCCAGCGAGGCTTCGTCGTCGGACCAAGCAGCAGGTCGTCTTCTTCATTCCAGACTTCCTTGGGGTTCTTGCCGTAGACTTCGCTCGTCGACGCGAGAAACACCCGCTGTCCCTTCTGGATCGCCAACCTCAACAAGAGTTCGGTGGGATAGATGTTGGTCTCGATCGTATGCACCGGGTCGTTCGCCACCAGCATCACGCCGACGGCGGCGGCCAAGTGATAGATCACATCGGTCCCCTGGACGGCATCCGCCAGCAGTCGCTGATCGGTGATCGAGCCGGAGATGACCTTCAGACCGGGATGCCCTTCGATGTGCCTCAGGTTGTTACGCCGGCCCGTCGAGAAATCATCGAGAACGACGACCTGGTTCCCATCGGTGAGGAGTCGCTGCGTAAGGTGGCTGCCGATGAACCCGGCTCCACCGGTGACGAGGCAAGTGGACATGGAGTTTGGTGAGGGGCAGTTTGCGAAGGGCCGGAAGGAATAGTGAATCAGCCGATGGCGGCTAGGGCAAGCCTAATGCCGCCTTGAGACACTCGTCGATCTCACGCATGGTCATCGCGGAGAGTTGGCCGATCTTACGAACCAGGTCGGATTTCGGCACAGTGACGAGAGCGGAAGCATTTACAGCCGAGGCGGCCCGCAGACCCGATCCGGTCCAATCCGCGTGATCCTCGTCGATGAAGAACTGTGTCGCCTCATGCGACCTACTGATATTCGTGGTGATCTGGGCAACGATGACATTCTGCATCCGCCCATTGTCGCGATCGTTCTGAACAACCAAGACGGGGCGTTTTCCGGCCTGAGGATAGGTGATGGAAAAGTCGACGACGATCACGTTGCCTCGTTGGGCGGTCTCTCTGGTCATGCTTCAGGCTGGATATCTTGATACAGCGTGGCATCCTCCGGACTGCCGTACGCATCCCACGCCTGAATGACGGATGGGTAAGTCTCACGAGGATCCGTCTCCGTTTGGTCAAACACTCGTTTTACGTGATCGTACAACTCTCGGCTGAGCAACACGCACTCCCGTCCTTCGACAAGGAGCCATACCGCCTGACCGTGATCAATGGCCTGCTGTTGTTCAATCGTCAGGTGCATTGCGATCTCCATGATGTCATTGTTCCGACGCTTCGCAGCGGTCGCAAGGCGTGTCCGGCGGCGAGCATGTCGATCCGCGTGTGCTTACGACTCCCACTGGATGAAATGAGTGAAGGTGAATCTTAGCAACCGGTGGTCGCGTCCTTTGTCTAACTCCTTATCCCGTCGCAAGCTAGCACATTCATCCGGCAAATAACGCCGAACCAATGGAGGGGAGTGTTTGCCACGGCGAGCGGGCAATTCCGATGTGATCCGAAGCGAAGTTCGCTTCACAACGCTAGCGATGTCAGTGATTTATGCGAAGGCTCGTATCGGTGATCCCACGCTGATTCGCGCGATTGAAGCCTTTCTATGAGGGTGAATCGATCGGCATTCCGTCTTCCCCGGTCAAAAGCCTTGCGGTAATGTGGCGACCCTTCCTCTCCATCTCTCAATTTCAATTCCCATCCTGCGCCCTGAGACCGTGTGCAGGGAGTGATCGGCCCAACCTGGGTCGGGACTCCACAATGCGAACGGTTCAAAGCGACGCAATTCCCTTTCAGTCTCGTCATTCCTCGAATCCCGCCGTCGGAGCGCGCTGTCGCGTGGCCCTTCGGAGTGATTCGCTCAATGTTCGTATATCGCCAGCACTCCGTGGAAACCGTACCCGCGAGCATGTTATGCAAGGAAGTGCCTTGATGACCTCCGGCAAAATGCGGCGGTTGTCCCCCGATTTCGGTGGACAATCGCACGCTTGCCAGTCCCACGACGATGGGACGCCGAGGGCAGGCTCGAATTCTTCGAGCCTCGTGCCAATTCATTGTTCCATCCGGCCTCGCAAGCTGCGCAGCCTGCTCGTGCTGTCGTTGAGCGCCTGGGCGCTGTTGGCCCGTCCGGCGTTGTCGGACGATGGCCCGCTGAGCAATGAATCTTACTCGCTGCCTGGTGATCAATACGTGATGGCGCCCAGTGATCCATCGGGTGCGATCGCGGGATCTCCCTTCTATCAGGACGACTCCGGCATCGGTGTCGGCGGCATGGGAATGATGGCGCGATTCGGCCATCTGGCCGGCGACAGCTACGCCCGCGCACAGTCGATCACACACCTGGAGATCGCGCCGTATGTCTTCCAGGAAGAATCGATGTTCTACGGTGACGGCCGGATGTACCTCACCAACAATGGAAAGGTCGGCGGCGGCGCGGGACTCGGACTGCGGCATTACTCCGTGCAGGGCGACTTCATTCTCGGCAGTGGATTCTTCTACGACCGTGATGCAACGCGGGACGCGGAGTTCGAACAGGTTGTCCTGGCAACCGAACTGTTGACGGAACGGCTCGACGTGCGTGCGAACTACTACTACCCGATCGGCGACGTGGAAGACATCGTCTCCACGGACTTCGCGGCCGGCTCGGAGCAGTTTGTCGATCACAATATCGTCTTCAGCACGACAACGACATTTGCCAACGCGGCGGAGGGAGTGGACTTGCTGTTCTCGGCGCCAATTCCGGGTGAAGCCGTCGAGGAGTATAACCTCGAAGCCTCCGCGGGCTGGTATCACTTCCAGGCGCGAGGCACGAGCCTGCCCAAGGTCTGGGGCTGGAAGGCACGGGCCGACTGGGATCTCGCCGAGCGGCTGGTGCACATGTTCGTGGAGTTTACGCACGACAATGTGTTCGACAACAACTTCACGTTCGGGGCCGACATCAACTACTACCATCACAACGAGCCGCGTCGGCGTCTGGGCAGCAGCCAGTTCAACCGCATGACCGAATGGGTCCGCAGAAACTACACAGTCGTTGCCATCGATGACACGGTCGTGAACGCCGCCCAGTTGGCGATCAATCCAGACACTGGCAATCCTTACTTCATCCAACATGTGCGGAATGTCCTCGTTCCGCCGCCACCGAACTTCCCCGCCCCGCTGGGAGACGGCACGGTTGAAACACCTTACCAGTTCATCTCCGAGGCCCAGGCGGATCCGGCGATTGACGACATCATCTTCGTGCATGCCGACAGCGTCTACGACAACATCCCCGTGGTGCTGAACGACAACGAGGTCATTCTGGGCGAAGGCGTGCCGCACTTCATCAACGTGCAAGGGCTCGCAAACCCGATACCCATGCCCCGTGCGACGACCGGCGTCAACCGGCCGGTGCTGCAGAACATCATCGGCGACGCAGTCACGCTCGCGAACAACTCGGAATTCTCGGGCTTTACGATCTTCAACACGACCGGCACGGCGATGGTGGGCATCGGCATCGACAGCGCGAACGCGAGTCAGAATGTCATCGACACGACGATCGGACCGAACAGCCACGGCATCTTCCTGCAGAACGTGACGGGCACGTTCCTGATGGAAGACAACACCATCCGCAACACCGAGGGTAACGCGTTCTTCGTGCAGGGCGGTACCGCCAACATCGTGTTCAACGACACCATCCAGAACACGAGCGGCTTTGCCGTGCTCATCGAGAACAACGGCGGCGCGGTGAACATGGGCGGCTCAACCATCACGGACAACGGCGGCCTGGGTATCCGTGTCGCGAATTCGTCGGCGAATGTCACATTTCAGGACGCAGTGCTCGTGAACTCGCAGGGAGACGCGGTCGACATCGAGAACATTACCGGCGGCGTTTCGATTCTAGGCGACTTCGACATCGATAACCCCACACTGGTCGGATTCGACGTCGACCAGGTTCAGGGCGGCGCCGCCGTGAGCATTCTGGGTGATCTCACGATCACCAACCGCAACGACATCGGTATCGATTTGACGAACATCGACGGGACGTTCTCGTCCGACGGCATCGTGAACATTGGACCGCCTGCCTCGGGAGTCGAATCTGCAATCAACTTCCAGACTTCGACAGGATCTGCCGCGTTCAACTTCATCAGCATCGTCGGCAGCAACGGCCCCGGCATCAACATCGGCGACCGAGCAGGCATCGCGGTCAACAACGACGCGACGTTTCGCGTGAACGGCCTCACGAGCATCTCCAACGTCGTCGGTTCGTCGATTCAAGTCCTGAACGATGAGTCGGACGTGTTATTCAATGCCATCAGCATCAACAATCGTGGCAGTCATGGAATCGAGATTCTCAATCACACGGGAACCTTCACGCAGGTCGGGAACATGGCGATCACGAACGCCCTCGGTTCGGGCGATTCCGCCATCGACGTGACCGGTTCCACAGGACTTTTCCGGTTCGGACAGGTGAATGCCGTCGGCACCGTCGGTCCCGACCCCGGCATCAACCTCACGAATAACCCCGCGGGAAGCATCTTCTTCCAGTCCCTGTCGGGTGACAGTACCGGCACCACCTTCCTCGAAGCGGTGAACAACCTGTCTCTCTCGATCGGCGACGGCGACATCTCCTCGGTCGGAGGACGGGCCGTCAACATGGAAGACAACGCCCAGCATCAAGTTTCCTTCGACAGTGTTTCGGCGGACACCCCGCCGGACTTCGGCATCCGGCTCGTGGACAACCCGAATGGTTCGTTCACGGTGGTGGGAACAGTGGGAGTGCCCGGTTCCGGCGGTACGATCACCGGGGCTCCGATCGCGGGTACGTTTGCCGACAACTCCGACGTCGTCAGCTTGAGCGCCCAGATCTACACGGCCAACAACGACGCAATCAATGCGATCGACCTCACATCGCTGAGCCTGGTGGGCAACGACATCAACAACAACGCCGGTTTCGCGCTCAACGCCCTCAACGTCAACGACCTGTTCGTGAGTCAGAACCTCTTCGACACGAACGGTGGCGGTAACGGCCTCGGCTTGCAGAACCAACTCCGCATCCGCGTGAATACGCTGAACCCCGTGAACGATCCCTACGAGTACTTCTTCGAAAACAACATTTTCATCGATACCGCGCAGATTACGGCCAGCGACATGATCCTGATCCAGACGATCGCGGGCGGCGTCGGTTCGGAGCTGGAACTGACGTTTGAGGATAACGGAATCCCAGGCATCGGCGGAGTTCGCGGATTCGAATCCGACCGCGCCGGAACCAGCGCGGCCGCGCCGGTCTCCACGATTCACGTCGATTGGGACGGTCCCCTCACCGCCGAATTCCTCCGCAACAACTTCCTGCTGGGTGACGGCAATGACCAGTACGGCATCGAGCTGGAGATGAACGACGCAGGATCGCTGGTCGATCTCATCGTGCAGTCGAACGAACTCGATGCAGGGACCGGACTGAGAAACATCGGCGTCTTCGGCGACTTCGACGGCCCCGTCGGTATGAGCGTCATCGACAACTTCGTGCTCGACATCAACAACAACCCGGCGGCCGGATTCACGTTCAACGGCTTCGGTGCCACCGCATTCAACTTCACGTTCAACAGTCCCCTCAACGACATCGTCATCAACAATAACCGCGCCGATTTCTTCATCGACGACGGGACATTCCTGTTGATTCCGCTCATTGCCGGTCCCTCGAACGTCGAGATCGGCGGCAACGTGGCCAACATCACCAACGTCTTCTTCAACTTTCTGCCCGGCGAACGCGGCATCATCATCAGTCAGGTCAATGGATCGATCAATCTGTTCCAGGGTCCGGGAAACAACCTGATGAACATCGGCGTGCTCGACGCCTTCTCGGTGCCGGCCTTTATCCCCGCCGGCCAGAATGGATTCATTCTGGTCAACGGATTCCAGGTGCCGTAGTCGACGGAATGCGTCATTCGTCTGTCCCAGTCTTGCGGCTCGTGTCAGCCAACATGACTGCTCGATTTGTCGCGGACTGCGATCTCGCGGCTCATTGTCGTTAGATTCGTTAGATTCCGCACGAACGCTCTGGCATTTGCGGTCGGCAGGGAATCGCGATGATCCCTCCAATTGGAAGGGGCAGGATTGCGACATGCGTCCGAATCGAGAAAGATAGAGGCCCAGTCGCAAATAAGCCCTCCCTCCGGATGGATGTTTTGTGGGCGGGTTACTCGATTGAATGGAGCATGGCAGAGGTTCGACTTAAATACGGCGCGGTCAGCGTCGTCGGCAATTATCGCGAGAACAACGAGGACCGCTTCCTCGTTGATTCTCAGTCTCGCTACTTTCTGGTGGCCGACGGTATGGGCGGCCAAAGCGCCGGAGAGAAAGCCAGCGAACTCGCCGTCGAACTGATCTCCGAACGGCTGGAACGCAGTCTGAGGTTCGAGCGTGATGACGAGTCCCAGACCGTAGCGGTCATCGACGAGGCCGTCAGCTTCGCCAATGCCGAAATCATGGCGCTCGGCGAGCTCGATCCGAACTACCACAACATGGGAACGACGATCGCCTTCATCATTTCGGTGGGGCGCTTGCTGTACATCGGCGGAGTCGGTGACAGTCGGGTCTACCTGCTCAGACAGGGCAAATTCGAACAGTTGACCAAAGACCATTCGCTCATTCAGGCCCTGCTCGACGCCGGCACGATCACGCCGGAAGAAGCCACCACACACCGCTACCGCAACGTCCTGTACCGTTATCTGGGCACCAAGGACGGCAGCGCGGGTACCGCCCCCACGCGCGTCGAGCCGAAGAAGGGAGACCGCTTCGTCATCTGTTCCGACGGAGTGACCGACGGCGCCAAGGGAGACCAGATCTCGCGGATCCTTGACGCGGAATCCGATCCGCATCAGGCAGCCGAGAAGATCGTGCAGGCCGCGCTCGATGGGGGATCGAAAGACAATGTGACCTGCGTCGTCGTCAACGCCGAGTGATTGGCGACTGCACGCCGCTCGATGGATTTCGCGATGACCGACACGTCTCCGCCTCGCGACCAGCAGCGACAACGCATCGGCATCGCGGTCGTCGAACGCGCCGACCGTTATCTGGTCGGCATTCGCGGTGAGCAGGCACACCTGGCGGGCAAAGCGGAATTCCCTGGCGGGAAATGCCAGCCCGGCGAATCGGCCGCCGAGTGCGCCATTCGCGAATGTCTCGAAGAGACCGGTCTGCGAGTGAACATCGAGCGCCTGCTCTGCGAACTGGATTTCGATTACCCGCACGCGAAGGTGCAACTATCGTTCTTGCTGTGCAAACTGGTGGACGAAAACGCCGTCATCACCGCCGGCTGGAAGTGGGTTCCCGCGCGGCAGCTCGTCGACCTCGACTTTCCGGAAGCCAATCGCTCCGTGATTCAAATGCTGCTCGATCGGCAGTGCGCCCCCGGCGCGCAGACCTAGCTGCCGAGATTTGTCACTTGTGACTTGTGATTGGTTGATGGGTGGCAGTTTGTGGTTAGTGGTTCGTTGGTTGATGATTTGCGAGTGTCCCTTGCGGAAAGCGCGCCCCATCCCCGCCGATAGCCCGACGAACTCCTGACCACTGACCACTCTCTTTTCCCTCATACCTCCCTGCTCCCTGCCCAAAAAAACGCGGGCCGGCCGGCCCTTTCGAAAGGGTGTTCGTGACTGGGTGAGGCAGAGGCTCTTCACGCGCTGGACAATGGCAACTCGGTTGTGTGCACACATTGCGACGGGACGAAAGACAGGCCTTCCTCCCGCCGGCAGCCAAGCCAACTACGCCCAGGGGGCACATTGTCCTCTGGGACCATCACCGGACGAACACTCGGTTTCTACCCCTACCGTCCCGGTTGCGCGTGCGTGCGATTTGGTGACGGCTGTGAACGTCACCGTCGTGAAATTCGCGAAACGGACGTGGGACAGCACGCATCGCACCAACAGCCCGGAGGGCTGTCAGCCGGCACGGCAACGCGTTTGTTGGGGTGACGTAAGATCGAGTTTTCGTAACTCCTTTGGCGTCAATGCGCCAATAAACTCGAACTCGTATCCATTTTGAAAAACCGCGTTGCCGTGTGTCAGCCGGCAGGGCCGGTCAGTTTGTGAAGTGGGGTAAACTGTAACGCCTCGCCTTTTCGACGTAAGTCCTTGGCTCACCGCCAAAGCCGCTGAGATTCAGCCAACGTACTCTCACACCAATGTGACGAACTAGCCGGCCCTGTGTCAGCCGGTAGCCGGTGGTTGAGCGCAGCGACACCACCGGATACTCTTCGAAGACCGTGGAAATGAGTTGTGGACTCTACAAAGGGAGTGACACGAGAGTTGCCGTGCACTACTCGTGTGAAATTGAGTTGTTCGACGTTGCGGGAAACCGATCCCTTGGCCGAGTTCCGCTGGAAGTCGCGATCGGTCGCTCCTGGGACGAAGTATTGCAGCGTCCCCACCGGCGACCGGTGACAATTGCAGTGATGACGGTCGAGCAATCCGACGAATGGTTTTAGGAGTTCGATGCTCGAACGGAATCCAATCCCAAGGCACCAGCACTCCGGCGATGTCGTCGTCACCCGGCTGGCGGTGTTTACCGTCTTGTATCCGTTCTTCAATCTGGCATGCGTTGGCCTGTGTATGCGGGGTATTGTTCACCCACCCTGGTCAATGCTCAGTTTTCTGACTTGGTTTCCCCTGGTGCTCGCGTTCATGGGATTCCTCCTGGCATGTTCGTCCAAGGGGCGACCCGCGCGACTCTGGACCTGCATCGGTTTCGTCGGCCTGATGCTGCTGGCGTCGGCATTCAACTTCTACCTGTTCGGCGTGGCCTCTGCGGCGGTGTGAGACCAAGTCGACGTGAATCGCGGTTTGACTTGTCAGGCCGCGCCAATAGAATTGCCAAGGATGGGGGTGATTCCTTGCGCCGACGGCGGGCGCACAGGGGAGCCGGGGGGGTTTGTGGAAGGCAACTCATGAAACAGTGTTCGCAGTGCACCAAGGCGGCCACGTTTCACATTACCGAGATTCGCAAGGGGGTCGCCAAGCCGATTCACCTCTGCGAAGGCTGTGCCAAAGAGTACCTGGCCCTCGTCGACGTGAGCGCGAAATCGACCGCGTCGTCGGCCAAGCAAAAGGGCCTCAAACTGCAGGATAGTCCCAGCGACCATCTGGCCTGCTCGCATTGCGGACAGACATTTCGGCAGTTTCGCAGCCAGGGCCGGCTCGGCTGCGCTCACGACTACGAACTCTTTCGCGATGAGCTGTTGCAACTGCTGGAGAGCATTCACGCCCACACGCAGCACGTCGGCAAGTTGCCCCGGCAGCACGGCCAGGAGGGACGCTCCGAAGCACAACTGCTGCGTATCAAGAGCGAATTGAAGGCCGCCGTCGAGGCGGAAGACTACGAGAAGGCCGCCGAGCTGCGCGACCAGATCACGCAGATCGAACGATTGGAGCAGTCTCGGTCGCCAGGGACCGAGTCGATGTCGGACTAGTGGAAGAAGATTGCGGGAGACTTGTGTGGACTTGAACGCGTTGACACAGACCAGCGGCGCCTGGCTTCGGGGGAGTGGCCCCGATTCCGACATCGTCATTTCCAGCCGCATCCGTCTGGCGCGCAACCTGGCGAGATTCCCGTTTCCGATTCGTGCCGATCAGAAGACGAAGGGGGAGATCGAAGACGTGATTCGCGCCCAGATCGACAACGTCCGGTCGGCGGGCACGATCGAATACATCGATGTCAATTCGCTGTGCGCCCTCGACCGCCAGTTTCTGGTCGAGCGGCAGATCATCAGCCGCGAGCACGCCGAGACGCAAGGTTCCCGAGGCGTCGGCGTCGGCTCGCATGAGTCGATCTCGCTGATGATCAACGAAGAGGACCATTTGCGGATGCAAGTTCTCCGCAGCGGCCTGGCAGTCGATGACTGCTGGGAACAGATCGACCTGCTTGATGACGAACTCGAGGCCGGCCTCGTGTATGCGTTCAGCGACCAGTTCGGGTATCTCACATCGTGTCCCACCAACGTCGGGACCGGCATTCGCGTGAGCGTGATGCTGCACTTGCCGGCGCTGGTGCTCACACGGGAGATTCAGAAACTGTTCCAGGCACTGCCGAAGATCGGATTAGCAGTCCGCGGCTTGTATGGTGAAGGGAGCCAGGCACTCGGGGATTTCTATCAGATATCCAATCAGACCACTCTGGGCCGGTCGGAACGGCAGATTATTGATGAGCTAAAGGCGCAGGTGCCGCACTTCCTCGACTACGAGCGCAAGGCCCGCGAAAAACTCGTCGCAGAGGACCAGCCACGCCTGCACGACCATGTCTGCCGGGCGTTCGGCATCCTGAAAAGCGCGCACCAGATCAATTCGCAGGAGACGATGCAGCTCCTCTCGACCGTGCGGATGGGGATCAATCTGGGTCTCGTCAGCGGCCTGGAGATTCCGACGGTGAATGAACTGTTCATTCACATCCAGCCGGCCCATCTGCAGAAGCTGAAGCGGGAAAGCCTCGAATCGTCGGAACGCAACGTAGCCCGCGCCGCCTACCTCCGTGCCCGCCTCGCCAACGGCAGCTCGCCGAATTGAGGGCTGATCGCGCCGCCCTTCGTGCCCCAAAATGATCGGCGCACGACAGTTGGCGATGCCCGCGAGGCGAGAACGTCTCGATTAGGCGAAGCGTTCATCTCGGCGTTGCGGCGTCGATCCCGTAGGCCCGCCGGGGAGTTCAGGATCAGTCACCAATTGGCCGCCAAAACGCTTGATCCATCGCGTGAATTCCCACAAGACAAATTTCGGCTTGTTTTCGTCGCTGCGCCCGATAGAATCACCGCCTGCGGTAAGGCAGCTTGATCATGTTGTGTCAGGCAAACCCGCAGTGTGTGTTTCTTAGGTATGGGAGTTAGAATGCCAGAAGGCAAGATTAAGCGGCTGACGGACAAAGGCTTCGGTTTCATCGAGGACGGCAGCGACAAGGACATGTTCTTCCACAGTTCCAATGTGGTGGGGACAAGTTTCGAGCAACTGCGCGAGGGACAGCGAGTGTCCTATACCGAAGGACGCGGCCCGAAGGGGCCACGGGCGGAGAACGTCAAGCCGATCTAATTGCGGTAATGACGGATACGACCAGAGAGCCGACGAATTTCGTCGGCTCTTTTTTTACTCGCGATCAACGTGATCTCGGTACTGCTCGAAATGCGGAGAAACCAGATGGCGAACAGCAAGCAGCAGCAACAGAAGAAAAAGGAACGCGAACGCCGCGTCGCCCAGAAAAAACTGGCCACTGCGGCCAAATCACGTGAGCAGGAGCAATCGACGACAGAACCGCGAACCGTCACCGGGCACGGAAAACTCAAGAAGGAAACGGTCACGAAGCCCGATTACGTGCCGACCAATAAGAAGAGCCCCTTCACTCAAAGACGCGGCGGCGGCGGCTGACGACCAGGTTCATTCTGACGCCCGAATTCAACAAATGAGCCGCGCGCTCCCAGGAGGAGCACGCGGCTCTTGGATTCTTGATGCTGAACGTGACTCTATGGACTCTGCAGTTCGTCGCAGCAGTCTTCCAAGTCGTTCAGGTCGTTCTGGTTCATCGCGGCGAGGATCAGCGCACCCGTCGAGGCGGTGAGCACCCACAGCGTGATCGGGTCGATGCCCATGAACTCGCCTTGGGCGCGAACCGTCGAGCCGGTGACGATAACGGCCTGCGGGAAGGCGTTCGGCGGAGCAGCGTTGGTTGACCAGGCGCGGAAATCGGAGCTGCCGTTGCCGGCGGTCACGCGATACACGCCGCCGCTCATGCCGGCCACGCGGAACATGCCCTGGGCGTCGGTGGTCGCCTGCGCGACGACTTCGTCACCCTGCGACAGGGTCACCTGGGCGGCCTCGACCGGCAGTCCCTGAGCCGAGACAACCAGGCCCGAGAATTCACCCGCGGGGGTCAACGCCACATCTTGAACGGCCGGGGCGGCCGCCGCGCCGGCGTCGGCGGCCAGCACGTCGAGACGGGGAACCAGCATTCCAAAGCAGGCGCAAAACGCCGCGGCCCAACGAAATCGCTTCATGGTCGCATCCTTTCGATTTTCAGTGAGAAGAGTGTTGGCCTGCGGTGGAGCGCAGACGAGTCATGGAGGGGAGTGGCAGTCGGAAGTTGGCAATAGGATGTAGTGGCCGAACGACCGCGCCGCCCGCGCTGCGATCGCGCGGGAATATGCAGGCGAGCATGACCAAGGGTCAACCGGATTGAGGCAAAAACGACCCCGTTCGGCCCATCTTGCCGGAATTGCGAGGCAAATAGGGACTTGGCCTGCGTTGATGGGCGACAGTCAGCTCGATTTCCCTTGCACGGTTCGTTTCCGATACGCCGGTTGAGGCGTTCCCAGCAACCAGGCGGCGACGTATACTTGGAGAGATTTCCACTAGAATTGAGAGGTGTTAGCGATGTCTGCCGTTACGTGGCCGTTGATCGAGATCGACTCGTCGGGTGTCGCCTTCATCGAGGGAACGAAAACCAAGGTGATCGAGATTGCGTTGGACCGGATAACGCATCATTGGGATGCGGACGAAATTCGTCGGCAACACCCACATCTTTCACTGGGCCAGATTTACGCCGCGCTCGCTTACTACCACGAGCACCAGGCTGAGTGCGATAACCTGATTGAAGAACGCTTCCGCCGTGCTGAGGCTCTTTGTGATCAACATGCGAATCGAGCGCTGCTGACGAAGCTGCGAACGCGATCCGTAACACCATGATCGCGCTCTACATGGATCAACATGTTCCCGCCTCGGTGACCGAGCAACTTTGCAGGCGGGGCATTGATGTTGTTACCGTCTTTGAAGACAATCGCGCCGAGCAGGGGGACGAGGAGATTCTGGATCGGGCCGCGCAGTTGCAACGCGTCCTGTTTACACAGGATATCGACTTCGTGGAGATCACCTCCCGCAGGTTGGCTCAAGGGCCATCGTTTGCAGGCGTTGTATACGCCCATCAACAGAAGGCCACAGTCGGCCAGCTCGTCACAAACCTGGAACTGATCAGCAAGGTGATGACTCTGGAAGAAATGCGCGATCAGTTGATTTGCATCCCACTTTGAATCCAGGGCGCGCGTGAACTACTTCGGATACAGCTTCATCGCCGTCACCCACTTCGTCATCGCCTGCCGGCAGGCGGAGCGTTCGCTCGGCAGCAGCAGCGGTCGGCCGCGGGCGTCGAGGATGAGGCCCACCATGCCGCCGCGAACCTCGCGTTCCAGCGGCGTCCCTGGACCGGCCCCGAGGTCGAAGCCTCGCGCCGGTTCGACGTGGACACGGGCCGTCTCGCCGAGGCCCAGTGGGAACAGCTTGAGATCGCCGGTCATCATTTCGCCCGATTCCTTGAGCGTCTTTCCGTCGATCTTGTAGCGGAAGCAGGGGCGAGAGGGCTTATCGAGCTTGACCGCCCCTTTCGCCGCCACGCAAGTGCCGAGGTAGATCAAGCAGTCCTTCTCGAACACTTCGAGCGCCGCCTGCTCGTGCACCTGAGCCAACACGCCGAGATGCGGCATCATGAAGATGCTGTCCTTCGCCAGTTCGGTGAAGCCTTCCGGCTCGAAGGCGTCGACCAGCATGGCCGCCGTCTGTTCCATGCGCGGGGCATGCGACAAGACGCCTCCCGAGGCTACGAGCAGATTGAGCGTCATATTGTCGACGATCGACTGCCCGCCGATCTGCTGGCTGAACGTGTCCCCGACCGTCCGTTGCTGTTGTATCCCCTTCAGCGTCGTGGCGAACTCCTTGTGCTGCAAGTACGCCAATCTCAACGCCTCGCGCGACACCGCCTGCTCGAAGACCAGTGCCTCCATTGTCTGGGGGATCGTCGTCGGACGAATCATCTTGTTCTTCACGCGGTTCCGCAGTTCGCGTTCGTCCATGTCGAAGTGCACCCAGCGCAGCACACTCGGCATGCCGGCCTCGGCGCAGACGTTCGAGATCGAATAGCTCATGCCCAGATTGGCCGACACCGTGCGATTGAAGATCGGGTTGCCGTCCTCACCCTTGAAGACGCTGAACACGTCGGTCGTCGCGCCGCCGATGTCGACGCCGACGGCGTTGATGTTGCGCGTGGCCGCGATGCGCTGCAGAATGTCCCCCACAGCCCCCGGCGTCGGCATGATGGGAGCGTCGGTCCAGTCCATCAGCTTCTGATAGCCGGGAGCGTGCGCCATCACATGCTCCAGAAACAGGTCGTGAATCTTGTCGCGGGCGGGCTTCAGGTTTTCGCGCTCCATCACCGGACGGACATTGTCGATAATCGACAGCGCCACGGAATTGTCGAACGTCTTGGCCACCAGGGCCGCGGCGTCTTTGTTGCCGGCATAGATCAGCGGCATCTGGTACTTGCCGCCGAATCGTGGCTGAGGCTTCGCGGGTGCGATGAGTTCTGCCATCTGCACGACGTGCTTCTTCGAGCCGCCGTCGGTGCCGCCGGCCATCACGACCATGTCGGGCCGCAGTTCGCGGATGCGCTGAATCTGTTCGTGCGGCCGGCGCTTGTCGTTGGCCGAAATGAGGTCCAGCACGATCGCCCCGGCTCCCAGCGCCGCCCGCTTCGCGCTCGCGGCCGACATCTCTCGGACGACGCCCGTCACGAGAATCTGCAATCCGCCGCCGGCACTCGAAGTGGAAATGTAGATGTCGCAGCCGACGTTGCCGTTGGCCGGGCGAATGATCTCGCCGTTGTCATCAACCAGCTTGCGGCCCGCCAGTTCGCCCACCTCGGTGGCGGCATTCGTCACCCCCACGGTCACGTCGGCCACCGGCTCCTCCACGGTGGTCGGGGCCTCGCCGCGGTGAGTCTGCCGGTAGTGACCGTCGATCTTTTCGATCAAGATCGCCTTGGTCGTCGTGCTGCCGCAGTCAGTGGCGAGAATGACGTTGAGGTCACGCATGTGCTAGTTGGTTGGTAGTCGGTATTCAGTAAAAGGAAATCGGAACCATTGTAGCCGCGTCTGTCCTCAGACGCGGAGCAACGCGCGAAGGCGTCATTTGGCAGTTGGTCTCAACAGAGCATCACGCTTTCCTCTCTGGTCCGGGCTTCGGGGGACAGACCCCGCTACTCGGCCGGCGCGAGTTCCCAGACGTGCTCGACCGGGTGCTTGAGTTCGCGGATGAGGGCTTCTTGTTCTTCAATGAGCGGATCGAACTGCGGAATCTCGACGGCGTTGTTCCCCTGCTCGTGAGCACGGAACCCGAACAGATAAGTCACATTCTGCGGCCGCCAGCGATGAAAGTAGAGTTCGTTCTTGCGAACGATGGCCTGGCGAAGCTGCTCGCGCTGATTGACATCCGGGCCATCGGAGACATCCATTGAACTCCACTCAGATCCGTCAAGAGTTTCAATGACTTCGTCGTCAATCTTCAATGAGTAACGACCGGGAGGAAGATCTTCAAAGCTAAGCCAATGTGAATCGGCCAAATTGACTTGTGTACACCGAAATCGATATCGCCCGGCTGTCGCATCAAGCTCGTCGATCTGACATTTGCAGCCGGCATTCTCAAGCTGCCCATCTCGAACGGAAACGAATGGACTGGAATCGTCCGTCAATTGTGAACGAAGATGTGTGCCACTGATGTGGTAACCGTTTGAGGTGAATTGGACTCCATCATCGCTCAACGCTCGCACGAGTTCCTGATTTGAATAGATCTCCATGTGCGCATGAATTATCGGATTCAGCATTGGAATGTCGCGAGTATCAGCGCAGTTCTGAATTCGCTTGAGATATGAAAAGAGGACATCATTGTGAGTACGGGGATCGGGAAACTCATTTCCTAGACTAAATTGGTAGTGCGGCATGATGATCCAATACCGCGTCTCCGCTTCAGTCGCGGACTGAATGTCATCAATCAGCTTCTCGTACTGCGTGATGAACGCCTCCAGCCCCTCTTCGCCGGCCCAGGCATCGTTGTGGCCGTAGCCGAGGAGGACGACCGTCGGGTTCAGCTCGCGGATCTGGTCGATCATTCGCTGGTAGCCGACTTCGGGTGGGTCGAAGATGCCCCGCGACTCGGCCCACACCGTGTCGCCGCTCCAGCCCAGGTTGCGCACCGTGAAGTCGGCGTCGGCATACAGGCAAGTGAGCATCAACTCCCATTCGCCGTACATCTGCTCTCGCTCGATGATCGTCCCGCCGAGCAGCACGACCCGGTCACCGTCTTCGAGGTAGAAGGCGGGTTGGTCGGCACCGGACTCATCGTCGGCGAGAAGTTGGAACGGGAGGAGAGCAAACAGGAGAGCGAGAATCCGTTGCATCATGGCACGCCGTCGTCATGTGGGAATCATTCGTGTCTCCCTCTCCCCCACGGAGCAGCGATGTCCTCTGATGAAGCGGGATTGTGGGGGAGAGGGCCGGGGTGAGGGGAACAGCTTCGGCCCCTCACCCCAACCCTCTCCTCCGCTGGGCCGTTCAAGTTCGATGGACAACTTCTCCGCGGGGGAGAGGGAGTTAATGTATTTCGCACTATCACAAGGCGGCGCGCGGGAGGCAACCGAAGTCGAATGGGTCACCATTCTCAAATCCAAGCCGATCTTGTGTTTCCAGCCGGTTTTCTGGTATTCGTTCGCCCTGAATTCGGGCCGGAATTGCGCCCGCATGTTGCTGACGACGTCGCTCTGCCTCTGCGATCGTCGCCCTGAAGGATGAAATGATGACCACGCCTTGTCGGCTTGTACTTGCTTTGCACAACCATCAGCCAGTCGGCAATTTCGACGGGGTGTTCGAGGCGGCGTATCAGGACAGTTACCGCCCGTTTCTGGACGTGTTGCGGGACTATCCGCAAGTGCGGATCTCGCTGCACAATTCGGGCAGTCTGCTGGAGTGGATCGAGAAGCATCATCCCGAGTATGTCGACGCCTTGGGCGATTTCGTCGAACGCGGTCAGATCGAGATCGTCGGCGGGCTGTACTACGAACCGATTCTGGCGGCGATTCCGCGACGCGATCGCATTGGACAGATTCAAGCATACTCCGAACATCTTGAGCGGCTGTTCGGCCAGAAGATTCGCGGCATGTGGGTGCCGGAACGGGTGTGGGAACAGTCGTTTGCCGGCGATGTGACTCAGGCCGGCATCGAGTACACGATCGTCGACGACTTTCACTTTCGCGGAGCCGGGCTGCCTGCCGACGAATTGCACGGCTACTATCTGACCGAAGACGAAGGCCGACTGCTGAAGATCTTTCCCGGCAGCGAGCGGCTGCGGTACACGATTCCGTTCCAGGATCCCAAGGCGACGATCGATCACTTGCGGGGGATTGCGGAATCTCATCCCTACCCGGTTGTGTGCTTCGGCGACGACGGAGAGAAGTTCGGCACCTGGCCGGGCACCAAACTGCATGTCTATGAGCAGGGGTGGCTGCGGCGGTTTCTGGATGCCCTGGTCGAGAACAGCGATTGGCTCCGGCTGGTGACGCTGGCGGAGGCCGTTGATGAGGTGCCGCCGCTGGGCCGCGTCTATCTGCCGGACTCCAGTTATCGCGAGATGACCGAATGGGCTTTGCCGACGACGCAGCAGCAGCGGTATCAAGAGATCGTGCATCAACACGAGCACGATCCTGAATGGCAGTTGCTCAAGCCGTTCGTGCGCGGCGGGTTCTGGCGGAACTTCCTGGTGAAGTATCCGGAATCCAACGAAATGTACTGCCGGATGCGCGAGATCAGTTCGCGAATCGAGCAGTTCGCAGCGTCCAATCTGTCGCTGGGTCAACGGGCGATCCTCGAAGAGGCCAAGGACGACTTGTATCACGGTCAGTGCAACTGCCCCTACTGGCACGGCGCGTTTGGCGGGCTGTACCTGCCGCATTTGCGAAACGCCATCTATCGGCACCTGATCGAGGCCGACACGCTGCTGGAACGGGTGGCCGGCCGCGAAGGTAAGTGGGTGCATGTCGATGCCTACGACCAGAACCTCGATGGCCGCAAGGAAGTGAAACTGGCGAGCGACCGCCTGGTTCTATTCCTGTCGCCGGCGCGGGGCGGGCATCTGTATGAACTCGATGTGCGCTCGATCAGCACGAATCTGCTGGCGACCTTGAACCGTCGGCCCGAGGCGTATCACGACAAGGTACGGCACGCGGCCGAGCATCAGCATGACGACCCCGGAAGCACAAAGAGCATCCACGATCTGGTGCACTTCAAGCAGCCCGATCTCGACAAGAAGCTGCAGTACGATCCGTGGCCGCGCAAGAGTCTGGTAGACCACTTCATCGCGGAGGGGGCAAGCGCCGAGCAGTTCGAACTGGGTCAGGCGGAAGCGGGTGATTTCGTGACTGGCGTTTACGAGGCGCT
Organism: Planctomycetaceae bacterium; assembly: GCA_031402175.1. Classification (GTDB taxonomy): domain Bacteria; phylum Planctomycetota; class Planctomycetia; order Planctomycetales; family Planctomycetaceae; genus JANNSB01. The sequence goes on from JANNSB010000480.1 coordinate 24,784, forward strand.
CCTGCGACGTTCTGAGAAGCGGGTGGAAGTCGTGATGTCTCGCAACGGGCATGTCGGCGAGACGCCTCTTAAGTTAAGCAAGACGGTCTCCCTCAATTGCGACACGGGGAACTCGGTGGAGATTCAATACCGGCTCGAACAATTGCCGCCGGGGGAATCATTCAACCTTGGAGTCGAGTTCAACTTCGCGGCGATGCCCGCCGGTGCAGGTGATCGCTATTTCTACGGCGGCGACGGCTCGCAGCTTGGTCAATTGCAGACACGTCTTGATCTGTCGCAGTCGATTCGCATCGGACTGGTCGATGAGTGGCTCGGGATCGACGCCTCACTCGATTTCTCGAAGCCCGCCGACTTGTGGGCTTTCCCGATTCAGACGGTGAGCCAGTCGGAAGGGGGCTTTGAACTGGTGCATCAGAGCGTGACGGTGGTGCCGCGCTGGCGTGTCACCGCCGATGAACGCGGGACGTGGTCGGTGCAGATCCGCATGGACCTCGATACTTCGATCGCTCATGCACGGCGTCTGGCGGATTCTGGTCAACACTTTTCCTCATTCGCGAGCGCCAGGGAAGGCACCGGCTGAATCGCACACCATGCACGGGTTGCTGGACGAACATGGAAGATCGTCATCGACACTCTTGGAGGACACGGGCGCTTCGCGCCTGGCTGCTGGCGGTCATTGCGCTGATCTCGATCGAATCGGCGAACGCCGACGAGGTCTTTCGCGAGTCGTTCGAATCGCGTAACACGAGTTGGCTGCCTGTCACTTCGGGCCCCAGACCGACCTTAGCAGCACATGCGCGGATCGAGGGCTATGGTCGCGACAACGGACGCTGCGAATTCATGCGGTTCGAGGCCAATCAACCGCTGCAGGAAACCTATACGGTGGACCATCCGCTGCCGACGGCGCGGTTTCATCCCGCGGCGAGCGCCTCGATCTGGTATTGCTCGAACCGTTCGGGAGCGCAACTTTCGCTGAGGTTGATTTTCCCCAGACAGATCGATCCGCGCACGCGCCGGCCGTTGGAAGGACTGTTGCCAGGCACGACGTTCTATGATACGCCGAATGAGTGGCAGCAGTTGACGGCGCAAGCCACCGACGAGGCGCTGGCACAGCTGCATCAGCGGCTGCGCCTGCAGTTGAACGAAGTGGTTCGGGCGGATGAACTCGATTTGCGCGACGCCGCGATTATCGGTATCACGCTGCATCTGGAAATCAACGACGGGGACACCGATGTCCGGATCGACGATCTGGAACTGAGTCCCTACGTGCCGGATGCAGCGGCCCAGCAGGCAGGTTCCGATCCGCATGCTCCACTGTTGGAACTGGGGGACGACCGCGTGTTGCTCGAGAATCGGCCGACGATCCTCAGATTCACGCCGTATCACGGAGAAAGTCTCGACTTGCTGGAAGCCTGCGGCTTCAATCTGATCTGGATCCGCGACCTTGAGGACGATGCGCTGCTCGAGGCGCTGGCCGGGTCGAATCTGCACGGAATCGTGGCCCCGCCACTTCCGTTGTCGGAAAACCAGGCGATGTCGGGCGCTGCCGATCCCCTTCCCTTCGACGATCGGACGGCATCGATCGCGATGTTCAATCTCGGTCTCAGCATCGCGCCGGGAGAGGAACAGATTCACGAACTCGCCCGGCGTGCCGAACTCGTGCGGACGGCGGATGTCCACTTCCAACGGCAGTTGATGGCTGATGTGCAAGGCAACGTGCGTGAGTTTCATCGCAACGTGGACTTCGTCGGCTTCCGCTGGGACATCCTGCACACCGAGGCTCCTCCCGCGCGTCTCGCCACGTTTCTGGAAGAACGACGCCGGCAGGCGTTGCCCGGCAAACCGACGTACACTTGGGTCGCCAGCGAACCGTCGCCGGCGCTCATCACTGCGGCACAGGCGGAAGCGGCGCTGCCTTGCGTCGAGGCCGAGCAAATCTTCTGGCAGGGCTACACCGCGATGGGGGCAGGCTGCAAGGGGATCGGCTTCTTCAAGCATATTCCGTTCGACGATCCCGCGCCTGGCACCGATGAACGCCGACTCGCGGTGTCGCTGCTCAATCAGCACATCCGATTGCTCGAACGCTGGCTCGCCACTGGTAAGCCTTCGGGCGCGGCGACCGTGCAGTTCGGCGATCAAACTCCCCGTGACGATTCGCTCCCCTACTGGGTCGGGCCGTTGACGTCGCGCTACGACCCGGTGCGCGACGATGCGGCGAACGACCCAGACGCGACACTTACGCCGGAGGCTGCAGCCGGACGAGAGATCAAGGCATCGATGATCGACTCGCAATACGGCCGTCTCGTGCTGCTTAACTGGCATCATCCCGACATGTGCTTTCAACCCGGGCGGATGTACGCCGAAAACGTGCGGGTGCTGGTTCCGGGGGACTGGACGCAGGGCTGGCTGATCACGACCACGAGCGTGCATCCATTCCCGCTGGAATTGACCCGCGTGGGGGGTGGTACCGAAGTGAAGCTGAACGAGCTTAGTCAGTTCGCCGCCATCGTGCTCACCGACGACCGGCAGGTGATCGAGGCAGTCGTGCGCGAGATGCAGATGCATCAATCAGAAGCTGCCGACGCCTGGGTCGAACTCGCGGCCGCCAGGCTCGAACGTGTCACGCTCGTACATGACGAACTGGGCACGTTGACCAGCGTGTCACAACGCGGCAACTCGATTCTCTCGGCGGCTCGCTCGCGGATCGATCGAGCGCGCCTGGAGTGGGATGCGGGCAACTACGACGAATCGCGGCGACTCGCAGAAGAGTCGATGATGTGGCTGAGAATGTTGCAGCACGAGGACTGGTGGCAAGTCGTCGGCGACTCCGACTGGGGGCCGGTTTCGACGGCATTCAGTTGCGGGTTTCAGACTCTACCGCAGCATGTGCGTCTGCGCGACTCATGGCTCAGCGCGGGCGCACGTTCGGCCAATCTGCTGGCATCCGGCACGTTTGATGATGAAGACACTTTCCTGGGCGCTGGTTGGAGTGTGACGCCAGGAGTGGCGGGCGATCAACGCTGGGAGGCATCGCTCGTGCCATCCGTCAATGTGCCCGGCTACGTACTGAGGCTTGAGGCCTCGGCGCCAGGAACTGGCCGATCGGGATCAGGCGACATGGCGGCCGTCGTTGTCGACTCGCCGGGGGTCCGCGTCGAGCATGGACAGGTCATCGCCATCTCCGGACGGATTCGCATCACGGCGCTGGACCCGACACTGCAGGCCGGCGTGTTACTTGGAGATTCGGAACTCGGCGTCGCCGCGGGCCGGCGCTGGTTCGGTCCGACCGAGTACGGGCAGTGGGAAGATTTCACGTTGTTGCGTAAGATCAGCCGCACCGGCGAGCTGTCGCTGCGCATCGAGCTGCACGGCGAGGGTCAGGTGGAGTTCGACGACCTGGCGATCGTGGCAATCGAATAGTCGCCTTTCGCTCCGCGAAAGAAGCGCTGGAGTGATCCGTTCCTTTGCTTGTCGAGTAAACGCGGATCGGAACGACACCAAAGTCCGTCGCTGCTTTCGCGGAGCGAAGGGCGACTAACCACCGGCGAGCTGTCGCACTTCGTCTTTCGTAAATGCTCTCGGCAACCGCGCTCCCATCTGGCCGACGATTCGCGCTGCGGCGTGAGAGGCGAGATGCCCCGCCTGCTTCCAACTTAGACCATTGGTGATGCCGTAGAGAATCCCCGCGGCGTACATGTCGCCGGCTCCGGTGGTATCGACGGCAGCGACCGAGACGCCTTCAATCGGGATCGCCTGGCCGTCGTGCATCAGCAGCGAACCGCTGGAGCCCAGAGTCAAGGCGACGTTGTCTGCGTGCCGGTGTATTTCGCGCGCACAATCGACGGCATCGTGGCTGCCCGTGAGCGCGCGGGCCTCCTCCAGATTACAGAACAGGAGATCGACCGGTCCCTCGATCAAGGACCAGAATTCATCTTTGTTATATTGAATGAGAAACGGATCCGACACCGTGAACGCCACCTTGATGCCCAGGGACTTCGCCGTTTCAATGGCTTTGAGCGCGGCCGATCTCGTCGGCTCGCCGGCAAAGAGATAGCCTTCGACATAGAGGTACTTCGCTCCGAGCATCTGGTCGGCGGTGATATCGTCGGGAGACAATGTCGCCGATACCGCGAGGTTGGTCAGCATCGTTCGCTGGGCGTCGGCAGAGATGAGGACGACGCAGGTGCCGGTCTGTCCGGATTCGCTCGGTTCGCCATGAGTCGCCACGCCGCGTGCCTGCATATCGCCCAGGAAAAAACGGCCGATGTCGTCTTGTGCAACCTTGCAGGCATAGGCGGCGCGGCCTCCGAGGTCGGCAATGCCCATCATGGTGTTGGCGGCCGAGCCGCCGGCGCAACGACTGGCGGCAGACGCTCCGACCTTGTCGAGCACTTGGCTCTGCGCCGCTTCGTCGACGAGCGTCATAATGCCCTTGGCGTACTTCAATTCCGCGAGGGCGGCGTCATCGACGTGCACCTGAAAATCGACAAGCGCGTTTCCGACGCCAAACACATCCACGGGCATGCTTGATCTGCGTTGTTAGAGAGACTGATTCGGATTCATCGCCCCGAATGAACCGCATTTGAGGCCAATCCATACGGCGAACAATCCTATGAACACGCTCCCGGCGACATAAGCAATGCTCGTCGACCATTGCTTCTTCTGCGACAGTTCGACCGCTTGGAGACCGAAAGTCGAAAACGTCGTGAATGCTCCCAGCAGGCCGGAGATCAGGAAGCTCTGCCAGACCGGGGGTGGCCAGTGATAGGTGTTAATCCATCCGGTGACGAGACCAATCAGAAAGCAGCCGGCGACATTGACCGCGAAAATGCCCGCGGGAAACTTCCCCACGTACCAATCAGCGAAGGCGACGCGGATCACCGCGCCGAGGCTGCCTCCCAATGCGACGGCCAACCAGGCGCTCATGGGAATTCTTCGCGACTTGGTGGTAACGGGAGGATCCTGGGGCGCGGCACTCACGGATTGGCAATCTTCCAAAGATGATTGTCACTTCTTACGTAAATGGCGCCTTCGACGATCGCGGGAGTGCACAGTACCGTTTCCTCGAGGCTGTAAGTGGAGATGATCTCGCCTTCTTCACCGCTGACATCGACGACCGAGAGCACGCCTTCTTCGTTGACTACGTACAAGCAGTCTCCCGCTGCAATCGGCGAAGAACTGAAGGGGCCGCCAACTCGAAGTTGCCATTGCCGTTCGCCAGTTTCGACGTCCGCGCAGACGAGCACTCCGGCACCATTCAAGATGTAGAGCTTGCCTTGGTGCACGATCGGACTGGCCGTTCCGGGTGCGAGAGCCCCTTCCGTCCAGAGTGAAGCCACGCCTCCCTCGGCCTCCACATCGGGCTTGAGGGCCGTGATCCCATTAGAAGGAACGTACACAATGCCATCGCTGACGACAGACGACTCCACCGTGGATGCACCGCCGCCGAAGTTCCATACAGTCTCGCCGGTCATCGGATGGATCGCCAGCACTCCTTGCCCTGACTGCACCAGGACGAGGTCATCGCCTTCCTCGACAGACATCACGATCGGCGAGGTCCAGTTCGCCATCCGCGGGCGGTCGAGCTTCCAACGCGTCTCGCCGGTGGCGGCGTCGAGGCCGATCGTCAGCGACTCGGCGTCGCACTCCACCATCGCCACCAGAGTTCCGTCGACGACAACCAGTGACGATGCCATGCCGAGGCTGTTGCTGGCGTTGGGATAGTCGTGAGTCAAACCGCGATACCAGACGATGTTGCCGTCGAGGTCGAGACACACGATGTCGTTGGAGGAGTAGAACGCGAAGATCCGCTGGCCGTCGCTGCAGGGCGATGGCGCGGCGACGCACGACTTGGTGTTGCAACTGGTGCGACCCGTCGCCCGGCACTCGCGTTCCCACAGCCGTTCGCCGGTGTTGGCGTCGAAGCAGTGAATGTGCAGTTGGTCCTCGCGGAAGCCTGTGTCGGCAGTCACGATCACGCGGTCGACGACGACGATCGGGCTGCTGAGGCCGCGACCGCCCAGTTCGGCGGTCCATTCGATCGAGGTGGCCGACAGACTTGTCGGGCCGGCTGCATCCGCCACCGCGGTGCTGTCTGTCCCGCGGAAGGCGAGCCAGTCGGCGTCCACCACGGAAGGTGTGCAGAGCAGACAGGCCGTCAGAATCGCAATCAGTCTTCGCATGTATGAATCTCCGTTGTCGTCTGACTTCGGCGCTTGATGAATTGAACGGTCTCAGTTAGCCGAGACGGCGGCGTCCATGGGATAGATCGCGCGGCCCGACTGCTCGCACACGCGGAACTGGAACTGCCAGCTTTGCGCCCATTCCTCCGTCTGCTCGTTCTGACACACCTTGAGGAGTATCTGATTCACGCCCGGCTGCAGTGCGCCCTCCACGATGTACTGATCGAAATACATGCCGCGATGGTATTCCTCGCGTGCAAACAACAGCTCGCCGTTGACCCACAGTTTCCAGGCGTTCCACGAAGCGAGCCGAAACTGCACCGGTTGCTCGACTGCCGAATCGAACTCGGTGTACGCGTAGGTGATCGCTCCCTTATGCGGCTCGGTGAGAGCGGCGATATCCAGAACGCCGTAAGAATCCTCGGTCTTGAATGTCTCCCAGGTGACAGGCCCGAGCTGACCTTCGTAGGTCGCGGTCAAATCAAAACTCGTTTCCGGTCCGTAGGCGACGTCGAAGCCTCCCATGTCCGTGTTGTCGAAGGGTCCGACGAGCGTCCACTCAGTCAAAAAGCCGAAGTGATGACAGACGTCGACCGGATGTCCCAGTTCTTCGAGCGGCCCGACGATGGCCCGTACCTGATCATCGTCGGTGGCGCCAGTCAACGCTTTCTTGTAAATCAAAACCGCTTCAAATGGCCGCTCCTCGGCACGCAGGTCAGAGGCCTGTTCAAGCAGCCGCGTGACGGCATCGCGGCGCATGTCGCTGCTGGGATCGTTGAGCACTTCGGGAACGATCTGCTCTTCGAGAGCCGGTTCCACCGTGATCGCCCATTCATAGGCCAGCCGTCTCGCGGTCGGGTCGTTGTCGTGGTTGGCGAAGAATCCGAGCACGTCCTGTTGCGGGAACTCCGCGCCCGACTTGACGGTACGGTCGGCGATCGACTCGAACGAAACTCGCAGCCAGTTGGCCGCGAGCGGATTCGCGGAATTGAGTGCGTTGAGAATTTCGACGAGCGCCGATGCGTCTGCGGCCTGCAATTCCTCAGCCGCCGTCACCGCCGCCTGCTGGCCTTCTCCTCGCGGCCCGATCGCCTGGATCGTGGCAATCGCGTCAGCGACATCGGCCTTGGCCGACTGAACCATTCCGGCGCACGCGATCGCGACGGCTGCGACAACTCTCCAATGTATGAACATAATCTGCCGTTTCATCAATCAGTTCCTTATGAAACCGGAGCTGCCGTCGAGCGATTAGCTGCGACTTGTATGCCGTCTCCGCACATCGGCCCCGCGTCACTCAACCGCCACCTGTGCATTCGAAATGTCGTCGACGAACTGCTCGTAGCGGGCTTGAATAGCATCTCGCTCCGGGGTCGGCCCCCGGCTGACGATCAGGCGATAGCGCATCATCAACGGCTGCTCGGGCGTAATCGTCGCCTGATAGAACGCGCCGAATCGCCCATAAGGACGTTCGGAGTACCGCGATGGCTTCGGGCAATTGGGATCCTCGAAGTACTCGATGTTGAATTGCTGCTCGTTAAGCGGATACGACATCGTCAACCAGCCGAGATTCACATGACCATCGGGATCGTTGGCGTCTTCCACTTCGAATGCCGCGGCCTGCTCAATGAAGTCGGGCGGGCGGATGTAGGTCGCGGAATTCGTTTCCGCCACTGACTGGTGGGCACGAAACTGGAATCCCGCGTGCTGCCGATCGCCGTCGAGTGTGATCTCGCCGCGCTTGCTGTTGAGGGTGGTCGTCCAGTCGATTTGCCAGGCCACGCCCGGTTCGCGGGGCCAGGCAAGCCGACTGACCGACACCGTCCGCAGTTCGTCGATGACAGACATACCGGCAATGTCGTTCCAGACAATGTTCGCGGTCATCGCCGCGTGATCCATATCGGCAGTTTGCTCGACGTAACCCACATGCCGTTGGGTCTCGCCGTCATGACAATGCCAGAAGTCCTGCGTCACGCCATCGAACGTGGTCTTGTTCCATCCGACGTAAATGCCGCGGTGATGAGGGTAGAGCATGCCTTCCGGTCCATTCGTGATGACGGCGTCCGTCCCCGGGCCAAACACATGATGAAAGACCTTGGACGTGGCGAACGCCTGTTCCGGTGTGGAAGTGTCGACGCCGTACACGTAGCTGAGAATCGGCGAGTCGTTGTATGTCAGCGTGCACAGACCCTGGGGATCGCGCTCGGAGAACTGAAATCCGACGCACGCATCGTCCGGCAAACGCCTGACTCGAATGTTCTTGTAGTAGACGGTGCTGTGCGGGTCGTGGCACTGCAGTCCGAACGTGCCTGAGCCGAGCCGGCGTTCGAAGTCTTCCGAGAACGCTTCTTGACCTTCCGGCTCGACGTAATCAACGACCACCATGTCGTTGAGTTTGATTACGATATGCCGGCCGCGAACAATGATGTGCTCGGTCCACCAGGTGTCGTCCTGGATATGCTGCTCGGTGACGTCCACGATCCCGTACAGACTGCCCGACTTCTTGGGGTCGTTCACGTAACTGTTGTTGACCTGCGCCTCGTGGCCGAACTTGGGCCAACCGGTCTCCTGCACCTGCGTATGGATATAGATGCCGCCGTTGCTGTTGTCGGCCGTCATGCAATCGACCTTGAGTTCGAAGTTGACGAACGGCTCTTCATCTCCCGTATAGAAAATGTGGCTGCGTTCGCCATGCGCCTTGAGGGCGCCGTCCTCAAGGGACCAACTTTCTTCGTTCTCGTTGATCTCCCAGCCGTCGAGCGACGTGCCGTCGAAGATCGTCACCCAGCCTTCCCCCTCGTCATCGGCCTGGAGCGATCCGGCGACGACGAACGGGGTCGCAACCAGCATGGCGAGAAAAAGTCGATTCAAAGATTGCACGCAGTTCATATCTGCTCCTTTGAGGACATGGTGTCGGGAATAGACACCATCCTATCGAGATCGCTGGGCGTGGACAAATTCAGCGGGTACAGTCGCCATTTCTCCGCGAAAGGCGACTATCGTGACTGTGTTATCCACCGGGCGTGTCGATCAACGACTGTAATCGTGCTGCCAAATCTGCGGGATAAGAGGTCAGCCAGTTTTCATCGATCAGGCCGACCTCCAAAAGGTCGCGCAGGTGAGTGCGGTCCTTGTCCCGATATGCAGTCAGCTTGATCTGTACCAGCGCCCGTAGATTCAGTACTTGATACTCGGATCCTGCTTCGGAATCGGTCACCGACGGATTCGGCATCAGTTCACCCGGTCGAACCGTCTCTCCGTCGAAGATCAAGTGCACGCCGTCACGAGGCCTGCCATCGGGACCATCCAGAAACACATCGATTCCGGCAATGTGACGGAAGACAAAACCCGTGGATTCGAGCGCCGATCGAACTGCGTCGAAGTCGACACGCTTCACCAGCAGGTCCACATCACTGGTATTTCGCACGGCCGAGACATCGACTCGAGACACCCACAGAGCGACCGCGTTTCCTCCCGCCACGGCGTAGGGTATGCCTGCCGACTCTAGAGCGGCGGTGGCACGCAACAATCGCTCTCGGACCAATTCCACGGCGCGCACCACTCGGTCGAGCGAAAAGGGAAGCATTGCACCAATCGTATTCCAGGTGCGCGCCGTACTCAAGGAGTCAATTGCCTCGCAATACCTAATCCTTGTGACGGAACTTTCCCAGCATCCGGTGAGTCACCAGGAATCCGCCCACCACATTCACCATTCCCAGGACCACAGCGACAAAGCCGAGAAACGTCGCCAGGTCGGCATGTTTCGAGCCGGCGGCGACCATCGCCCCCACGACCGTGATGCCCGAGATCGCGTTCGATCCCGACATGAGGGGCGTATGCAGCGTCGGGGGAATCTTGTTGATGATCTCCACACCCACGAACACCGCCAACGTAAAGATCGTGATCCCCGCGATCAACGCCGACAGCGACGACGATGTCGCGGCGAGTGTCGCGCCTTCATTGGCGAGCAAGGTGGCAAGTGTGGACATCGACTGTGTCATGAGAGGGCTCGATCGGAGTCAGAGGAACGCTCGCGGATTCTGCTCCATCAACATCCGTTGGTCAATCCTGTTAACGAAACCGAGGCAGCAGATTCGAGAGCACATCACACAGGCGATCGACATCGGCCGGCGTGTGATACAGGTGACACGAGATGCGAATGTGCACGCGGTTGCGCCATTCGATGATTGGGATTTCAATGCGGGCTTCTTCCCATAGTGCGCGTTGCAATGGATGCGTCATGTTCGGGTAGTCTGCCGACATCGCCACGCCCGGTAATGGCATCGTGATCATCGAGCCGTACCATTCGATGTCGTCGGGCACAAGGGCCTTCGCGCCAGCAACTTCTTCCAAGCGCTGCCGCGCGTATCGAGCCAGGGCATGCGTCTGGCCTTGGAATCGCTCCAGTCCCACCTGACCTTCCAAAAAGTCGAGAGCAGCCGGAATCGCGAGAAATGGTGAAGGATCGTAAGTGCCGAACCAGTGAAACTCGTCCTGCCATCGAGACGGTCCGCCTGAAAGCCTGCGCCCCCAACTGGTGACGACCGGCTGAGTCGACTGCTGATGTCTCCGATCGACATACAGGAATCCGGTGCCGAACGGCGCGCTCAACCATTTGTGACAGCTTGCCACGTAGTAATCGCAACCGAGAGCGCGCAGCTCGACCGGACGCATCATCAGCGCGTGCGGACCATCAATGCAGACGAGGATGCCGCGTTCTTTCGCGAGACGACAGATGTCGGCGACAGGAAAGACGATCGCAGTCGGCGACGTAACGTTGCTCACCACGACAATCCGCGTCCGCGGCGTGAGGCGTTGTTCGATCGCCTGGGTGATCTGGTCCGGGGAGCGCAAGTCATCCGGTGGACACGCCAAGACGGTCTTCGCTCCGACGGGACCGCAGCGCCTGCCCCACGCGCGGACCACCGCGCCGTAGTCGTGGTCCGTCAGCAACACTTCATCCCCGGCGGACAGCTTCACCGAGTGCGCGACTGCATTCATCGCCACGGTGGAATTCGGCACGAGCACCAGATCGCCGGCATTGCATCCGAAAGTTTGCGCCAAGCGCGACGTGACGCCATCAAGCCGATCATCTAGCCGACGGACGTAGAAGTCCATCGGATTGCGTTCGAGTTCCTCCAGAGCCTGTTGCCGGGCTTCGATCACCGGCTTCGGCGAGGGGCCAAACGCACCATGATTGAAGTAGAGCGTTCCGGGTTCCAGCGACCAGTAGTCGGCCCATTCTCGCCAGGCCCAGTTGTCGAGATCGGCTCCCGGCGTCAGTTCCATTCCGGGTTCTCGATGGGATGCGGAAACAGGCGATGGACCCGATGGATCTCCTGTAGCAGTTGATCCCAGTTCCCATAGGGGTCTTCGCGAAACACGGTGGATGCATTGGCCGGACAAACCAGCCAGTCGCCGCGCTGAATTTCCGACTCAAGCTGTCCCGTTCCCCAGCCGGCACAGCCCATGAAGATTCGAAACGGTCGATCCGACTGATAGTTGTACCCGTGGCGCACGACCTTCTCGAATGTGTCCCGGCTGCCTCCGATGTAGACGCCGCTTACCACTTCACTCTCGGCGGTCTCTGACGAATCGACCTCATCATCGCTATGCAGAATGAACAGGGCCGAGGGTTCAACCGGTCCGCCACAGAACACGAGATCCTCGGTGTCCGGGAGGTCGATTTCGCCCGCCAGCGTATCGGAGACCGTCAGCGTGGAGGGCCGATTGACAACCAGCCCCATGGCCCCTTCGGAGCCGTGCTCCACGATCAAGACCACCGTCTTGAAGAAGTTGGGATCTCGCATTCGAGGCACGGCGACGAGGAACTGTCCCCGCAGATTTTCGAGCATATCGATGTCGGTGCTTGAGGTGTCGCTGTTTCCGTCAACGATAACCATGCCGGGCCAAGTGTCAATCACCGTCGGCTGCCACCAGCAATGCCTGCAGAATAGGCTGCCTGTTCTTCAGGCAGTACACGAGTGCCACCGGATTAGGCACCCTGATTTCGCCAGCTCGCGAATCGTCCAGCCGAACGCTCGGCGCCAGTGGCCAAACGCAGGCATTTCAGGCTGGAAATCGGGCCGAGAAACTGTCATGTTCGGATTTGTTGAAGTTGCAAAAGACGGGCTAGACAGCCCGAAATCCGGATGATATCGTTTTGACGGCGGATTCGATTTGATAACACTTGCGGGATTTTCCGTTTGAAGGATCTGTACCACGGAACAAGTGGATCGTCGAAGGGTGTGAGCCGCCCTAACCATCAGGAAGAGGTGAACCATGCTTGTGCTCTCAAGGAAGCCCGGCGAGCGGATTCTCATCGGGGACAATGTCACGGTAACCATCGTTCGCATCGGTCCTAACACAGTGAAGCTCGGGATCGACGCCCCCAAGGAACTGAACATCGTTCGCGAGGAGCTGTGCATCGAGCCCCTCCACCAAGCCGGTGTGTCAGCCGGCACAAAGGTCTCATAGGCGACGATCCCGTTCTGGATTCAACTCGATTTCAACAGAGGCGAGCCGCTCGGCTCGCCTCTGTTTTTTTTGTCGAATCTTGCTGCAGCAGGCGCGCTGCCTGTTGAATCTCGGCCCCACTTCGCGTTTGAGGTTCCGATGAGTCCAAGTTTGTCGGTTTTGCGGGGTTGGCTCGAAAAACGACTTGCGCGCGGCCAACGATTCCGGTCGTGATCGCTGTTTGTCACGAGTCACCGAAATCACGCAATTCCCGCAGGAACTGCTTGACGATGGAGTCTGGTCCGACGATTCTAAATCGATACAGGGGACATTGTTCCCGTTTTTCGACCCGTCTCACTCACTCCCACAGACAATCGCGTCCTCGATGGAGAGTCACATGGTGCGTGGAAACTTCGCCTCCAAGTCGTTTCGATTCCTGCAGGGACGCCGGGTGATCGTTACTTCGATGGCATGCCTGGCTCTGGCCATTTCGATTCAGCCGGTCGCTGCCGGTGATGACGATCTCCGTCAGGATCTGGCGGCCCATTTGGCCGCGGGTGAGTTCGGCCTCGCCCAAGAACTGGCCGCGACCGCGCCGGATCACATTCGCGGCGAACTTCTGCAAGGCGTCGTAGCCGCTCAATCTGCCGCGGGCGAATTCGAAATCGCCCGGGCCATCAACGACAAACTGCCCCGTGAGAATCAAGGCGCCATGGGCGCTGAAATCGCCGAGTCCGAGGCTCTTGGAGGCGGCGTCGTCATCGACTTCCAGGCGATCATCGATTTGCTGCAGGCACAAACCTCCGGCGAATGGCTGGACATCGACGGTATCGGCGGCGAAATCGATCCCTTCGAGGCAGGCGTGCGGGT
>JANNSB010000481.1:0-4466 GCA_031402175.1 Planctomycetaceae bacterium
TGCATAACGACCTCGCTGCCGCCGCTTCGCGGCTCTCGATCTTTGTTGACCGACATTCCGCGGGCTTTCGCCCGCAGCTATTTGCTTTCGCCGCTATCGCGGCTGATTCTCGCGGAGTCGGCCCCAGTATTCACAAGCTACGCTGGTGGCCCCGAAAGATGCTTTCGGGGTGGCAGTAGTCGTGGGAGGTTGCGATTCGGTGATGACTGAGAGACGATGACGATCGACGGATGAGCGTCTGCGTGTGACTTCCGACCGACTTTGTCGTCTCAGTTTTCACAGCACACTGGGCCACCCGCGTTATGCAGCACTTGCGTCATGCGCTATCTCCGTATTGAACCCAACGGCGACCTGAAGCCATACGATGGCCGGCGTCCCTTCCGCGCCATCGTGGTTGTCGAGGACGCAGTGACGTCGGAGTGGCAAGCTACAGCCAGCAATTGGCTCGTTGCCTCCGGATGCGCTTACATGCTCGCGTGGGGATGCGAAAGCTCCAGCTGGGATACCTCAGTTGATCTGGCGAATCTGCAGGCATTCGACTATGGCGACATTCCCGATGACGCCTTTGTTATGACAACGTGGCACGATCAAGAATCGCTATCCGAAGTGTTCTGGTTTGCGAAAAACTGCGCATTCGCTGCAACGTTTGAAATCGTCGAGACAGTTGTCTTCCATGTATCGCGTCGTGATCGGAGTCAGGAATATGCCGAACTCTTCGCTGCCGCATAACAACTGGTTTGAAGCGGACAGTGAAACAGCATTGTGTGCTTTCAGCCGTCACTCGCGCGTCTGCTCTCGTAGTCCCTCGTAGAACTCCAGCGCCGCTTCGTACTCGGCCACTTCGTCATCGCTCAACACGCCGCGGTTGCGGGCGATTTCGGTTTCCATCCGCTGGATGAAGTAGTTCACTTCACGCATGCGGGGGCGCAGCGGGCGATCGGGAATCTCGATGTACGTCGGCCCGGTATGGGCGAAGCGGTATCGGCCTTCGCCGGCTTCTTCAAAACACCGCACGAGTACCCAGGACGATTCATCGACCGTGAGTGTTGCGTCGGCCTCGTTGATGTATCCTCCGTCCTCTCGCGCCTCGTTCGTCACTTCCAGCGTAGCCGCAATGTCGCCGTTGAGGATCACCTCGATGCGATCAAGCGGTCGGGCGCTTTCGGCGGTGACCGTCACCGCGATCTCTTCAGTGCCGTCATCGGATGAAATCACCGATCCGCCCGGCTGACCGTTCACATTGGCGAATAGCATCGGCCCGGTCGTCACGAAACCGGTGCCGGCATCAAGCTGCTCGATCCAGGCGTCGTAGCTGAATTCCCCCTCGATCGGCACATAAATTCGCCCGAACCCGAGCGGCACGGGATGCACGCCGCTGGCGGTTCCGCCGGTGGGTCGCATCTTGAAGCCGCAATTGAGCAGCGCGTAATACGTCTTGAAGCCAAAGTCGGTCCAGCCCCATTCCGTCCAGCCGAGGGCGCTGGTTTCGATGTCCCAGTCGGCCGGCTGCACATCGGTCGTCCATTGATAGAAGAAGAACTCCGTCCGCCAGATGTGATTGTTCGACAGCTCGAACAGATCGACGTCCATCACCGGCAGCAGCATCATCGACCAGTTCCAGGAGTGCTTGTCGAAGTCGAGCAGTGCATGCTCGTCGCGGGCAGCCTGTGCGATCGGCCCGACCGGAGGAGCAGCGGGACGCAACGGCTCGTGATGATTGAGCACGAACACCGCGCCCAGCGTGTGACTGACGCCGTTGACCGTGAAGATTTCGTACTCGGTGTTCATCGGCCAGATGACGTGCGTGTCGTCGACGGCGATGAGTTCGGAAGGGACAACGTCAAGCGTATCATCCGCCTTCAGCGGCGGCACGTAGGCTTCGCGGACCCAGTACGTCAACGGCAGCGCGACGTTCAGGTCTTCGGCGAGCATCACATTTGGCAGGTCGGCCAGCGTGCGGTGCACATGCGTGTCCCCCGAGTACCAGCCCCGGTCGGCCATGTCGATCCAGCGCGTCATCTGCAATTCGACTTCGAGCGGCTCATCGGCGACTTCGATCGTCAATTGAACCGGCAGGTATTCCTTGCCGCGTTCGGCGATCAATGTGTACTCACCGGGCGGCAACGAACTGGTGAAGGGATGAGCCGACAACGTGACATGCTGCTCGACGCTGTCGGGAGAGCGCGAGACGTTGTACACCACGTACGACCCTTCCATGTCGAGGGAGTTCGCGAAGTACGCCTCGCCGTCGGCATTGGTGATATAGAGCCGGGCGGGAATCAGTTCCCCGGTGTCGGCATCTATGATGCGCCCGGTAAGGGTGACGGCATCGTCTGCTGCCGCCGGGGACGAACTACACAAGCAGCCAATCACAACCGCGACTGCGAAATGGAATCGAAGTTGGTTCATAGTCGCCTTTCTCATTCGTGGCGGCGTCTGTCCCCAGACGCCGGGCAAGGCAGTGTCGCATTATTCGAAATCTGCGGCCACCGCAAAGGATACGACCGACAATTTCCAGTTCGCGTTGGCTGCTGACTGCGCTGCACAACACTCATGGCGTTTCACTCTGGTCCCCGCGTCTGGGGACAGGCGCGGCTACGAAGGATTGAGCGAAAGGCGACTAACATTCCCTCACGAATCTCCTCCCCTTCATCTCGAACCGGGGCAACGATTCCGGCGGCACGAGTGAGACATCGGCGTGGAAATGCAGCCTGTCGTGGAAGGCAATGTTCACTCGTTCCAGCAGGTGCTGGCACGTCGTCTGGCACGAGCCGACTGCGATTGTTGGCTCCACCTCAATCGCGAGATGGTGCATCGACCGCTTCTGGCTGAGCGTGATGCGAAACTCGATGATCTCAGGGAACTCCCGCAGGATCGCCTCGATGCTGGAGGGAAAGACGTTGTTGCCGCGAATCGTCACCATGTCGTCGGATCGGCCGAGAATGCCTCCGTTCAATCGCAGTCGCTGGGGCGTCGTCTGCTCGTCATCCGGAGCGACCTGCACGAGATCACCCGTGCGGTAGCGAATGACCGGCTGTCCCCAGCGCCCGAGATTGGTGATGACGAGTTCACCCAATTCACCCGCAGCGACTGGTTCGCCCGTCTCGGGATGAATCACCTCGGGGATACACTCGGTCGCCAACAGCTCCAATGACCCTGGTCCATCAACAGGTTCGATGCCCAGCGAGCCGATGTCGGTCATCCCCCAGTGATCGAAGACCCGCGCGCCCCACGCCTTCTCCAATCGTTGGCGGACCGCCGGAATGTTACCTCCCGGTTCGCCGGCCACAAGCAGCGCTCGGACGGAACTCGACGCGAGGTCGATGCCGCGAGCCTCGGCCGTCTCGGCCAGGCGCATGGCATACGTCGGCGTGCAGCAGACGAAGGTGGCGTTGTTATCGAGGAGGATCTTGAGTCGCGGCTCGCTTCCGAGTCCGCCGAGCGGCAGGCAGCGCCGGCCCAGTCGGATCGCCCCTTCGAACGCCGCCCAGAAGCCGATGAAGGGACCGAAGCTGAATGGGAACGCCAGCACATCGTCTTCCGTCAGTCCGACGGCGTCATAAATCTGGCGCCAGCAGTCCATGAACCAGTCCCAACTGGCGGACGTATCAAGCCAGCGCATCGGCTGGCCCGTGGTTCCCGATGTCTGGTGGTAGCGGCAGTATCGAGTCTGCGGGTACGTGAGGTTGGTGCCGTAGGGTGGGTGCCCCGACTGGTCGGCGACCAGCTCGTGCTTGGTGCAGAAGGGGAGCCGGCGAAACTCATCCCAGGAGTCGACATGCCGCGGATCGACATCAGCCGCGGCGAGCTTCGATTTCCAGAACGAATTCTTGGCGAGAATCTCGGTCATCATCGACCGGAATCTCTGCCAGCGGGCAGCTTCGAGGGAATCAGTGGTGGGCGTCATTGAAGACCGCGGGCAATCACGGGCGGGCGAATGGATGCGTAGTTCCCCATGATGCCCGATTGCAACGTCGGCGTCGACCGAAGTCCCCACGTGGCGAATTCGCCGCTCGTCGCTGTCGGGCGGAAGAGTGCACAACCATCGATAAATACGAATGTCTCAATTTGCATTCGCGCGCACGGGAAGTAGGGTTGTACCAGCGTTACATCTATGACAAACAATCACCTCAACACACCCGCAGGACCATGTCACGACTTTGGAGGTTTCTCGTCCGTGAAGATGCGGCCACCGCCGTCGAATATGCGGTGATGCTCGCGCTGATCGTGATCACCTGTCTCTTCGCCATCAAGGGAGTGGGCAGCAGTGCCAATACACTGTGGACCCAGACCAAGACCGAGATGGAAGGGATGTGACTTCGGCGGATGGCTGATGGCCGGAAAACTTTTGGTCGTTGGATGACCACGGGTAAGTCATCCTCCGCGCAAAGTCGCCTTTCGCTCCGCGAAAGTCGCGTCGGGGGTACGGTGTGCGTGGTTATTCACAGCTGCGGGCGCGGCAATGG
>JANNSB010000482.1:0-5347 GCA_031402175.1 Planctomycetaceae bacterium
GTGCGCGCGCACATCGACGCACAATTCCTGCATCCGCGCCAGGTTGAAATGAGATTCCTCAAGCACGTCTTCGGGCGTTTCCCGCAGGAACTCGATCGTTCGCGTGAGCAAATCGTGATACCGGCCGTGAGCGACGCCGGCATCGGCCATGTAGGCCGGCGGGGCGCGGAAACGCTCATGCGGATAGATCTCCATCTTGCGGCCGTTCTCCAGAACGGCGACGGGACGGTAGCCCACGAAGTCATTCAACTGATCGATCGCCCCCGCTGTGATCCGTTCGATCTCCTCCCAGGGTTCTCCTTGAGACAAGACTGCCTCGAACATGCAGCCGATCAGGAACGGCGATTCGAAATCTGTGTCGGTGAGATGAAACAGCAGGTCGGAGTGAAACGCCTTGTAGGCCGGCAGGAGTTTCTGCAGCGTGAGATCAACAACGGCTGATGCCTGCGAGATATTTTCGAAGGCCGCTGTCGCCCCTTTGACCTGGAGCAGTGTTTCTGTCAGGCGGGCATGCAGCGCTGCCACGGGGGCCGCCGGATCGAGGTCGGACCAAACCTGATTCAGCCTGCCGAGAAAGCGAACATCCCGCTTCCCTCCCGAAAAGTTCAGGTATCCGAGAACTTCCCGCAGGGCGTCGTGTGGAGCGGCCGTCTCCTCATTGCGATCGATTCCTCGGCGGTCATCCATCAGGTTGGCTCACAGATTCCTTGGGAGCGACGATCAGCCCACGTTTATCGAACAGTGATGTGCCAGCGCAGCCGTCAACTCGCATTATCACCGGACACAGCCCCGAGGATACCCGTTCGCTTCACCGGATGCCAGATGCCGTCGCTGCGTCTGTCCCCAGACGCAGAGTCCAAAGAATGACGCATGGGATGGTGCTAAATCGTGGCGAACAGGAAACGCGAATTCGGATCGTCGTTCTTCTCCTTTGCGGCGACCGTATCCAACATGCCACGCGAACTCGCCTTGCCTCCGCGTCTGGGGACAGACGCGGCAACGATGCGACTAACCCATCTCGTGCACCATCTGCACGAGTGCCTTCACATTCTCGTGCGGCACGTCGGGGAGCACGCCGTGGCCGAGATTGAAGATATGTCCCGGCCGGCCTTGTGCCTGATTAAGGACATGCTTCGCCTTGTCACGCAGCGTGTCGAGATCGGCATAGAGCGCGACTGGATCGAGGTTCCCCTGCACGGCCCGGTCGTGGCCGACAGTTCGCCAACCGTCGTCGAGTTCGACCCGCCAGTCGAGTCCCTGCACCTGGCCGCCGGCCTCCGACTGCAACGGCAACAGTGCGGGATTGCCCGTGAGGAAATGGATCACCGGCACATCCGCCGGCATGCCGGCGATGAGCCGCCGACTGTGAGGGAGCACATACTCGCGATAATCCGAAGGCGACAGACATCCCGCCCAACTGTCGAAGATCTGCACGGCCTGACAGCCCGCCTCGATCTGGCTCGTAAGATACAGCATCAGACTGTCGGTCAGCTTCGAGAGAAGTTCGTGCCAGGCCTGCGGATCCCGATACATCAGCGACTTGGTGCCGACGTAGTTCCGCGAGCCACTCCCTTCGATGGCATACGATGCCAACGTGAAAGGCGCGCCGGCAAAACCCAGCAGCGGGATGTCGCCGGGGAGTTCACGCCGCACGAGACGCACGGTATTAAGCACGAACTGCAGCGAGTCCATCGACGTCAATGGCTGCACGCGCCCGACGTCGCCCGATGATGTCAGCGGGTTATGAATGACGGGCCCCTCACCCGCCTGATACTCCAGATCGAACCCCATTGGTTCCAAGATCGGCAACAGGTCGGCAAACAGAATCGCGGCGTCGACGCCGAGCACTCGCTGGGCGGAAAGTGTCACCTCGGCCGCGAGATCGGGCCGTTTGCATAGCTCGATGAACGTCACCTTGCTGCGAACTTCCATGTATTCGGGGAGATAGCGACCCGCCTGGCGCATGATCCACACCGGCGTCGTATCGACCGGCTCCCGCCGAGCGGCTTTCATGAAGCGTGATTGAGCCAACTCGGGTGTCATGTCAGGTGGCACAGACATTCCTGTCTGTTCGTTATTGGAAATGGGCATCGTCACTCGTCACCAGCCGGCGGCTCGATCCCGAAGTCTGTGATCTTGAGCAGGCTGTCGAATTGATACCCCTTGGCGGCGAAGGCCTCGCGTCCACCTTCCATGCGATCGATGATCGCCAGAATGTGAGTCACCTGCATGCCGAAGGACTCGGCCCGTTCGGCCGCGAGCAGCGAACTGCCGCCAGTCGTGACGACATCTTCCACGAGAACGGCCCGCATCCCCGATTGCACCGGCCCTTCGATGAACTTGTTCGTCCCGTGTCCCTTGGCTTCCTTGCGAACCAGAAAACCATCGAGCATGCGGCCGTGCTCGGCGGCGACGACGAGCACGCCGGCCACCAGCGGGTCGGCACCGATCGACATGCCTCCGACGGCCTGGCAATCGAGATCCTTGATGAGTTCGAACAGTCCTTCGCTAACGAGCCGCAGGCCCACGGCCGAGAGCGTCACCTGCTTGCCATCGAGGTAGTAGGTCGCCCGCTTGCCGGAGGCGAGCACGAAGTCGCCGAACTTGAGCGATCGTTCACGGACGAGTCGGATCAATGCCTGCTGATCGTACATTTCAGTCCTGAGAGTCGCCTTCTATTCGTAGCCGCGTCTGTCCCCAGACGCGGAGGCCACGCGACAAGGCGTGATTTGGTCGTTCAGGTCTCACCAGGGATCGCCGTTCTCTTCGTGCTCGGCGTCTGAGGACAGACGCCGCTACGACTCGCGGAGCGAAAGGCACGAAGGTTGCGCAAATCCGCAATCCGTTGCGGCGAGCGCAACGCCACGCGTTTGAAACTGCTCGATTCCACAGGCAATCGGAGCCGAACCAGCCCTAACCGGTAAATCCAGCCGCGAGTGTTTCGCACATGACGATTGTAGCGGAGATTCTACGAGATTCGATCAACTTCGACGGCTGATATTGCCGATGGACTACTCAGCCCTTGGATGGATGCCTTTGGACGAAGCCCATCTGGGGCAAGACTACCGGGAAGGATTCCCTCATGCGACAGCGACTGCGACTTTTTGTTGGCGACGAAGCCGGTTCGAGCTATGCCGAACCGACGCCCGCGCCCACAGTGTCGATGTCCTTCGGGGAGCTCACCGCGGTCCTGCTCGATGCCCTGCGCACCCGCCGCCGCTGGATGGACGACTTCGAAGATGACGAAGTCCAGGTGAGCGAAGACCTCTTCGAAGTGCTCGCCACCTACTCCCGCCTGCGACCCGGCGCGTGATCTTGGCTTGGCGAATGCTTTTGGCTAATGGCCAGAAATGAGCCCACGATCTGCGCGGGCTGATCTCAATTGCCTCCCAACGCGGTGTCCAGGGCTCGGCTCGAATGGCCGTGGCGTCCGATGTCAAATCCTGAAGAGGACCGCGGATTCGGCGGATGACGCGGGTCTTCGCGGATCTGAAATCGTGCGGCTGACGGACTGGAAATCTCAGATCTGCGGGAATCCGCCCAATCCGTTTCATCCGCGGTCCATTTCCTGCGATCACGGGAGACGCTACATCATTTCGAGTTCCGCTCTAAAATGCAGAAATCACCAGCAGGAGTCACAACCCGGCGATTTCCCGTCAGAAGGAACTGAACTCGAACAATGAGGCCTTCTGATGAGCGACCACAAGACCTGTCCCAAGTGCGGCGGAGTTCTCCCCGCCAACGCCCCTTCCGGCGTCTGCCCGAAGTGTTTGATGCTGGCCGGTCTCGCGGCCGACGAGAGCGACCACTCCGACGGCAACGGCAATGTGTACGCCGTCACCACGCCGCAACCGGGGGGGTTCGTGCCTCCAGTGCCGTCATCGCTGGCGGCCCATTTCCCTCAGTTGCAGATTCTCGAAGCGCTCGGGCATGGCGGCATGGGAGCCGTCTACAAGGCGCGGCAGTCGAAGCTCGACCGCGTAGTGGCTCTCAAGATCATTCGGCCCGAGTCGGCCGATGATCCGACATTCGCCGAACGCTTCAATCGGGAAGCCCGCACGCTGGCTCGATTGAACCATCCGAACATTGTCGCCGTGCATGATTTCGGCGAAGTGACGCTGTCGGACGCCGACTCGGCCGGCAAGCCGCGAACGCTGTTCTACTTTCTGATGGAGTACGTCGACGGAGCGAACCTGCGCCAACTGATGGAGTCGGGCCATGTGCGTCCCGAGCAGGCACTGGCGATCATTCCGCAGATCTGTGAGGCGCTGCAGTTCGCGCACGATGAAGGGATCGTGCATCGCGACATCAAGCCCGAGAACGTCCTCATCGATTCTCGCGGCCGCGTGAAGATCGCAGACTTCGGACTCGCGAAGCTCGCGTCGCGCATGCCGGGGGACTTCACTCTTACGGCCACGCATCAAGTGATGGGAACGCCGCGTTACATGGCTCCCGAGCAGATGACCGGGTCGCATCACGTCGATCACCGGGCCGACATCTATTCGCTGGGAGTCGTGTTCTACGAAATGCTCACGGGCGAAGTTCCTATGGGTCAGTTCGAGCCGCCCTCGAAACGCGCCCCGATCGACGCCCGGCTGGACGGCATCGTGCTCAAGGCCTTGGCGCGCGAACCCGAACGAAGGTTTCAGCAAGCCAGTGAGATGAAGTCGAGCGTCGAAGTGATCTCGTCGGTCTCCGTGGCTCAGCCCGCCGCGACACGCACGCCTTTTCCGCCGCGTGGAGCCTCGACGATCTTCGAACGCGAAATCGCAAACGTCTGGCACTGGATGGCGGGGCAACCCGCCACGACGCCGGATGAGCCGGCACAGTTCCCGACGCTGTTGGCGCTCGTGCTCGCAGTGGCGGGGAGCTTGATGGTGCTGTTGCCGTGGATGGATGTCACGATCCTCGATCTAGCTCCCGCCGGCGCCGGCTCGCCCGTCGCATTGGTCGAAACAATCACTGAGCCGTCGCAATCGGGAACTCCGCGCGTGGTGCAGACAGCCTATCAATCTGCGGATGTCAGCGCGTCCGCCCGAACAATGCTGGCGCAGGCATCGACGGACGCGAGCGATTCTGCGAGTTCATCCCTGCTGCCGGGAGCGATCGAACTGCATCCGGGACAGAGCGTCACGCTGTTCGGTTCCGATGTCTGGCCCGGTCTGGCTGCGTCGGCTGTCTTTGCCTGCATCGCGCTCCTGGTGCTGATGGTTCCCCAGCGTTATCTGCGGAACTGGCTGTGGAGTCTGCAGATCGTGATCCTCGCGGGCATCGCCGTGCTGCAGACGGTTCTGTTCTGGATGGAAGTCGACGGCAGCATCGTGTCGCTACCGCCCCCAATACCACA
>JANNSB010000483.1:0-2501 GCA_031402175.1 Planctomycetaceae bacterium
GCAACTCGCGGCACGACACCGAGTTTGCCAACAGTGGACTGATGGTGACGCTCGAACCTGATGAGTTCGGCTCCGATCATCCGCTGGCCGGCGTCGAACTGCAGCGGCAGTTCGAATCTGTCGCCTTTACTCTCGGCGGCAGCGACTACCGCATCCCCATCACCTGGGCGAAAGATTTTCTCGCAAGACGTTCACCGACTGATGATCGCATCCCTTCCTCCTATCAGCGCGGCGTGAGGACTGCCGATCTGCATGCGGTCCTGCCAGAAGTCGTCTTGAACGCGATTCACCACGGACTGCCAATCCTCGATAAGAAGTGGAACGGGACATTTCTGAAGGACGCGACGCTCGTCGGCCCCGAGATGCGCGGCAGCAGCCCCGTGCGCCTCGACCGCGACCCGGCCACGCGCCAGTCCCCCGCCGTCGCCGGCCTCTACCCCGTCGGCGAAGGAGCCGGCTACGCCGGCGGCATCATCAGCGCCGCCGTGGACGGCTTGCGCTCTGCGAGAGAAGTGGTCCGCGCGTTCGCCCCCCAGTAGTCGAGTCTCTCCGAGACTCGACGGGGGTAACAATGTGGCACGCCGCGAGCGACGTCAGGAGCGAGGGGCGTGACATGCCACTCGACCACGTCCATTGCCAAGGGATACAATCCGAAATCGCGAATCAACTCACCACTCGGCTAGGGACTTCCCGCTCGTCGACGCCAGCTACACGCCCGAGGCACATGATGGATTCACAATTGACGACTAAAGAAGCGTATGTAGCTATGTATTTGTTTCTTGAGGAGTTGTTCACAAAGTACGGATACGATCAACTCGGCGGCATTCTTGGCGGGATGAGCCTCTTGGAAGATGGCGACACCGCAGACCCGGCCTACTGGCATGATTGGCTTCGGATGGTAGACAAATGCAGAGGGGAACACCCTGACATTGGACTGCACTTGAAATGAGATCGCGACGGATGAGTAGGGTCGACCATTGGGAGCCCCCGGTCGAGTGGTGAGTCAGCGTGCATCACACGTACTGGGGGCAGGTGGCCGGTGGCGATCAATTGACATCATCACCCGCCCCCGCCAACCTGACCACGGCCACCCAGCCGTGTGATCGTTGGACGTTGGTTTGTCGAGGCCAACGAGCCCGAGTGGTTATCAATCTCACCGACAGCAAGGACGTTGCATTCATGCAGCCGAGAGCCCAGGGCATATCGAGTTTCATCGGCGCAGTCGTTATCGTCATCTTGAGTTTGTCGCCTCAGCCTGTCGACGCCGCTGACCGTATCGTCAATAAAGAGCTGGCATTCACACTCGAGCTGCCTGATGGTCTCGAAACCGTCGACGACCTTTCCGCCTACCCCGACAACGTCGTGCACGTCTTCTTGACGCGGAAGTCTGGCACCGATGAGCCGGAGTTCATGGTTATCATTCAGCGGTTGTCTGGTTTGCTGCCGCGGACGCGGATTCAGCGTGAGCAATTCCCCGCGGACTTTCAGGGTCGTCTCTTTGAGGTAACTTGGCAGGACTTCAAACTCGTTGCCGGTGAAGTTCAAGAATCGGCAGGTGACGAGAGAATCCTCACCTACAACGTTCCGATTCCGTTGAAGCCAGCGGCGATTAACATCAAGGTCATCGGCCCGGCGGATCGTGAATCAGCGCTCAAGGAGCTTCTGTCGCAAACTCTCGCGGGCCTGAGTGGTGAATCCAGTTGGCAGACACCCACAAACCGAGGATTCGTGGCCATTGCTACGATCGTTTTAGCGGTGGTTGGCGGGATAATGCTATGGATCGGCTCGCGACGGATGCCTAAGGGAGGCGCATTGCTCATTGCCATTGCGATCTACGCGTCGAGTTTTGCGACGAATCAATTACCTGTTCGTCATGCGATGGCAATCACGTTCGCCCTCAGGTTCTTCGGAGGCGTGGCCATCGTCATTGGTATCATCGATCTCTTTCGAAAGCGGAGACAAGGTGCGACAGACTTGTCGGCGAACGGGGACATCAAAGACCCCTGAGAAGACAACTGCGCCTGGTGCCACGGGTGACTTGACCTGAATTGTGTGGCACTGGACGGCTTGTCCGCCAGTGCGATCGCGACGTGAGCTGTCGGAGTGCAGATCAAATGCAGATGAAACTGACATGCCCTCACTGCGGACAACGCGCGATGACCGGTGCGCGCAAGCTGGGATTGGGGCCGGCCTTCTCCGCTGCTTGCAGGAGCTGTGGAAAGAAACTCTCTGTTCCGAAATCCGCAACGGCTGCGTGTATTCCTCTGTTGGCCAGCGCCGGGTGCCACTGCAGAGTTGATCTGAATTGGGTGCCACTGCTGGCTCGTCCAGCAGTGCGAACGGCGGACGACTCACGATAGCACATCGACCGGAATCGGCGAGAGTCTCGGCTGTCCGGGATGCTGCACCAGTCCCGGTTGATCAAAATGTTTGATCGTCTTGCGGTGAGATGTGGCCATGCCTTTCATGGTAACGCCCATTCACTGCTGGACGAGCCAGCA
>JANNSB010000484.1:0-2168 GCA_031402175.1 Planctomycetaceae bacterium
GCAGCGCGCGGACAAGTTGGCGGTGATTCGTTCACTGGCGACGGACGACAACAATCACGATGTCAGTGGTTACTGGGTGCTAACCGGTTATCCCTACGGGCCGGGAAGCGCCCGGCAGATCAAACCCTCCGATTGGCCCTATTTCGGCTCGGTGCTGAAGATGCTCAGGCCCAGTGAGGAAGTTCCGGCGCTGACAAGTGTCTGGCTGCCGGACAGGATGCGGCTAAATGACTACGTCACGCCGGCTGGTCAAACCGGTGGTTTTCTTGGATCGCTGTGGGATCCGGAACGCTTCATCGGCGATCCCGCAGGCGGCGATTATCGGATCGAAGGACTGACGTTGCCGGTCGAAGTGCCTGCCTCGCGGATGGAAAGCCGAACAGAATTGCTCAATGCATTGAACGGTAGTCTGCAATACGTGGATCAGGGTTCGGCGAGAGGGAACTGGAACCAACTAACCTCGTTTGCGCTCGACCTGGTATCGTCCGGGAAGGCCAGGGCTGCGTTTGACCTGTCGCGGGAGACGACCGAGCTGCGCAACCGATACGGTCGCCACTCGTGGGGACAGTCCTGTCTGTTGGCTCGACGACTGATTGAAGGGGGCGTCCGATTGGTGCACGTCAACTGGCCACGCGAGCCGGGCGACACTGCGGTCGACAATCCACTGTGGGACACGCACGCCCAGAACGCGGACCGACTGCAGGACTTTCTGTGTCCGATGTTCGACGTGTCGTTTGCCGCGTTGCTGGACGATCTTGAAGACCGCGGGTTGCTGGACGAGACGCTGGTGGTGGCTGTCGGCGAGTTCGGAAGGACTCCCAGGATCAACTCGCAAGGGGGGCGGGATCATTGGGGTTCGGTGTTCTCCTGCGTGCTGGCCGGTGCGGGGATCTCGGGCGGGCAGATCCTGGGCGCCAGCGATCGTCAAGGCGCCTATCCGATCAGCGACCCGATCCGCCCGCACGATCTGACCGCGACCATCTTTCATCTGCTCGGCATCCCGCACAACGCGGTATTCCGCGATCGCACGAACCGCCCTCATCCGTTGACGCACGGCCAGCCGCTGTATCGGCTGCTCGGCGACCAACCGGCAACTCCGGAACGAGTCATATCGACAGGTGACGAACAACTCGTTCCGCCTTACGACGCGAGCCCCCTGGTCGATACCGATTTTGTGTCCGGAAAACTGATTTCCGTGACTCCCCCTTCGCGAGAGAAGGGTTGGCGAGCCGCGCGTTCGCCAGAACTTGCGGAAAGTGGCGCAGTGATCCGCGCGGCCTCCGATCCCGAGGCCCACATTTACATGGGAGTCGAGCATCCTGGAGGCGTGGAACCTGTCGCGATCCCGGCTGGTTGCAGATGGATGCTCGCCCAGGAGATCCGAAACGCGAGAGGCGGACACTACACATTCACGGTGAGTGTGAGTGGGGAGGGATCCAGCGAGGAGTCATTCGATCGCTGGTTCAAAGGATCTTTGACCTGTCGACTCGTCTTAATTCGTTTTTCCGACATGAACAAGAATCCGCTAGAGGCATCGGAACTGGCCAGTGAGGTGTTCCATCCCACTCTTTGCTCGTTTGACCAGCCTCAGGAGTTTTCCGTCTCGCAGTTCCTGGGCTCCACGGTGGCTGGTGCCAACTTCTCGATCGGCAACGGTCTGGGTGTCGCTATCGTCGTCGAGGCAATCAATGACCAGCAGATCTCACCGGGTGAATCCGCGACGCTCTGCCTGCACAACGTCCGCCTCGATTTTCAAGCACGACCGAGAGACGAGAACGTGACGGTCTAGTGAACTCCCCGTTCGATGCCACGCCCACCGCGATCTGTTGGTCTTCAGTTCGATCATGAAACAGCCGCAGTTGCGGCATTCACGGCCTGGCTCGAAGTTCGCGATGGTGTATGTCCGTGGTGGCGGACGGTTCCAGAAGGTAGTCAATCTACGTGCTTGATTTCGCCTGCTCCGGTGCGACACACCGAGGAGTGACATCGGTGACATTCACCGACGCAGCCTGGGAGCAGCTCCAAACCCTCCGTTGGAGGACTGAGATGGTTCGATGTGACCAACGTTGCATCACAAATGAGTTAGACGCTGGCGTGCGGAATGATCGCGCCGACTGACGGCCATGTGTTGCTACATGGCGACGACGTCACGCGCATGCCGATGCACC
>JANNSB010000485.1:0-10170 GCA_031402175.1 Planctomycetaceae bacterium
ACCGCCCTCCGCGCCCAACAACTCAACCGCCAATGGCACACCTTCTGGAAAAACTTAACCCTACCCGCATGACCACCACCAATGAACGGCTACACCCGCCGATTTCGAGAATGGCATGCGATGCTTGACTCCCTGTCGCTAACCTGTCATAACTGCTGGCTTGTTCTACCCTTCCTTGGATATGGCGTGTTGCCGATCGAAGGGGGACAGGCCGTCCGCGACGGCAAAAAACGCTTACAGGAATCGATCAGGAGTCACGATGGGAAGGTATGTCGGCCCGAAGGCCCGAATCAACCGCCGACTGGGCTTTCAGGTCTACGAAAACGCCGGAGCCATTCGCGCTGCGGAGAAGAAGGACTATCCGCCCGGCATGGTCGCACGCCGCAAGAAGACGACCAGCTATGGTGATGCGCTCAACGAGAAGCAGAAGATCAAGTACTACTACGGGTTGCGCGAGAAGCACCTGCGTCGATACTTCGAGAAGGCCAAGCGCTCCAAGGGCAATACCGGAGCCTTGTTGCTCCTGTTCTGCGAACGCCGACTGGACAACGTCGTGCGTCGGGCCGGCTTTACGATGACTCGCCCGCAGGCTCGACAGGGGATCGTGCACGGCCACTTTCAGGTCAATGGCCGCACCGTCACCAAGCCTTCCATCCAGGTCAAGGCCGGGGATATCGTCACCATCAAGAATCGACCCAACCTGAAGACGCTCTACGCGGACATTACCAGCGCCGGCGAGCGACAGGATTGTTCGTGGATTCACTACGATGCCGAGGCATTGAAGGCGGTCGTCACCACGCTTCCCACGCCTGATGAAGTCAGCCTCCGGGTAGAAGTGGGACAGGTCGTCGCATTCCTTTCACGGTAGACGCCGTTGTGTGTGTTCGAGGAGCCAGCCGTTCGTGTGCCGACGACTGGTGATCGTGGGTAGGACCAAATCATTCGTCGATGTGAGTTCGCTCACCTCGCCCAGGGCTTGCAGATCTGGATGCTGAATGAGCTCGAATCTTCTCCCTTACCCTGCCGCCCTGATGTTCGGGATACCCGGCGCGGGAAAGGGAACGCAGGGAGAGATCCTCACCACGATCCCGGGATTCTTTCATCTGTCGAGCGGCGTCATTTTTCGCAAGCTCGACCCGAAGTCGGAAGAAGGCAAGATCGTCAAGGATTACTCACTGAGTGGTGAACTTGCCCCCGACAGCCTGACGATTCGTGTCTTCAAGAACTGGCTCGAAGGTCAACGCGCGGCCGATCGATTCCGCCCCAGGGATCAACTGCTCATTCTCGACGGCATTCCGAGAAACGTCACTCAATGCGAGATGTTTCGAGGCTATATCGATGTAAAGGCCATTCTGCACCTCGTCTGCAATGACGAGGAGTTGATTCTCGATCGCATTCGGCGTCGGGCCATCCTCGAGAACCGGCCCGATGACGCCAACGAATCGGTGACGCGACGACGACTCGAAGTGTACCGTGCAGAAACCGAACCCGTGCTTAACTTCTTTCCGCGCGAGATTACTTGCGACATCGAGTCGTCAGGACGCCCGTCCGAAGTCCTGCTGGAATGCCTCAAGCATCTGGTGCCGGTACTCAAGGCGAATTTCCCCAGGTAGCCGCTCACCATCTGAAGTTCACCCGGTCAGTCGTGATTGAAGATGTCCACTCCAGAGACATCCACTGCATTCGGAGACTTGGCCGGCATGCGTGCGGTGGTCACTGGTTCGTCCACAGGCATCGGTCGCGCCATCGCCCTTGAGCTGGCATGCGGTGGGGCCGACGTCGCGGTCCATTGTCACACTTCCATCGATGCGGCTCGTGAGGTCGCCGCTGAGATCGGGGAACTGGGACGCGAGTCGCTCGTGAGCGTGGCCGACGTGAGCCGCGAAACGGGCCGCAGGCAGCTCCTGGATGATGTCTTCGACCAGTGGCCGAACCTCGACATCTGGATCAACAATGCTGGAGCCGACATTCTCACCGGAGACGATGCCGACCTTCCCTATCCCGACAAGTTGCAGCGATTGTGGAACGTGGATGTCGTCGGCACCGTCTTGCTCTCGAAAGAGATCGGTCCATTGATGCGCGAATGGGGCTGCGGCGTGATCATCAACATGGGTTGGGATCAGGCATCCGTCGGGATGGCCGGCGACAGCGGCGAACTCTTCGCAGCCACCAAGGGGGCGATCATGTCGTTCAGCAGGTCGCTGGCTCTGTCCCTCGCACCCGAAGTGCGCGTGCACTGCATTGCGCCCGGCTGGATCAAGACGGATTGGGGTGAGTCGGCCAGTAAGGCATGGCAAGAGAGGGTGCTGAAGGAAACTCCCCTGAAGCGCTGGGGCCGTCCTGAAGACATCGCAGCATTGGCCAGATTCCTTTGCAGCCGTGAGGCGGCCTATCTAACCGGCCAAGTCTGGAACGCCAACGGCGGCGCGGTGCGAAGCTGATGCATGCACTCAATCAAGCAGCTGGCGCGATCGCGCTCGTTGACTGACGGAACTCTGATAATTGATCGAGACGCAGCACCGTATTGCGAAACTGCTCCCCGCGATCGGCATAGTCGCGAAACTGATCGAGGCTGGAGCACGCCGGCGAAAGCAGAATGACATCGCCTTCGTTCGACGCTTTGGCCGTCCAGGCTACGGCTTCGCTGAGCGTTTGGCACGATCGCAATGGGAGCTGCGGATTCTCGCGATGCAGCAGCGAACGAAGTCCTTCTCTCATTTCGCCCACTAGCGCCGCGCCGCTGATCTCATGTGCAATCGAATGGCAAAACGAACTCATGTCGATCTGCTTGTCGGCTCCCCCTAACAGTACCCAGGGTCGGCGGGCACAAGCAGATATGGCCGCCAGTGCAGCCGCCGGAGTTGTCGCCTTGGAGTCATTGATCCACCATCTGCCGGCGTGCATTCCCAGACTTTCGCAGCGATGCGGCAATGGAGTGAAATCGGCAAGCCCCGCGATGATCGCTGCCTGTGAAACGCACATTGCCAGACACGCCGCCGCCGCACATGCGGCATTCTGACGCAGCGGACCCGCGTTGAGATGGGGAAGTTTCGACCACTCCGCATTCAGCGGTTCTTCAAACCCGGCTGATGCAATGCCGATTTCGTCGAAGACCACTCGCCGGCCGCTCGCAGTCAACGGTTCAAGACGCTGACGGCTACCAAACATCGCAACGGAGGCTCGATTCGGCCAACGCATGATGTCGCCGTCATCCGCATTGAGAACCGCAACATCACTCGACAACTGATGCGCGAACATCTGCTGCTTGCACTCGCGATAGTTATCGAGCGTCCCATGCCAGTCGAGATGATTGGGCGAGAAGTTCGTGACGACGCCGATCTCCGGGCGGAATCCAATGCTGTTCAGGTAAGTCAATTGAAAGCTGCTGAGTTCCAGGACCAGCCAATCGGTCTCAGCGATTGATTCTGTGTCGTGCAGCAGGCTGCCGCCGATGTTTCCTCCGAGCCACGAGCGGCGCCCGGACTCACGCAGAATGGCATCGATCAGGCTGACCGTCGTCGACTTGCCGACGCTGCCGGTCACGGCGACAACTCGCGCTGATGTGTGCTGCCAAAGCAGTCCGACCTCGGTGACGATCGGCACTCGCTGCCGTCGCAGATTCTGCAGCAGCGGGTGTTGATACGGGACCGCCGGATTCACGACGACCGCCTCGGCATCTCGGAAGTCGGCTGCATCATGCCAGCCGAGACGCACGCTCTCGAAGCATACGTCCCGAAGTTCGCTCAGCGGCTGTGACAAGTCCCTGGCGGAACGCAAGTCGGTCAGGCGAATGCGTGCGCCGTGTTCCGCCAGAAACCGTACTGCACCCGCGCCGCCGCCGTGGGTACCCAGACCCATCACGGTCACGCGGCGTCCACGCCATTGTGCAGGGGGCAGACCGCGCACACCTGTGGCCAGATTGAATTGAGAAGCAAATCCAGTGTCCATCACCAAGGGCAACCAGGATGCAGGAGAATCATGGGCGGGGAACAAGGTCGCGGTGATTCGCGACGCGGTGACACTTGGTACGAAGCCTGTTCGACCGGGGCGCTCGGATCAATCTGGATCTCGATTGGCTCGTGTTCGACAACGGAACCTGCCAGCGACAGGTCTGCAGAAAAGTAAGCCTGCCCTGCCGCCTCGACGAGCACGATCAACCTCGCGGTGCGGGTTTCACTTGGGGCCAGTACTGAGATCAGGTGCCGAATCGACTCGCCATGACGGTGCCGCAGGTGCTCAGGCAACGCGATGTCGACCGCTACATCGTAAGCGGCCGCATCTCCGGTATTTGAAATCGTAAAGAGGGCGGTCCATTCTCGCCCGACGGTAGCGCGATCGACGGCATCCAGCGTCATGCTGACAATGGGCAATGGCTCATATGTGGGCTGCATCGGAATCGATGATCGTGGCGGCAAGGGCTGCGACTCCGGGAACGGGTCGACTGCCGGCGCGGGTTGCTGCGCAACGGAATGCTCGACGTCGGGTGACTTGGTCGGCATGGGAGCTACGACGACCGAAGGCTCACTGACTCGCGTGATCGCACCGATCCTGCTGACGACCGTCACGTCGAGTTCGCCCGTCACACTGCCGAGTTCACTGGGCAGCAATTCGACTCGAAGCACTCGCGTCTCGCGAGGTGCGAGCGTCAAGTCCCACCACAAGTGCTCGCCCACGACCTTGGCTTCGGGCTCGACCGCTTCCACGCGATCGAGGGCCGACACTTTCTCACGGACCAGTACGCTTTCGAGTGGAGAGAACGTGAGGTTCTCGATTTCGATCTCGTAGGCCATTCGCTCGCCGCGACGGACCTGTTCGGGGACATGCTTCGTGACCAGGATCACCGGGTGCTGGGCGGCGTCGACCGGATCAAAGGCATAGATGGATTCTGAAGGCACGACGAGTGATGGTCCAAACTCCGCGGCATCCAACCGGCCCACGCGATCGACATACGATGCAAACGCAGGTGAAGCAGACGACGGGATGAACGAGGCCAGGCGCCAAGACTCGCGCGGATCAAACAATCGCAGTTCCACTTGCGGATCGGGAAGTGAAACGAGTTCCATCGTTTCCCGCTGATCCCAGCCTGCGGGAAGCAATGTGCGCGAGAGCGACGCTTCGAGATTCGTTTGCTGATGAATCGTGATTCGCGAAGTCGATGTCTGGCCCACCGGTTGCACGGGGATCGATGAACGGGGAACGGAAGACGCAGGCTGATTGCCCGTCAGCGCGGCCGGAATGAAAGCGTCGGCACCAGATTGCAGAGTCGGCGACCCAGACTCGAACTGGGCACTTCGCAGATTGAGCGGCTGCTGCGCTTCGACCTCTCGCTCGCCCCGAAACAGGAACAGCAATACGGCCAGAATCACGCCGCAACTGCCAGCGACCGCGGAGACCGTCCAGATGTCCGCAATGCGAATGCGAATCGGCTTCAAAAACAGCCAATTGAGCCTCAGGCCCAGCCGTCTCGCGTCAATCCCAAGGGCATAGACCCAGGGAAAGAGGTACTTGAATTGCAGCATGCGTCCTTGCGCCGTCATGCGACCGACTCCTTCGGCAAACGATCCAGCTTCATACAGCGACGAATCGTCTCGATGAGATGGTTCCCATCGCTCCCCACCCGTCGCATCAGCCGGCAGACGCGCAAAAGGCACGTTCTGCCGCAGCGTGAAATATCAGATTCCGGGAAACAGGGAAAGACGAGGATGCCGCGGTGCGGAGCCGGTAAATCAGTCGTCCAGTGAGGAGTCCTGGAGGTCGATCCCGTAGCTGCCAAGCGTGGCCGTGCGAGGGTCGTCGGCATGATGCCTGCTCATGTTGAGTAGGAACTCCACCGAGAGCAGATTCGCTCTCGACACGATGTGCCTCAAACTTTGCAGTCCCAGACCTTCGATGAGTCGCGCCAGACAGTCCAGGTGCAGGTCAAACGCTTCGGGCAACGTGACGCCCGCCTGAGCCAGTCCCTGCGAGAGGTGGGCTAGATCGGCCGAGAGATTGCCCGTCCCCATGATCACGTAAGTTCTGAGCAGTTCGAGGTAGTAGTCGCGAACTCGCTCGGGAATCGAGTCTCGCGGCCGGGGTTCGGTCATTTCCACGTCTGCAGTTGGGCCATGATTGAGGAATCGGGCCGCAATCTCTTGCTGTTGTTGAAGTTGAGCGAGCGACTCTCCACGCTCCCAGTTCCTCCGACGGGAGTCGCGGGTGGACAGCTTCTGGTGCTCACGATGTGTTTCCTGCCTGCGAATCGCCCGCAACATCCAGGGAGCAAGCGACGATGCTTCCCACCCCCTGCCGGGACTCATCACTTCGCAGTCAAGCTCCGCAAGGGAGTTCAGTTCGTGCTCCCAGGCGTCGGAGATCAGGACCAGAATTGGATCGTCGCAGCCGACGCTGCGGATCGCCTGCACTACTTTTGACGCCGAATTCCTGGTCCAGTACCCGTAATCGCGATCGAGACAAGCAATCACGATGCAGTCGAACTGCTCACTGCGCAACAACGAAATCACGAGTGCCGGGTTGTCGCACCATCGGAGCCGGAGAGGCCGTCCCAATTGCGATTCCAATGTCATCGCCATGCCCGTCCAGGAGGGTTCCTGTGGATCGAGGCACAAGAGCCGCATCGGGACGGCTGTCGCATCACTGTGCACTTCGCCTGGCATGCCGTGCTCCTGCATCAGGCCGCGTCGCGAAACCGGCCTGAGTCGCGCCGCTCGTCGTCGCGAACAAAGGGCACAATCGCGTCGGCCGCTTCCAGAGCGCTCTCCGCCTGGGCCGGAAAAGACATCCGCGCCGGCCCCAGGTGCTTCCAGTAGATGCTGAGCAGTTCGCCGGGCGCTTTGAGGAAATCACCCAGTCGCAGTTTCGAGCCTTTGACATCCTCCCAGTGATCCAGCGGAAATTCGTAGATGCGTGAGGCAACGCGGCGTTCGCGACCGCGCTCCAGATGGATGAATCTCGCAATCAGTTCGACATCGAAGATCCATCTTACGCTGAAGGGAACAGCCAGCGCGAGCCGCAACTTTTCGGTACAGCGAAACAGCTTCGCTCCACACTGCGTGTCCTTGATGGGAATGCCAAGAAGATTCGAGGCGACCAGTGCGAAGAGTTGCCCCAGCCGGCCTCGGCCGCGGCGGCGCTGGATTCTGCGTCCCAGCAGCCGCATGCGGCTGCCGAACACCATGTCGATCTTGGGTTCGCGGTCGAAAACGTCGATCAGGAGCGGTATCGCCTCGAGCGGCGTGGCGAGGTCGGCATCCCAGAAACCGACGATGCCCGCTCCCTGCCGGATGGCTTCCTGCATACCGAGCCGCACAGCCTCGGCCTTGCCTTGATTCTCGCGCAGCTTGAGCAGTCGGATGTTTCGGGGGGACTTTTCCTGCAGTTCCAGCAGGCATTCCCAGGTTTCATCGAGGCTGCCGTCGTCCACGAAGAGCAGCGATGCGCGCTGTTGAGATTCGACGCACTTGTGGAAGGCGTCCAATCGCAGGCGACGCGCTTCGTTGTAGCACGGCACGATGATTTGTGTATCTCGCATATTCATTCCCCCGGTGAGGGAGATTGTCGCCATGGAAACTATGCCGCCTGGTTGGCGGAACACTCTCGAGGTTGATGCAGCCGCATGTCGGGTCGTCGCTGAATGTCTGCGTCCACTCCCAGGCTGCGCCACGGAGTGGGTAGTTCTTCACCTGATCGAAAAAACCCGTTCGCGAAACCGGCCGGAATCGTGCAGGTCGATCGGGTTGCGAGCGCGTCACCGAACTGTTGTTGTTCGTCCATTACGCTCTGCAGAAGTTCCAGGTGGTCCCGCAACTGATGACGCTCGAGTCCCGCGGGAACCTCAAGCGGCACACCCGTCAACAGCCAGGCGCGGGTCAGCGGCTTGGGAACCGTCATGTCGGTCCAGCGGCCCTGAGGTCGCCAGGCGCTCGCACACGAAAACGTAACCGGCACGATGGGGACGCCGGTGACCGATGCCAGAAAGACGATGCCGTCCTTGAGCCGGCGGCGCGGGCCGCGCGGACCATCGGGGGTGATGGCGACATCGTAATCCTTGAGCGTGTCAATCAGTTCCGCGAGAGCCGACGCTCCGCCGCGACGGGTCGATCCGCGCACCGGCTTGATGTCGAGCGCGGCCATCACCTCGGAAACGATGCTGCCGTCGGTGTGCCGGCTCGTCAAGCCCGC
This sequence comes from Planctomycetaceae bacterium, assembly GCA_031402175.1. Taxonomy (GTDB): domain Bacteria; phylum Planctomycetota; class Planctomycetia; order Planctomycetales; family Planctomycetaceae; genus JANNSB01. The sequence continues at coordinate 8,182 of JANNSB010000485.1, forward strand.
CATGCGCAGGCTCCTGCCCGTAAAGAGCAGCCCCGCGATGCTGTCGTGCCAGGCGCAGTACAAGTGGGTGCGCAGTTTTTTTCTGTCGTTGGGGAGAGTGTGAGGAGCCGCCGAGATCAACTCGATTCGCGCGGTGGAGAACAGGCTGCGACCGCTGAGCGCGATCGCCCGCGATATCCAGCGGATGAGTTGAGGGTTGCGAACTTTCACGCGGAGTCCTTTCCGCAGTCACGACATGTCGCGCCCATCATGCGCGCGAGGCCTCCCTGAAGAAGTGCGCGGGGAATCTACCGCCAAGATGCGAAAAGGGTCAATGCCGTTCGCACGCACATTATCCAGCCGCGTGAGGGACGGCCGAATCATTTGAGAATCGCAACCTGTTGCTGTGTTAGTCCTTGCGACAATGGCTCAATCCTGTTCTCGAACCTGCTCGAACAGGAACGTCCCGCGTTTGTTGCTGGTAATGATGTCCAGCAGGCCGTCGGCGTTGACGTCGGCCACCTCGAACTGCGTGCCGATGCCCGAGTCGTCGTCGATCTGATGCGGCGTCCAGGACGGAACACCACCTTCCCGAGAGAACTCGAACCAGTACAGCACCGGGGCCTCGCCGCCGCCGGGGCCGTGACCGCCGTGCGACCACCACCGCTTGCCAGTCACGATGTCGGGCAAGCCGTCCCCATTGATGTCTGCCGAGCACACCGCATGCGTCTCGCTGAACGTGTTCAGGATTTCATGCTGCAGCCATTGCTCGTCCGGCTGCTGCTCGTACCACCAGATGCCGAAGTCGTGCGCGGACCCAGTCAGAACGTCGGCGTCTCCATCTGCGTCGTAGTCGAAGACTTGCATGTGAGAACATGCGGGGCCTAGCGGAGCCGGGTGGAATAGCCAGGTTGAGGTCAGGTCGACATCGGGCTGTTCCCACCAGCCTTCGGTGACGATTAAGTCGGTGCGCCCGTCGCCATTGATGTCCCCTGCCCCGCAGCCGTGTGAGAACATGTCGGTTCCAGGAGAGCCGGGCAATGACACCGGGTTGAGAATCCATTTTGCCTCGGGGTGAGTCTGCGGCGTGACATAACCGAAGAAGCCGTTGTCCCAGGCGCAAATGAGTTCCCGCTCTCCGTCGCCGGTGACATCGGCGAACTGCGGTGACTCGTTATTGGTCACCGGCGTGATCTCGTGCTTCGGCCAGACGCTCTCTCTATCGCCGGGATTCTCGAACCACCACGTCGGCTGGCCGGGGAAGTCGACGATGATGACGTCGACCAGGCCGTCGGCATTCACGTCGTGAGGGAAGTTCATGAACGTGTCGCCGTAGCCGGCAGGGTCGAATTCGTGAGGTTCTTCCGTCAACACATGCGTCGTCCACCGAGCCGGGACGCCATTGGCATTCCCTTCGATGGCATTCGAGTTCTGCTCGTACCACTGCGACCCGGCGACGATGTCGATGTCGCCGTCATTGTCGAAGTCGGCCACGCCCACGCCTTCCGAGCGGAACAGGTCATCGAGCTGCGTCTTGCGCCAGGTGATTTCGGTCTCCGCTGCACCGCCTGCCGATACGGGATAACCAGTGACTGCCGCCGCGGCTCCCTGCAAGTCGGCAGGCACCGCATCCAGCAATCGCAGCGACAGGTTGCGAAAGCGAACTTCCGTCGGGCCGCCGGAGTGAAGCTGCACGGCAATCACTCCGCGGCGCGCTCCTTCGGGATCGACGAGATCGACGCAAGGATGCCCGTTGATGAACGTCTGCACGCGCGGACCGACCGCCACGATGTGGTAGGTATTCCACTCGCCGAGGTTCACGATGCTCGCGTAGTCCTGATCGTGCAGGAGCGCCCTCCCCTGCTCTTCGTAGAGCTTCCCCCACCAGCCGGGGCCTGCGTCGGCTTGATAGCCGCGCATCTCGCCGTCCCCCAGCGGCACCGAGCGGAACTGGATGCCGCTGTTGCCGGCGTCGTCCTTCAAGAGTACTTCGCAGGTGAACTCAAAGTC
>JANNSB010000486.1:0-3149 GCA_031402175.1 Planctomycetaceae bacterium
GGCGCGGCCACGCCGAGCGAGTGTTTCAGCATGTCCACGGGACTTACGTTCATTCGAACCGCAATCAACCCGAAAATGTGGGAGCCACCACGGCGAGATGAACCGCCGATCGCACCGCGTTCACGCTGTCGCGCTCTGGAGACAATTGGCCAGAGAACCCGCGAGCCGCCCTCGTAGCGAGAGATCGAATACGAGTGAAACGGCCCGAACCTCCCTTAGCCTACCGACCACTCGTATTCACGAGATGATTGCCAGCCAATGCAGCGTCGATTATGAAGAGACGCACGGAGGTCCGTCAACAACGGTACAACATTAGGGATTGGGGATTTGTCATTTGGCGATCGGATCTGGCAGCAACCAGTCACCAAATGACAAATCCTTAATCCCAATGGCAAATCAAATGCTTGCTCTCGCCGCCCTGTTTGCAATCTCCCTGTGCGTGTTGGGCGGGTACGTCAGCGGGGCGATTCCCACCGGGTTGTGGATCTCGCTGGGCTGTAAGGGCATCGACCCACGGCAGCATGGCAGCCGCAATATCGGAGCCACGAACGTAGGCCGCATTATCGGGCGCAAATGGGGTTTTCTCGTCTTGTTTCTGGATGCACTGAAGGGCGCATTGCCCACCTGGGGACTGCCGCACCTGCTGTTGGGGGCCGATGATCCGGCGTTTGTGCATGCCAGCGTGCTCTGCGGACTGGCCGCGATTCTGGGGCACATTTTTTCGTTCTGGGTCCGCTTTCGCGGCGGCAAGGGAGTGGCCACGGCGCTGGGGGTAACGGCCGTCCTCATCCCCTGGGGAATGGTGGCCGCCTTGACCACATTTATCCTGATTCTCAAAACAACGCGGCTCGTGTCACTCGGTTCGATTCTGGGTTCCGTCGCCTTGGCAGCGTGTCAATTCTCCCTGCAGGGACGGGCGGCCTTCTCGATGGGACAGTCGAGCCTCACCGTGTACAGTTTGCTCGTGCCGACCCTGATCTTGTGGAGCCATCGTCAGAACATCCGCAGGTTATTGAACGGCACGGAACCCCGGATCGGCGACCCCAAACCGATGCCGAAGCCTCCCGAGTCCGCTCCCCTGTTGGACGGCACCTCGCAGGAAGGAACTTGATTTCAGGAGGAATGCGTGACTCAGAATCTGGAGCTGATCGAGAAACTTCGCTGGCAGAAGTTCCCGGTCCTTAATGATGGCTTCGTCTGTCTCGTCGATTGCATGGGAGACGATGAAGCCGTCGTGCAGGCCGCCCGCGTCAGCTATGGCGCGGGAACCAAGCGCGTGTCGGATGATCGATCTCTCATTCGTTATCTGCTCAGGCATCGGCACACGACGCCCTTCGAGATGGCCGAGATCAAGTTTCTTGTCCGGGTGCCGATGGACTGCTGGCGGCAATGGATTCGCCATCGCACCGCCAACGTCAACGAATACAGCACGCGGTACTCCGAGGCGATCGACTCGGCTCAGACGACGCCTGCGGATGCTTGGCGAACGCAGTCGTCCGTCAATCGACAGGGGAGCAGCGGCTTCTTGCCGGATGATGTGGGGACTGCTCTGACTCAATCGGAAGCCGAGTTTCAGGCCCGGGCCAGGGAACTTTATGAGCAGCGATTGGAAGCCGGCGTCGCGCGCGAGCAGGCTCGCAAAGACTTGCCGCTGGCCACTTATACCGAAGCTTACTGGAAAGTCGATTTGCACAATCTGTTGCATTTTCTCGCCCTGCGGATGGACACGCATGCGCAGCAGGAGATTCGCGACTATGCGACGACGATTGGCGAAAAGATCATCGAGCCGTTGTTTCCCACGGTCTGGGAAGCGTTTGTCGATTATCGTTTGGAGGGAATGTTCCTGACGCGGCTTGACCGCGGTGTCATCCGGCGGATGATGGAGACCGGCCAGGCTCCTCCCTTCAGCCAGGAAACCTTCCTCGCCGCCCAGGATCCCACCTGGGCCGACCTCAACCGCAGCCGAGAACGCGATGAATGCCTCGCGAAGTTGATGCAGTTGGGCATGGTGAGGGAAGTTGGTAGTGCGTAGTTGATGGCGCGAAGCAGGAGTCAGGAGTTGCCCATTTGCGGGTGGAATCACATGTCGTGTTTGGCCAAAGGCCAGATTCATCGTAGCCTGGGGCATCGCCCCAGGTAATCGGTATACTCGCTGCGTTTTCAATCAGAGCGGTCCATCATTCTCACTAGACTCTAGTCCCTCGACCCTAGACCACGCTCAATGCGTATTCTCGTTACCGGCGGCGCGGGATTCATCGGCAGCCACATTGTCGATCAGATCGTGGCTGCCGGCCATGAAGCCTTCGTCGTCGACGACCTGTCGACCGGCGACACGTCGAACCTGCCTTCCGACGTGCCGGTGTTCGAGGTTGACATTCGCAATGCCGACCAGTTGCGCGGCGTGTTCATTGCAGTGAGGCCCGATGCGGTGTCTCATCAGGCGGCGCAGATGTCGGTCAGCCGTTCGGTGCGCGAACCGGCGTATGATGCAGGCGTCAACGTGATGGGGTTGCTCAACGTGCTTGGCCTGGCGCTGGAGCAAAACGTCGGCCGCTTCGTGTTCGCGTCATCAGGCGGAGTGCTGTATGGCGATGTCGATGCGGCCGTCCCGGAGACGCATCCGGCCGACCCGATTTCGCCATACGGGATCAGCAAATGGGTGGGTGAGCGCTATCTGCAGTTCTATGCCCGCGAGTTCGGCATGCAGTCGGTCGCCATGAGGTATGCGAACGTCTATGGGCCGAGGCAGAACCCACACGGCGAGGCGGGAGTGGTGGCGATCTTCTGCCAGAAGATGTTGCGCGGCGAGCAGTCGACGATCAACGGCGATGGCAAGTACATTCGCGACTATGTCTATGGCGTCGATGTCGCGAAGGCCAACATCGCGGCGTTGACAAAGGACATTCCCTCGAAGTTCGAGCCGTTCAACATCGGCACCAGCCTGCCCACCGACACCAACGAGATTGCCACGCTGATTCACCAGGAATGTGTGGCGTTTCGGAGCGATGCACCGCTACCCGGACGTGGTCCCGCGCGGGCGGGTGATCTCAGGTCGAGCCGCATCGACTTCGGCAAGGCACAACGCATCCTCGGCTGGAAGCCGACGGTTGACTTGAAGGACGGCATCCACGAAACGGTCGCGTGGTTCG
>JANNSB010000487.1:0-6344 GCA_031402175.1 Planctomycetaceae bacterium
CGATGGCGCGGCATCGGGACTATGTGACCCCCGACGATGTCAAGGAGCTTGCCGTCCCGGTCATGGCCCACCGCATCGTGCCCAATCGCTGGGTACAGGAAGGCCAGCGTCAGCAGGCCGAGTCGGTTATCCTTCAAGTACTGCAGTCTATCCGAGTGCCGTCGTAGCCGCATGCGATGGTGCGCCGGGCGCCTGGCGTCTTTTGATATCATTGTGTCTGTCCGTTCTGAAGGAGTGAGTCATGAGTCATCGCCTGCCGCTCAATGGTATCCGCATACTGTGCTTCGTCGGCGACGACTATGAAGACCTGGAACTCTGGTATCCTAAGTTTCGTATTGAGGAAGCCGGCGGACATGTGACGCTGGCCGGACCGGCGGGCGGTGCGAACTACCGCGGCAAGCATGGCTACCCCTGCCGTTCGGATGCCGCCATCGCCGAGATGGAAGTCGAGGATTTCCACGGGGTGATCGTTCCGGGAGGATGGATGCCCGACAAACTGCGCCGCGACTCCAATGTGCTCGACCTCATTCGCGGCTTCCACTCGCAACAGAAGCTCATTGCCGCCATCTGCCACGGCGGCTGGATCCCGATCTCGGCCAACGTCTACGACGGCGTGCGCGTGACGGGTTCAGCGGGAATAAGAGACGACCTGATCAACGCCGGAGCCGAATTCGAAGACGTACCCGTCGTCGTGGATCGACATTTCATCAGCAGCCGCAAGCCGGCGGACTTGCCGCTGTTCTGCCGGGCGATTCAGGAGTGGCTCATCGAGCGGAGATAACTCCTCTGGGTGGCTTGAACCGACAGCACTATTCGACTTGTGCTTCGTCCATTTCTTCTGGTATCTGTCCAGCGGTCTCCGGGATCTTCTCCGCCACGACGACGATCCAGCCGGGGCGGCCCACGTCGACGACGACCGGCGTAATTGCCGCCAGACATGCGTCATTCAATTCCGGGTCCATGAAGTCTTCTGAGATCTTGGGTCCTTGAGTGGCGGTCCAGTTGTCCAAGAGGTCGGAGAATTCCAACTTCAAAGACTCGGGGACGACCGGAACTCGCGACTGCGAGTTGACAATCGCGCCTTCATCAAACGCCGGATGCTGCAAGATCGTGCCTTTTTGCTCCTGCCAGTCGGGACGCATGTCGATGAGCAATACCCGTCTTTCTGATTGCTCCCCCGCCTGAATCTGCGGCGGGGTGAACTCGCCGACATCGACGGTCATGACCAGCAGTCCGATGACCGCACCTTCGGCCGAAGCGTCTTCACGAATGGGGACGGTGAACGCCACTTTGCGTCGTTGATCGGTCGCGCTGAAGAAGACCGCAGACATGCTGTCGTTCTCCACGGGCCGGGCGCTGGCGCCTGCGGCCTCGGACAACTGCAGGAATCCGCCGTGAAAATAGGTCTTGTAGGCGAGGTTGCGCGGTTCGCCGAACTGAAGCTCGTCGGACTCAGGATACCGCGCGAGCTGATTGCCGCGCTGCGAAAGGATGAAGATGCTGGACGCACTCAGCCGATCGCGAAACTCGTCGAACTTGCGCCCCAGCCATTCGTGCAATGCATCGAATCTGACTCGGTCTTGCGTCAGGAAACTTGTTTCATCCTCTTCGGACGTCGGCAACAGGTCGTGAAGCTGCTGATCGTGTGCCAGCACGTTGAGCATCGCCCAGCGCACCTGCACCTGGTTCGCCATCTGGCGAGCGGCCCCATCAGCCAGGGCCCGGAGATTGTCGCGTCGCGAAATCTCGGCGGTATTGAGCGCGTCTTGAGTCGTTTCGAGCGCGGTCTGCTGCTGCTTCCCATGCTGAAACAACAGACCTGACGTCACGAGCGCGAGAGTAAACAACGAAACGCAGATCACGGCCGCTGTCTGCGCCCAGGTGCGGTGCGTGCGGATCCAGCGGGTAATCTGCTCCCAGCGGGTTTCGACATGGGCCGCGACCGGTTCATCGTCCATCCAGGCTTCGAGTTCGCGTGCGATGTCTCCCGCGGAGCGATAGCGATGATGCGGATCGCGAGACATCGCTTTCTCGCAAATCGCCGATAGCGGACGCGGTATCTGATCATTGACTTCGTGTGCCGGCGCATGCTTGCCCGACTTGATGTCCTCCATCAGTTGAATACGGCTCGGCGATCGATACGGCTCGCGGCCGGTCAACAGCTTGTAAAGCGTGACACCCAGACTGTACACATCGGAGGCGGGCGTCAACAGCGGCGGCTCGGGCTGCAATCTTTCGGGCGGCATGTACAGCAGCGTGCCTCCGGCAGCTTCCGAAGAGCTACGACCGCCATCGGCGGCGACGGGCAATGGACCTTCGCTCGCCAGCGTGCCGGAATCGAGAGAAACCGCCTCTCCCCAGTCGAGCACCAGCGTCTCGCCATACTTGCCGACCATGATGTTCATCGGCTTGATGTCGCAATGCAGAATCCGTCGGCTGTGGGCGTAGTCGACGGTGCGGCAGGCGGAAACGAGGTGCCGTAGAAGGCGTCGCAATTCCACGCGGGAGCAGCCGGCGGCGTGCAGGTCGTGAATCCGCTCTTCCAGTTCCTGACCGCGAATAAACCGCATCACGTAGTACGGCCGGCCATCCGAAGTGTGCCCCAAGGCGTAGACGGGGACGACGCCGGGATGTTCCAGTTGGCCCGTGACCTCGGCTTCCTGAATGAACCTGCGTCGTCGTTCGGGCACCCAATGGAACTCGCGACGGATCGACTTGACGGCGACTTCGCGTCCGATTCCGGTATCGTGAGCCTTGTAGATTTCGCCGAGGCCCCCCTGAGCGTGCTTCATCAACACCGAATACTTGATGAGGGTGTCGAGCGCGCCGGATAGAGCAGTGCCCGACGACTCTTCCTGGGGCTTGGAATTCGATCCGCCCTCGGCCTGCACCTGATCGAACTTCTCGTTCATTTCGAGCAGCGCTTCGATCCGGTTCTGCAGCTCGCCGAACAGGTCGGGTCTGTCGGGGGGGCAGAGTTCCTCCGCCGGGAGAACCTGCCCTTCCTCCTGCAGTTCCTCCCATTTTAATAGGAGTTCATCGAGAAGGTCTTCGTCCGACAAGTGCAGCCCCGCGGTGCTCATAGGATACTCGCGATTCGATGGGCTCGAATCTCCTGCGTCATTACGGCTTCCATGTTAGCTTAAACCGTGCGCAGTTCGACCCTGCGCCTGAAGTTGCCTGCAATCCCGATGGATCAGTTATTTGGCTTCGTTGGCAGCTTCGTCTAAGACCGCGCTGTCCGAGCCCAGCAGCTTGTGCAGTTGCAATCGAGCCTTCTGCCAGTAGCGCTTGATGGTTCGTTCATCAACGCCCATCAGTTCGGCGGCCTCGCGCTGCGAGAGACCGTTGTAGAGCAGCAGATCGACGCACTCCCTTTCCTTGTCCGGAAGAGCCGCTACATGCTCGTGCAGTTCGGTCCAGTCGTTCAGTTTCCGCGGGTCGTGAGTCTGGCCCCCGACATCCAACGGATTCGAAGGCGTCTCCTCGCCATTCTTGCTCGAGACTCCCAGCACCGTGGCGTGATTCGCGCCGATGCCCAACGGGCCGCGATAGCGGCGCGCCATATCGATCAGTTCTCGCCTGATTTGGACAGCCGCCAGCCGATAGAAGTGCCGCGGGTCGCTCGGCGTCTGGTCGCTCAGAGCCCGCGCCAGTCGCATACAGGCGTTCTGAAAGACGTCGTCGGTCTGTTCCCAGCGTTTGACGCCGCTGAAGCCGTGCAGCATCTTTCGTGTCAGATGCATCAGCCTGCTGGAGGCATGCTCCAGCAAGTCGTTGATGGCGCGTGCGTCCCCTTCGCGGAGCCGATCCAAGTCGTATGCAATGCGTTCGGTATGCTGACCCATTGGACCACCCTGAGGCGTTCGCCTCGACGTATCTCATTGATTTCGACGTGCCTATGGCAAGTCGCTCAGCCAATTCTAGGTTGCTGAGGTCATTCCTACCATTACCACTGAGCGGACTCCAGTCAGAACTGTTACCGGTTATCTCCCGATTTCCGGTTCGATTCCCGCAGGTCGTCATAACACGCAATCCGACCGCAGTTTACCAGCTTAGCCCGCTTTCCCTGATTTCACCGGTTTATACCCGCTGACGACCGAAAGGAAGCCGTACACGTTCCCCATTTTCACCAGGTGTTGCGATGCGACAACATCTCGGCTTCCGTGCGTTCACAACAGCCAGCACGATCAGTTCCCGCCGAACAACGGCCGATACGCTGACTACGCGGACCTCAGTCGCCCGCGAAACAGGGAATGGAACGCACGCACTTGAACGCAGGACATGGTGCTATGAGCATGGATCGCTACAGAACACTGAGGTGGTGGTCGCCGGTTGTCGTGCTGGGAACGGGGCTGTGGATGTGTGCCGTCACAACAGTCCAGGCCCAGGTCGTCCCCGGCACCGGAACGGTCGGCCGTTCAGACGATTTTGAAAACGTCGAGTGGGGCTATAACTTCCAGTGGCCGAAGGCCAGCAGCGAAGACGATGGCCAGACTCGTGCCCCTCTCGGACGAGCCACGAACGGCATGTGGAACGAAAGCCCGAAACGCGGCCAGCCCGACACGATTCGTCGCGTCGACACTCCCGTCGGGGGCCTCGAAGGCAGCCTCGGTTCACTCTACCTGCGGTCCCGCGACACCGGCATCCCTGGACAACCCGGACACGAACAACTGCAGGACGACCTGCTCTTGGCCAATCGCAATATGCCCGTGCACTACTGCCCCAACGTCGTCGCTCGCGTCTATTTGCCGCCGTGGCATGAATGGGAACAGCGTGCCGGCGTTTCGTTCGGCATGCGCCTCGGCCTGCAGGCTCCCAAGACCGAGATGCAGGAAGTCGAAACCGGCGCATTCATCTTCCGCCGACGCCGGATGGAAGAAGTCACCGTGCAGGAACCCTACTATCCCGGCATCTTCATCCAGTTCAACTCGACCCGCAACCGGAACTACGACCACGATCACGCTCAGTTCGTGATTCGGGCAGGCACCGACGGCCGCGACATTCCTGGCCCCACGATCGAACAGCCGGGCTGGTACACGCTCGGCATGTCGGTGACGAGCGACGGCCGCATTCACTACTACGCCCGTCCCGGCGTCGAAGACCTGACGGCCGAAGACCGTCTGATGTCTTCCTTGCCCTACGGCCTGCAGCCGACGCACTTCAACACGATGTTCTTCAACATCTGCAGCCCGGACGACGGCCAGACCTGGTCGACGCCGTGGATCATCGACGATCCCGCGATCTACTACCTCGAAGGCGGCTCGCGCCAGGCGTCGAGGGACAGATAGTCGTTCGCAAGTTGAATTGAAAAAACCATCAGCCCGGCTGCGATTGATTTCGCAGCCGGGCTGATTCATTGAATGAGTGTGAGATCGCGGTGCTGCACGCCAGCGTCGGTTGAGAGACGACTCTCACTCACAGCCTCCAGCGGCTCCCGCCGCCCCGAAAGAATCTTTCGGGGCCACCCGCGTGCCATTGAGACGACGGCGTTGAATCCTTCCCAGGCGGCAGGGTATAAGAGTTGAGGATGTCAGCCCCGTTCGCTTTCAGAAGGGTGAGTCATGTCAACGCGAATTCTCGGCCCGTTCGTCACTTGGCGTCAATTGTCAGTCGCATTGTTGTTGACCCTCAGCCAGTCAGGCTATTCGCAAACGGTCGACGAACCGGGACCGCTGACGACTCGGGAGACGAACGCAGAAGAGAGCAGTGCGCTGCCTCAGCCGTTGCCGGAGTCGGTCGTTGATGCCTGGACCGCAAGGGGTGCTGAAGCAGGTTGGATACGGAGCCAATCCGAACGATTTATGAAATACGGTTCCGGCGAGCCGGGTGACATCCCCGCGTTCCGTTTTAGTTTTAGTAATTGGCCCGAACGGGGTCTATCGAGATTGCCAGCACCAGCGTTGCCTTTTGGTTTAGACCTTGGGTCAACGGAGGTGACAGACGCGGGGCTGGCGGAGTTGGCCGGGCTGGGGAATTTGCAGGCGCTGAACCTTGTCGCCACTCTGGTGACGGACGATGGACTGAAGGAATTGGCCGGGCTGGCGAACCTGCAGACGCTGTACCTTGGCAACACCCAGGTGACGGACGATGGACTGAAGGAACTGGCCGGGCTGGCGAACCTGCAGAAGCTGGATCTTGTCGGCACTCGAGTGACAGACGCGGGGCTGGCGGAGTTGGCCGGGCTGGCGAACCTGCAAACGCTCGACCTTTACAGCACTCAGGTGACAGACGCGGGGCTGGCGGAGTTGGCCGGGCTGGCGAATCTGCAGTCGTTGTACCTTGGCAGCACCCAAGTGACAGACCCGGGGCTGAAGGAGTTGGCCGGGCTGGCGAACCTGCAG
>JANNSB010000488.1:0-15073 GCA_031402175.1 Planctomycetaceae bacterium
CAGGTCGTTCATCACCACCGAAGAGGTAATGCCCGGCAGCGTGAGCTGGTACGTCAGCGCAGAGGCCAGGTAGAGGTCTGCCGGAAGCATCGCCTCGGGGAGCGACACTTCGATCACCGTGCCCGTTTCGTGCATCGGCTCATCGGTACTCTCGGCGGCTTCGCGGGTCACGCGTTCGGTCGTCATTTCGGCACTGACGAATTCCGCCTTGATCGGTCCCACGCCCGGCTCGATGTAGAGATGCGAGATCTCGATGCTGCCGTCGGCCAGAGTTTCCTGCTTTTCGATGTGCAGCAGCGTGCGGGAGGCGCCATCCTGCATCAGCAGTTCGGTCTCTCCGCGGTTGAAGTACGTCGCGGAGTGCACGCCGTCCATGAAGGAGTATTCGGTCGTCGCCACTTCCTCGTCCGGCTGCCACGCATAGTGCTCGATCTGCGCGGCGAACTGCATGCCGCTGACGAGGTCGGCCTCCCACGGAATGCGTTGCTCTTCGACTTCCTCGCCGGTGGTGACGGTGAGTTTGAGTTCGTTCCCCTCCACGACTCCTACCAGAGTCGTGACCGGCAGGCCCGGCGACTCCATCGATTCGCTCATGCGAATCATTTCGCCGTCGAGCGTCGATTCGACGACGCCGCGAATGAGCAGTTGCTGCGTTTCGCCGAACCGCGTGGTCGTGAGATTGATATCGGAACTCTCCACGCGCAGTTTGACGCCGTCGCGGTTGACGTGCAGAACCTGCGTGACTGCATATCCGACCCGCGCGTCGGCAATATGGGCGGTTTCCCAGAACTCTTCGACGATGCTTCCGTTGACGGTCACTTCGGTCGCATCCGCCTGAACGCGACCGGGCGCGAAGCCGATCGCCAGCGATGTGATGAGCGCGGAGAATGCCGCAACGTACTTGTTGCGAGGGAGACGACGATTGACGACAGGTCGGGGGTTGAGTGAGGTACGAAACATATCAGTCTCCCTGGAGGGTTTGAGGTCGGTTTTCCATCGCCGCGCTGACGGCGAGTTGGCGCAACGGCTCCAATCCCTCGTCGCAAAAAAACGGCGCAACACTGGCCTCAGCGAGAATGGGGAGCGAGTGTTACAGGAAATCTCGCGCGAAATCAGTTGGCAGAGGTGAGTCGTTTCGTTTCAGTTCTGCCGGAACTATCATCCCGGCCAACAAGGAGCTGATCGCCGAGGGTTCGGAATGCCCATTTCCTGGAACGAAATCCGCCGCAACGCCATCGCATTCGCCAGTGACTGGGCCGACGTTTCGCGCGAGGATGCGGAAGCCCAGACGTTCTGGAACGAATTCTTCGCAGTGTTCGGCATCAAGCGCCGCACGGTCGCAAGCTTCGAAGAACCGATCAAGAAGCTCTCTGGAAATTGGGGATTCATCGATCTCTTCTGGCCCGCAACCGTCCTGGTTGAGCACAAAAGCCGGGGCCAATCGCTGGATAAGGCCGAGAGTCAGGCGATGGAGTACATCCACGGCCTGAAGAACGCCGGTCGCGACGACGAAATACCGCGCTATGTAATTGTCAGCGATTTCGCTCGGATCGCTGTGCACGACCTTGAGGAAAGCCAATCCGCCGTAGTCGAGCTGCAGGACCTCCATTCCCACGCCGACAAGTTCGCGTTCATTCCTGGCTACCAGCAACACAAGCTCGACCCCGATGATCCGATTGATATCAGAGCCGTTGGATTGCTTGGTGATCTCCGTGATGCACTTGAAGATGGTGGATACGTCGGACATGACCTTGAGAGGTTCCTGGTTCGAGTGTTGTTTTGCCTGTTTGCCGAAAACACCGACCTGTTTGACCGCAAGGCATTCACACATTTCATCGAAAACCATTCCAGCCCAGATGGGAGCAACCTCGGTGCGCAACTCGCCAGGCTGTTTGAGGTACTGAATACTCCCGAAGACAAGCGGCAAAAGCACCTTCTCGAGGAACTGGCTGGCTTCAGATATGTGAATGGCGAATTATTCGCCGAGGCGCTCAACTTCGCCGACTTCAACCGCGATATGCGGAATCGGTTACTTGTGTGTTGCCGATTTGACTGGAGTAGGATTTCACCGGCAATCTTCGGCTCATTGTTTCAGTCTCTCTTCAAAGGCGAGGCCAGAAGTCGCGAACGTCGTCAGATCGGAGCGCATTACACCAGTGAGCGTGACATCCTCAAGGTAGTTCGCTCACTCTTCCTGGACGAATTGCGTGCTGAGTTCGAAAGGCGCAAATCGCTCAAGGGGACACAGCGCACCAAGAAGCTCAAGGAGTTTCACACGAATCTCGGTTCGCTGAAGTTTTTGGATCCCGCATGCGGCTGCGGCAATTTCTTGGTTGTTACGTATCGTGAACTGCGTCTGCTCGAAATTGACGTGCTAAAGGCACTCAATGGTCGTCAGCAGGTTACGGACATTCAACTGCTTTCAGTTATCGATGTCGACGCCATGTATGGCATCGAGATCAATGAGTTTCCCGCTCGGATTGCCGAGGTGGCCCTGTGGCTCGTCGATCATCAAATGAACCAGAGGCTGAGTGAAGCGTTTGGACAATACCTTGTGCGTCTTCCACTCAGAAAATCGGCGACGATTCTTGTTGCCAATGCGTTGCGTATCGACTGGGACGAAGTGCTTCCGGCGAATTCGTGTAGCTACGTATTGGGGAATCCTCCGTTCGTTGGAAAACACCTGATGACCGGTGAGCAGTCCTCTGACATGAAGCGGATCTGGGGGGAACTGCATGGCCTCGGAGTCCTCGACTATGTAACTGCCTGGTACCGAAAGGCCGCGTCCTATATTGGCAATAAGCCGATACAAGTTGCGTTCGTCTCGACAAATTCGATTTCCCAAGGGGAACAAGTTCCTGTCCTATGGAGCACTTTGTTCGCCGAGGGCGTCCAGATCGATTTTGCCCACACGACGTTTCCCTGGGAGAGCGAGGCACGCGGAGCTGCTCATGTCCACGTCGTGATCATTGGGTTCAGTCGGACGGGGAAGACCACAAGAACTCTCACCGAGTATTCTCCACAGATTGACGACGAAGGAGAACGAACGTTCGTTGGTACTACCCACACGGTCGCGAACATCTCACCCTATCTATTCGAAGGGTCGAATTGCCTAATCACAAGTCGGCAGTCCCCCTTGTGTCGCGTCCCAAAGTCGAAGTACGGGAGCAAGCCGGTTGACGGCGGTTTCTTGATTGTCGAGGAGGAACATCGCAAGACGTTTCTCGCGACAAGTCCCGCCGGAAAGAAATACCTTCGTCCACTGCTGTGCGCCGACGAATACCTCAATGGGATTCCTCGCTGGTGCATTTGGTTGGTCGACGCCAACCCGCGCGACTGGAGAAGTGACAAGACAATCTATGGGCGAGTGAAGTTCGTCAGGGAGTATCGACTTAAGAGCAAGAAAAAAACGACTCGAGAGGCTGCGAACTTGCCGTCCGTGTTTGCCGAGGTTCGACAACCTACCACTTCGTTTCTGGTGATTCCACAACACACATCGGAGAGACGAAAGTACGTACCATTCGGTTTTTTTACTCCTGATGTCATCGTACATAACAGTTGCACCGCGGTGCCGGATGCAACGTTGTTTCACTTCGGAGTACTGACATCTCTAATGCACATGACCTGGGTCCGCCATGTCTGTGGTCGAATCAAATCGGATTATCGCTATTCGACAAAACTGGTTTACAACAACTTTCCCTGGCCGGAAAGGCCCACGCCGAAGCAAATCTCGGCCGTGGAGTCCAAGGCGCAAGCCGTGCTGGACGCGCGGGCGGGCTTTCCCGACTCGAGCCTGGCACAACTGTATGACCCTGCCTCCATGCCCGCCAAGCTGACGAAAGCCCACAGAGAACTCGACCGCGCGGTCGACAAGTGTTATCGCTCTCAGCAGTTTCAGAGTGACCGCGAACGGATCGAGTTTCTGTTCGCACTCTACGAGAAACTGACTTCTCCCATCACCGCCGGGCTGGAGCAGCCGAAGACTCGCCGAGTGCGAAGAAAATAGCACCGTTCACACGAACATGCAGTGCGGTGAATGCCAATCGAGTTTCACCCCCTGTTCGGCGATCCATGCTTCCAGCTCTTCGACCGTATTGGCCCAGATCTTTCGCGGCGGCAACGTCATTCGATCGACGTGCCAGCAGTTGAACGTGTGAATCCTGCAGCCGTTGCTGAAGCCTGGGCAGAAATTCAACACGTAACCACGCTTCAAGCCCTGCAGCGCCTTTTGGGTCTTGATCTCTCGCAGCATGAGTGAACTCCTGTTGATCGATGAGAAACGATGGGATGGAAGTAACGAAATCGCGATCAAGCCTACTCACTCCGGCCGCCCGAACACGCTCTTGTGCACCTCGTACACTCGCCGCAGTTCCACGATCGGGTCGGGGTGGTCGTCGACGCGGATGTCGCGGTAGCGGTCGTTGAGGCCAGCGTAGCCCCAGCCTTCACGCACGATCAACAGCGCGGCCGCCTGCTTGCCGCGTGTGTCGCCGCCGGCTGCATCCCCCGCGTCGAGGGCGGCGAGCAGCCGGTCGGCCAGTTCTCCCTCGGTGGTCTCGAACGCATCGGCCATCGCGTTGACCACTTCTTCGCCAGCCAGAATGTTTCCCTGCACGCAGTAGTTCTCGCCGCTCTTGCCGCCGGCCCAGGGGACGCATTCGCCGCCCGTGAACTGCGCCGTCGACCCATCGGCCGCGATGATGCCCACCTGCCGCAGTTCGCGCCCTTCATCCGACTCCAGCAGTTGTTCCAGTACTTCCTCGGGCGCGAGACCTTCTTCCAGCATCTCCAGTCCGCGCGGGCCGAACGACACATTGGCATGCGACTGCGTGGCGATCGCGCCGACGCCCGCTTTCGCGAACGGCACGATCGACCCGACGGCCACGACCCGCGAATGCACCGCCACGCCGAGTTCCTGTGTCTCGGGATCGTACGCCACGATCGAAAACGTGCCGCACAGTTGGGGCGGGATGTCCGCGTCCTCGGCGGGAGCGACGGATGTGATGCAGATGATTGCGAGGAGCGATGCCGGCAGAACTCGTGAGATTGTGTGTTTCATGGGAGTCATTCCTGCGCAGACGAAGTGGTGAGTCGCGGTTCCATCGTATCGCGTCACAGCAGGCTTGCCCAATGGCGTAACGTTGCCGCGTCTGTCCCCAGACGCGGGGACCAGCGTGAAACGCGTCGCTCGTTAGGGCAGCGTGGCTGGCGGATTATGTCGTTTCCATTGCGCTCACTCATTAGGCCGATCGTGACACAGTCTTTCCCTTCGCGGCGGCCGCCATCAACAACCGCGCGTCGTTGCCTCGCCCGGCGTCTGGGGACAGACGCCGCAACGTACTCGCCGTCGCTTGCGCTCCGGGATACCATTCGATCCATGCAATGTCTCGGTCTCGATGTCGGCTCTTCGTCCATCAAGGGAGGCGTCCTGGATCTCACGACGGGTGAGGTCACAGGCGTCGTGAAGGAACCTTTTCCCGAGCCGCTCGCCGGTCAACCCGCGGGGCATTTCGAAGTGCCGATGCCCGCCATCGTGGAAGGTGTCGATTGCGTGCTGGCCCAGCTTCTGGCGCATGCACCCGATGCCAAGGCCGTGCTGGTGTCGAGTCAGATGGGAGGCGTCGTGCTCGTGGATGACGCCGGTCGCCCGCTGAGCAACTATCTGTCGTGGCGCGATCAGCGCACGCTGCAACCTCATCTCACCGGCAAGTCGTACATAGAAGTAGTGCGCGGGCGCTGGAGCGATCGGGAGTTCGCGGAACTCGGGCGCGAACTGCAACCCGGGTCGGCCACCACGCTCCTCTTCTGGCTGGCGGAACAAGGACGACTGCCGCTATCGGCCGGCATCGCATCGGTCGGCGATGCAACCATCGCCCAACTTTGCGGCGCGGTGCCGCAGATGCATCCCACCGAGGCGATCGGACTGCTGCACCTGCATGCAAGAGACTGGCATCGGTCGGCTCTCGCGAAGCTCGGACTCGAACATATTCGCTGGCCAGCGATCGCGGATGAAGTACATCCTGTCGGCATGCTGCAACCCCCTTTCCCCGCGATACCGTGTTATGCGGCGTTCGGCGATCAACAGTGCGCGCTCTACGGGGCCGGCCTGACGGAAGACGAACTGTCGATCAACATCTCCACCGGTTCACAGGTCAGCCGACGGACGGCCCAGGCGCAGATGGGTGAGTATCAAACCCGTGCGTACTTCGATGGAGGCTGGATCAACACGATCACACATCTGCCCGCCGGTCGCTCACTCAACGTGCTGCTGGAGTTCCTCACCGAACTGCCGCGCCGCGCCGGTGTGACGCTCGACAACACGTGGCGATTGATCGGCGATGCGCTGAAAGACGCCGACGGAGGAGGACTGACGTGCGACTTGGCGTTCTTCAAAGGCCCGTTCGGCGAGCGCGGCAGCATTGAAGGGATCACGACCGAGAACCTCACGGTCGGCAACCTGTTTCACGCGGCCATCGAGTCGATGGTCGAAAACTACGCCCGCTGCGTCGACCGCATCTGGCCCACGCGAGACTGGCAGCGCATCGCCCTCACCGGCGGCCTGACTCACGCGCTGCCGAAACTCCGCGACCAGATCGCCGCCCGCATCGGCGCGAACCTTCGCGAACCGACGGCAGCCGAGGAGACGCTGCTGGGGCTGCTTAAAGTCGGCACTCGGCTTTAGGCGTTGGGAACCGAATTACCCTGCAGGCCACGTCGCCGTGTAGTGCACGGCGGGTCAGGTACCATTCCTGGGTGTAGGGCAGGCCCGGCGCGCCGACGCCGCGGATGGCGACATGCTGGAGGTCGACGATGATTGGGGGGAGTCGTTCATGGACGGATTGCAGCGTTTCCACGTCCTGATTCGGACAAAAATGAGTGGAACGCCGCAAGCGACGTTAGGAGCGAGTGGAGTGGAGATGTTGGGAAGGCACTCATCGCTGATCAGGTGATTTGAAATTCACTGCCGAACTGAGCCACGGTGACGATTCGTGTCGTGACGAGATCATTGGCCTCTAACAGGTCTTTGTCTCCTGTGATGAGGTAATCGGCGGCCACCGCCAGGGCAGCCGCCAGAAAGGGAGCATCCTTCGGATCGCGCGGAAAGTCGGGCGTGTTCGGTGGGCTACCGACCTGCACTGTCCTCATCGCCAGCAATTCGGCCCAACGCGCGAGAGTTGGCTCAGTCAGCCCGAACTTAGGGCGCCGCAGTACGTCGGTGTATTCGGCGAGGATTTCAGGAGTCACAAGCAAGCGGAAGTCGTCCCGACCAGCCACATAGAGAACCACGCGCTCGGGCAGCCGGTTGCGAAGTGCCGCCGACAGCAGAACGCTCGTGTCGATGAGCACGTTCATGGACCGGCCCGGTAGCGGTCGACTTCCTGGCAGATGTCTTCATCTGAAAGCTCTTCCATGCCAGTGCGACCTCGCAAATCGGCGCAGACACGCATCCAAGCCGCAACGAACTCTTCCGCCGAGACTCGCTTGCGGCTGATCGTGACCTCAACTTTGGTTCCCGGCGCGAAAGGGACGCCCGCGATGTGGACTTCGCCTTCATTTTCGACGGTCGCGGATGTTTCGTAGCTGTTCATGTCGAGCCTCTGGCGTTCACATCTCCATAACATTGTCGCTGAGAAATGTGCCTCTGGCAATTGGAATCGCCTGCTCGTTCAAAATGCAGCCCCAGCTACGACGGATCAATCAGCGCATCCACGAAATCATCCGGCGAGAAGAGTTCCAGGTCGTCGATCTTTTCGCCGACGCCGATGTATTTCACCGGAATGCCCATCTGCTGGCGGATGGCGACCACCACGCCACCCTTCGCCGTGCCGTCGAGCTTGGCGAGCACGATGCCGGTGCACTGAGCCGCCTCGCTGAACTTGCTCGCCTGCGAGAGGCCGTTCTGACCGGTCGTCGCGTCGAGGACCAGCAGGCATTCGTGCGGGGCGCCGGGGATCGGCTTGCTCATCACGCGATGAATCTTGCCGAGTTCGAGCATCAGGTTCTGATGCGTCTGCAACCTGCCCGCCGTATCGACAATCACCACGTCGGCCTCGACCTCGACGCCTCGTGCGCAACCTTCATAGGCCACGCTGGCCGGATCGCTGCCGGAAGGCTTGGTGACGATCTCGCACTTGAGCCGGGCGGCCCACATCGTGAGCTGTTCGACCGCCGCGGCGCGGAATGTGTCCCCCGCAGCCAGCACCACTTTCTTACCCGACTTCTGCAGGAAGTGGGCGAGCTTGGCGATTGATGTCGTCTTGCCGACGCCGTTGACGCCGCACACGAGAATGACCGTCGGCCCGCTCGGCGCCAGTTTGAGCGCGGAGAGGGGATTCGACATGTCCCAGTTGATGTCGCCCGACCCCTTGAGGATGGCCTTCAGTTTGTCCTTGACGACCTGCCAGATCGCATCGGGCTGAATGGTGCGCCCGCCGAACTTCTCGCGGAGTTCATCGACGATGGCGGTGGCCGCGGTCACACCCATGTCGGTGGTGATCAGTCCGCGATGGAATTCCTCGAGCTTGACGTCGTCGAGAATTTCGCCCTTCTTCAACAGGTCGCGGACATCAGTGCGCAGAATGTCCTTCGTCTTCTGGAGCGCGCCTTTGAGTTTGTCGAACAGTCCCATGGATCAATTTCAAATATGAACAAACACTTCTCCCCTCTCCCACCGGGAGAGGGGTTGGGGGGTGAGGGCCGCGATGTGCTCCGCAGATCCCCTCACCCCGACCCTCTCCCGGAGGGAGAGGGTGTAAGAACTACCTCTTCAACAACTGCCGCAGCACGTAATGCAGGATACCGCCGTGACGGTAGTACTCGACCTCCACCTGCGTGTCGATGCGGCAGGTCGTCACGAAATGCACTTCGTCGCCGTTGGTCTTGCGGGCCGTCACTTCGACGGCCTGTCTCGGCTTGAGTTCATCCGATAGCGAGATGTCGAACGTCTCGGTCCCATCAAGTTCGAGGGCCTCGCGGCTTTCACCCGGACGAAACTGCAACGGCAGCACTCCCATGCCGACGAGGTTGCTGCGATGGATGCGTTCGTAACTCTCGGCAATGACGGCCCGAATGCCAAGCTGTTGCGTTCCCTTGGCCGCCCAGTCGCGGGAGGAACCGGTGCCGTACTCCTTGCCGGCCAGCGCGACCAGCGGCGTTCCCGTCAGTTGATACCGTTGCGAGGCCTCGAAGATCGTCGTCTTCTCGCCCGTCGGCAAATGAATCGTCACGCCCCCCTCGGTGCCGGGGGCCAGGAAGTTTCGCAGCCGGATGTTCGCGAAGGTGCCGCGAGTCATCACCCGGTCGTTGCCGCGCCGGCTGCCGTAACTGTTGAAGTCGACCGGCCGCACCCCGTGATGCTGCAGGAACCTTCCCGCCGGGGATTCGGTCTTGATCGACCCGGCCGGGCTGATGTGGTCGGTCGTCGTCGAGTCCCCCACCGACACGAGACATCGCGCCCCGCTGATGCCGGCGATCGGCGGCGGCTCGCTCGGCATGTCGATGAAGAACGGCGGCTCCTGCACGTAAGTGCTCTTCTCATCCCACTGGAAGAGATCCCCCTCGGCTCCCGAAATCGATTGCCACTCGGGCGGCCCCTGGCTGGCGGTGCTGTATTGATGCGTGAACATCGCGGGTGTCAGCGATGTGGCGATCGTATCGGAGATTTCTTTCTGCGAGGGCCAGATGTCCGAGAGATAAACGTCGTTCCCTTGTTGGTCCTGGCCGAGCGGCTCAGTGACGAGATCGATCTCGGTGGTGCCCGCCAGTGCGTAGGCCACGACCAGCGGCGGGCTGGCGAGATAGTTCGCCTTGACGTGCTGATTCACGCGCCCTTCGAAGTTGCGGTTCCCCGACAACACCGAGCAGACGACGAGATCGTTCTCCTGCACGGCCTCCGCGATCGGATCGGGCAAGGGTCCGCTGTTGCCGATGCAGGTCGTGCAGCCGTAACCGACGAGATTGAAGCCGAGCGCGTTGAGCGGTTCCGTCAGTCCCGCCTGGTCGAGATAATCGGTAACGACTCGGCTGCCCGGGGCGAGCGACGTCTTCACCCACGGTTTGCGCTGCAGCCCCTTGGCGACTGCGTTTCTGGCGAGCAGTCCCGCGCCGACCATCACCGACGGATTGCTGGTGTTCGTGCAGCTCGTGATGGCGGCGATCACGACAGCGCCATGCTTGAGGCAGAATTCTTTACCGGAATACTCGACCGGCACGCCGCCGACGCCACGATCGGGTTCGAGAACCGCAACCATTGCCGGCGCGCCTTCCGACATCATCGACTGCGGCGTCGAATCGTTCGACTTGGCCGACTTGCCGAACGTGGTCGCCAGATCCTGCTGCCATTGCGACTTCATCGCCGACAGCAACACGCGGTCCTGCGGGCGCTTCGGTCCCGCCATCGACGGCTCGATGTGCGACATGTCGAGTTCGATCGTCGTCGAGAATCTCGGCGTCGGCGAAGCATCGGTGCGGAACAGGCCCTGCGCCTTGTAGTACTTCTCGACGAGTTCGATGGTGGCCTTGTCGCGACCCGTACGCTCCAGATAGCGCAGCGTTTCCGCATCAACGGGGAAGAAGCCCATCGTCGCACCGTACTCCGGCGCCATATTCGCGATCGTGGCCCGGTCGGGGAGCGACATCTTGCTCAGTCCCGGTCCGTAGAACTCGATGAACTTGCCGACCACGCCGTGCCGCCGCAACATCTGCGTCACCGTCAGCACGAGATCGGTCGCGGTCGCTCCTTCCGGCAGCTCACCGGAAAGTTTGAAGCCGACGACTTCCGGCAGCAGCATGTAGATCGGCTGGCCCAGCATCACGGCTTCGGCCTCGATGCCGCCGACGCCCCAGCCCACGACGCCGAGACCGTTGATCATCGTCGTGTGCGAATCGGTGCCGACGAGCGAATCGGGAAAGACGACGGTCTTGCCGTCGACCGTCTTGGTGAGCGCCACGTTCGCCAGGTATTCGAGGTTGACCTGATGCACGATCCCGGTGGCCGGCGGGATGACGCGAAAGTTCTGAAACGCCCGCTGACCCCACTTCAAGAACTGATAGCGCTCGTGATTCCGCTCGAACTCCTTGTCGACGTTGAACTGCAGCGCCAGCGGCGTCGCGAACTCGTCGACCTGCACGCTGTGATCGATCACCAGATCGCAGGGGACCAGCGGGTTGATCTTCTTCGGGTTGCCCCCCATCCGCACCATCGCCGCCCGCAAGGCCGCGAGATCGACAATCGCCGGCACGCCGGTGAAGTCCTGCAACACGACCCGCCCGGGCAGAAACGGAATCTCGACGTCAGGCGAGTGCGATTCGCTCCAGTTGGCGACGTTCTTGACGTCCTGCTCGCTCACCAGAAACCCGTCGCAGTTCCGCAGGCAGGCTTCCAGCAGCACCCGCAGCGAGAACGGCAGCGACTCGATCTGCGAAAAGCCCCCCGCCGCCAGCTTCGGCAAACTGGCGTAACCGAAAGTCCCCGAAGAAGTTGTCAACGAGGCATCGGCCCCGAAAGCATTCTGAATCGGCATGATGAATGAGTGAAAACGAAGTCCCTGCAAGAGCGAACCGGCGGCATCGTATCACACGCAGGCGGTGAGGCCAAAGAAGTCCTCAGGTGCGTCGCACGGGGTTCCCGGCACATAGTCTGACTTGACACAGACTTGACGCTTCAGATCGCGAACCCAGCATGCGGTTTGCTTTCCACCACGCCGGTGTCGATGATGGCGACCCTTGGGTTAGCGGGAGTATTTCGATGCAGGTTGCGGACAAGCTGCGCAGACTCGAAGAGTTTCGACAGTCCGGCTATTTGAGCGGCGACTTCGCCGAACAGGTGAAGGTGCTGATCCTCACAGAGGCGGCTGCCTCGCCCGATCAACCGATCAGCCAGCACTTGCAGGCGAGAGCTTTCGCAGTCATGACGCAGAACGAGATCTATTCGCCCGCAGCAAGAGGACCGTACCCCATGGACGACTACCTGGGCGTCAGTGAGCTCAGGCGGTCCGATGCGAACGGGCTCAGTCGCGTCGAAAGCGTTCTCGATCTGTTGCACACGCTCCGCGCGAATCGAAACAGCGGATCCGTCACACTTGAGGTCTACTACCTGTTCGAAGGCAAGTGCCAACCGGGATCGGACTTCTGGGTGAAATACCTCACAGCCCTCGATCGATTGCGCAGCGAACTCGGGGAACCGGTCTACGAAGGGGTCGGCCCCTGGCTGGGCTACGACGGCCCTCGACCCGACCTCGAGCAGTACGACTGCCGGGCCGATCGACATATCAGCTGGCTGCAGGCCATTCGCATCGGCTGGTGGCAGCATGAAGAGTCGTTACATGCTCTCGTCGTGACCGCTCACGACGCGAGTTCCGTCTTCGACCTGACCCTGGCACGGCTCGCTGTTGGGGCCGTGTAATCGACCCCCGCGCGGGTGGCCCCGATAGCTTGGCTATCGGGGACGTCGGTGGGAGGTCGCGATGGCGTTGCGGATGCCAGATTCCGGCACGATGATGATGAAGGCACGCGACCGCAGAACCTCCCACGGCTACCGCCGCCCCGAAAGGATCTTTCGGGGCCAACTACGTCGTCAACTCGCCATGAGATTTCTTTTCACAGTTGAGGAAGTGATCGAGATTGCTGGTAGAGGGTGTTTTCTAACGCCAGGCGTTTCCGAAGCTACGCCGCCGGGCGTTTCAATTCGGGCAAGCGACCCGATCCAGTTGCGACGACCTGACGGCTCGATTGTAAGGACACACATTCACGGGGTGGAGATTCTGGACCGGCGGGACAAAAGTTGGTGTGCGCCGGTGTCGCTGCCGCCCAGTTTTACGACGTCAGACGTTCCGATTGGAACAGAGGTTTGGCTCGAGGATCCTTGAGGCAATGGTGCATCGTGGGTAGCCCCGCGGGGACGACGAAGTCGCCGGGAGGTCGCGGTGGCGTTGCGGGTGCCAGATTCCGGCACGATGATGACGCAGGCACGCGACCGCAGAACCTCCCACGGCTACCGCTGCCCCGAAAGGATCTTTCGGGTCGGGTGGCACGTCGCGAGCGACGTTAGGAGCGAGGGGCGTGGCGAATGGTGATCCGGCGTGATTCTGGGGAAGCGAATCTCGACATCGTTCCGCGAGGAGGATGGACCTTACTGAGGGGCGCTGCATCCGCGATCACCACGCCCCTCCCGATGGTCGGGGTCGTGCCACCCGACCGCGTTCTTGCCCGTCAGTCGTTCGTAGAGGCCGATCGCCAGATCGGGCCAATTCGTCGTGTGCTCATTCATCATGTGGATCTCCAAAATGTTGAGAGGTCAAAATACGGGAGTCGTCAACACCATCACAGTGGTTCGAAGTGTGCTTGCCTGTTGGTAAGTTCTCGGCCGATCTTCGACTCGACTGTCGTAGGTAGGCCTCATGCCTTCGGTTCATCTGGATGGTCGCTCACTACGAGGGCGATGAAGGCAGAGATCATTGCGACGCCCATCACCCCCAGGCCCACGACGAAGATCACGACGTCATCCATTGGAACGTCTCCCCAGGATCAGCGTGCCGAAGCTCAGAATCGAGGGGACCCAGAGGCCCACGAAAACGCCTTCCTGTCTGTTCCCTGAAAACCAGAGGTAGACGGAGAATAGGAACGACGCGCCGGCCGCAATCACAAAGCCAAGTTCGGCCATTTGAATCTTGGTCATTCAGGTCTCTCCCAACGGGGAAAAGCGGAGTGGCATGTTGAGGCACCCCCGACCACGGATGCGAACTCGGCGCTGACCGCCTTGGATCGCAACCGTCCGGGGAGCCTTACTTGGGCAGCATCACGCTGTCGATGATGTGAATGACGCCGTTGGTGCAGAGGATGTCAGTTTGGACGACTGTCGCGCCATCGACCTTCACTCCGGCAGTGGTGTCGATCGTCAGCTCCTGGCCCTGTACCGACTTGGCCGATTTGAGCTTCAGCACATCGGCTGCCAAGACCTTTCCGGCGACCACATGGTAGGTGAGCACACCCTGCAGCTTCGCCTTGTTTTCTGGCTTCAGAAGATCCGCGACTGCACTTGCTGGAAGCTTGCCGAAGGCGTCATCCGTCGGGGCGAACACCGTAAACGGCCCCGTGCCTTTGAGTGTGTCGACCAGGCCAGCAGCTTGGACTGCGGCCACCAGGGTCTTGAAAGCGCCCGCAGCCACAGCGGTGTCAACGATGTCATTCATCTTCAGAATTCCTTTCAGGAGTTAGATGTGGACCATTAGGACGCATCACCGATGATTCGGCAACTCGAAAAACGTCCATAACGTCCATTCACTGCGGGGATCGTAGAAGGCGGCGGATGGTTGGCCAGAACCAATTCCGGAATTCTGCGCGATCCTTTGAAGCTCCTCTTTCTGGAGGCAGCATCGTCTTGGCGGTCTGTGGATCCTTCAGGACGAGCGCTTCAGGTTGGCACTCCAAGCGGTTCATCACTCGAAATCGATCGAATTCCACAATTGCATTCGCGGGTGGCCCCGATAGCTCGGCTATCGGAGACGACGAAGTCGGTGGGAGGTCGCGATTGGCGTTGCGGATGCAAGATTCCGGCACGATGATGAAGAATCACGCGACCGCAGAACCTCCCACGGCTCTGCCGCCCCGAAAGGATCATTCAGGGCCACCCTCGCTGACCCCTGAGAAGGCCGGGCTACGGGACGATCGCCTCATCAATCCCCAAGCCTTTCCGCGCAACCGCGACCGTAAGAGTGGAGAGGTTCCCAATGGCCAAGGACGAATCGACCACACCCTTTGTTCCGGCTGCTTCCGTACATCCTTCACATCGAGGCAGCGGAGAGATTCGTCCTCCCCAGTGGAGGGGGCGAAGAGTGCAAACCGATCGACCTTCGAGTTGCGCATGCGGGTCGTTTCTGTCGACGCGGGCGGAGAGCGGCCTGGCCCCCTCCTCCTTCTTCTTCGATCGTTCGAGCGGCGGTGTTCAACCCCGCCGCTCTTTGTCGTCGTTCTTGCGTTGCAACAAAAAAAGGCCCGCGTCGTTTGACGCGGGCCTGGGGTCGGTTGGTGATGGAGTACGTTATCGACGTGACTCCGCGTCTGGGACAGACGCGGC
>JANNSB010000489.1:0-5256 GCA_031402175.1 Planctomycetaceae bacterium
CGCGCGTCACCGCTGATCGCCACCGCCATCGCCGCGGTGGCGCTGGGCAGGAAGGCGATGCGCACCAGCGCGGCCTCGTCGGTCGCGCTCATCTTCTCCATCACCTCGCCGGCGAAGAAGTCGAACAGCCGGTCGTGGGCGCCGCCGCCGCGCAGCGCGTCGCCGGGGCCCAGGTCGGTGCGCGCCGCGAGCAAGAGGATCATTGCCGCCGCCCAGCCACCGGTGAGCTGGCGCAACTCGGCCGCTGACCAGGCCCGGCCGTGCAGGCTGACGAGGCGCTGGGTGTCGTCTTCGGTGAAGCGCAGCGTGGGCTCGTCGATCACCACGAGTTGCTGGCCGGCGAGAGCACGCGCGTACTCGGCCGGCGGCGGCTCACGGCTCAGGGCGATCAGGCGCGCGTGCTCGGGCCATTCGGCCAGCGCGGCGGCGATGCCGGCGTGCAGCAGCGGCGCACCAGCGAGCTCCTGCGCGTTGTCGAGCACGAGCGCCCATGGAGAGTCCAGCGCCAACGCGAGGCTCCGGAAGCAGCGGCGGATGAAAGCCGGCACATCGCGCAGGTCGTCGGCGCTCGGCAGCGGCAGGCGCAGTTGTCGGCGCGGCGCGATCAAGGCAGCAGCGGCCCGCAGGAAGTGCACGAAGGTCGCGGGGTCGGCGTCACCGGCATCGAGCTGCAGCCAGACGCAGGGAATGCCACGCGCCTCGAGGTAGGTCGCGATCAGCGTGGTCTTGCCGATGCCGGGCGGGCCGACGAGCCGTGGCGTCAGCGGGAGGTCGCGGGGATCGACGACCAGCCAGCAGGCCAGTAGCTGTTTGAGAACTTCGCGCTGCCCGATCCACTCTCCCTGAGTGACATCGGGATGGCCCAGATGCAGGCGGATGCCGTCAATTTCAATCGATTCTTGCATGGAAAAGCTGAAGGGACAGTCACAGTGTGGTTGCGTTTGGTCCGCGACGATTGGCCAGTGTGGGGGCTGCTGTGCAGTGTGTCCAGCGGGCCGTTGCAGCGGACAAACTGGCGATCCCGGGCAGAAACCACATTACAATTCGCGACCGATCGCCGCGAAACGAGGAATTCTACTTGTCTCTTGCTGATGACTCCGTGAAACTACACAATGAATGCTGGAAGGAGACGTGATCCGGCAGTCCGCTTGAGAAACGGGATCGCCACTCCAAGAAGTTGGAATAGTCCAATGATTTTAGCGGTAATTTCTACTTACGGGATGATCATTCTCGGAATCGTCGTCCTGTTGCTCTTCGGGCATCGGCTCCCTGAAACGATGCGTAGTCTCGGCAAAGGGATGACCGAGTTTAAGAAGGGCATGAAGGACGGCGAACGCGACGAGGACGAGAAGCCGCGGGTCGAAGAGAACTGATCCTAGTCCGTCGATATGTCGGCCCGTCTCGCAAGTTCTGCGGTGGTCGTCGCTTCGACTGCGTTACCAGAGCGCGCTCAGTCGTTGCCAGAACAGCACCACGATGGCGGTCGCCGCGCCGACGTTGGCCACTCCGATGGCCGCTGAGGCAATGCGGATCAATCGCCTGGGCCGCGTGGGCAGTTGAAGCTCGGATTCCTGCCAGAGTATGCGCAGCATCTGATGGAACAACTGCGACGACAAGACCAGTGACACGATGACGACGAGCACCGACCATTCGATGGCGGTGATTCCCAGCACGAAGCCCATCGTCACGATCACGGTCGTGACGAAGAAGTAAACGGCGAAGCTGCTGTCGAATCGTACTCCCTGCACCAGACCGCGCTCGATGTCCACCAGCATCTGACGCCAGCGCGGCCGCCGCTCGGCTCCGCACCTCGGCTTGGCATGGACGATACTCTGATTCATACGAACTCCTGACCCGCTTCAATTACGGCCCGATCCCCAACAGGTTGCTCATGCGTGTCGAGGAAGCATGCGCTGGCCCAAACAGCGGCTCGACTGACAATCCGATGCCGAGATTGTCACGGCTGCGATCGTAGCCCAGTCCCATGTGCAGCACCCAGAACTCGAACAAGCGCGAGATCGTCAGCGACTGGCCACGATCGATCCCTTCCTGAATGTCGAACGCCGTCCCGAATGTCGCGATGTACCTGGGACTCATCGCGTAGGTGAAACTGCCCACGACCAGCTGACTCTCGAGCGGCTCCGCCTCGACTTGCCGGAAGCCCAGATACAGGCTGCCCCGCGTGCTGCGTTGACTCAAGACGCCGACGTTCCACACTCCTTGCCCATGATCGAAGAAATCGAACAGTCCGTTGGCCATGAACTTTGTTCGGGAGGATGCATTCCAGGTGTATCTGCCTCCCGCGAGTCCGAAGTCTTCGCCGAAGTTGTCGTTCGAGGCATCGGGGAACCAGGTCGCATTCAGATCAAGCGTCATCCAGTCGGTGATGCGTGAACGATCGGGCGGCCCGACGTGCGTCTGCCACCGTTGTCGAATGGCGAAAGTCAGGGCGTGCATGTCGTCGACGAGTTCGTGATAGGGGGCCGTCACCGATCGACCCGCACCAGTTCGCACCGCATAGAAGCGTGGATCGAGTTCGATCGGCAACGCGCCGCCGAACTCCAGTGTCTCAAACCTCTCCCGGAAGCGTTCCTGAGCGTCGTCGTCGAACTCGTTGTATTGAGCAATGCTGCCGAGATCCTCGGACGAATCAGCGTAGAAATAGTCCATCTCCAGCGATACACGATGGGCCAGTCCGTTGAGGCCCAGGATCGGGTCATACAGATTGGGATACGCCTTGAAGAACTGAATGCTCGACCGCACACCCGCGCTGCCGTAGAGCCGAGTGGCTGAGTCTCCCAGTGCGTTCTCTTCCCAGAAGGCGACTTCGCCCAAGGCATACGGCACGACGTTCAACGTGCCGAACTGCAAGGGCATGTCGATCTCGTGCCGCGTCATCGCCACGGTTCCCTGCACTTCGGGATAGTACGGCAACGGAGTGAATACATCATCCGGATCGAAAGGCGCATCCGCGGGGTTGATTCGTCCATAACCCAAGGAGCTGTGCGTACTCCAGGTCAGCATGTCGTTCAACAGCGGTTGACCCAGCAGCGTGAGGTCTCCGCGAGGTAACCATTCGGTGCTGTTTTCGAAGTCGTTGAGATTCCAGCGTGCGAGACCGCCGACAGTCAAATTGTCGAACTGGTTCTGAATGCCGACCAGCGTTTCCAGATCCTTCTCACGATCGAAGTCATCCTCGAAGTACTGTTCGCGCAGGTTGCGGTCGCGGGCGTAGCCGAGTTCTCCGAAGATCGTCGTGCCGTCGGCGAAGTCCATCCGGTGACGCAACAGCCCGATGAAACGGTCCTCGTCGGGAAACGTTATTGAACGGCGGTCCAGGCCCAGATTGTCCGTATCGTGATCATTGACGTAGTACGCCTGGCCGAAACCCCGCACACGACCGGGGATGCCGAACGCATTCGTCGTGATGTCGTATTCGACCTCGGTGCCGCCGGCCAGTCCGCGTTGCGAGTACCAGTCCGTCAGCAGGTTCCAATCGACGCCCGACGGCAGATCCAGTCCGAGCAGCGTGTCGGCGTTCCAGACGGTTTTGCTCGTGACGCCAAACACCCCGTCGCTGCCGAGCGTGTACGACTCG
This sequence comes from Planctomycetaceae bacterium, assembly GCA_031402175.1. Taxonomy (GTDB): domain Bacteria; phylum Planctomycetota; class Planctomycetia; order Planctomycetales; family Planctomycetaceae; genus JANNSB01. Next base: position 3,599 of record JANNSB010000489.1, read on the forward strand.
ATCGGAATCTGTGGGATATCCGCCGGCCCGCTCAGATACGGGGCGGCGAAGACCGGCACCTCGCCGAGGTAGAGCCGATTGTTCAGACTCGTCACGTAGAGATCCGACGAGCCGGGTTGCTGCGGGTCTGTGTATCCGGCAGGCACGATGTCGAGACGACGTTCGAGAAAGATGTCATCGGCCTGAATGCGATAGCCGGGCCGTCCCATCTGACTCGTCGTGACCCAGGCGTTCTGGGCGTGGAAGTTGGTTTGATTGAGTTGCCGCACGCGGTCGGCACGAATCCGCAGGAAGCCTTCAAGCTCCGAGATAAAGGTCCGCACCTCGGCGTTCATCAGCAGTCCGCGTTGTTCGCGGGCATCGTAGAACGCGTGGCTGCAGCGAATCTCGTTCATCCCCTGACGCACGATGATGTTCCCTTCCAGGTACACCTGGAACGGCGTGTTGCTGTCGAGGTCGAGGTTCCCTCCCGGCGTCTGCACGCGGCGGGCGTCGGTCCAGATGACGGCCTGGTCCGCAGTCAGATCGAGCCTTGTGAGCAGCGTTGCGCCGTCGACTTCCAGCGGCACATTGTCGACCACGATGTTGACGCCGCCGGTTACGGTCATCACCAGTTCCGGTGGATCGGTGTTCGTGGTCTCGGTCGTGCCGAACACGATGTCCTGACCGAAGTACCTGGGACCGATCGTCACATGTCTCGGCAGCCCCTGTGGCTCGCTCGGCATGAACGGTTCCGAGAACGCAGGCCCCGACGGCTGAGGCAACGTGAGTTGCGTCGGCAAAAGCCGGTCTCGTCCCGCCAGCCGACGATGTTCGATCGCCCGCTGATAGACAGGTTCGTCGTCGCTCAACGGCTCGCCCAATGGCGCGCGACCGACCCATTCTACCCCCTTCGAAGTCCGCAGGTGCATCAGTAGCGCCATCTGCTGCGAGTCGGCGACGGGGCCGCTGACGCTGGCGGGTGCATCATCCCCTTCGAGGTAAATGAGCAGTTCGTCCACTTGCGGCTGATCGGTCCCCTGAGTCCACCAGATGATCGCCTGGTCGGCCGACAACTCGGTCTCTCCCTGCACGATACGGCAACGGCCGCGCATCCAGCAGACGGTCGATCGGCCGTCATCCCACACGCGCGAGAATTGTGCAGAAAGCTGAATCGGTTGCAGCGAAGGATCGCTACTCACCTGCTCCGATCCCGCGACGACAACGGGGGTTTGAGCGTAACTCACAGAACGAGTTGGTGGCTCAGTCAAGTGGCCGTTGAGGCGCAGTTCTTCCCCCGCGCTCACTGCCCAAAAGCAGAAAGCAGCCACCAGCGACCCAGCAATCAGCCAGGGGCGGGCCATGCGAGGGGTGATGCCTCAACGAATTGAAAGGGGCGGAAAAAAGAAGGCAGGCCGTAAGCCACACTGAGATAGGAACTTCCGAGAACGGCAAAGACACACGCCGTGCAGCGGCAGAAGGGGGCGGGAGTATACGGCCAAGCCGAAAGTCAGGTCAATATGCGCTGATTCTGCCGGCAGGGCTGGCTAGTTCTTCATGATGCGTAGTCTGTGCAGGAGGACTGGGATTTTGGCGGCGTGTTCCTGGCAGATGGTGGTGACGGAGGCCTGGAGTTTCTGGGCCAGATTGAGGGCCATGTGGCGGATGGTGCTCAGGGC
>JANNSB010000490.1:0-6354 GCA_031402175.1 Planctomycetaceae bacterium
CAATCCGTGCATGGTGGAGAACGACAAACCCGGCGAAACCACGCGGTTTCTCGAGGAAATGGCGCAACCAAGGCACGCCGTTCGAAGCTCCGGGCACTTCGATATCGATAGCGCACGCGATCCGCGCCGCCATGGCCAGACTTTCCATTGATCGTATTCGCAAACTGCCTTAAGCGTGCCGCCAAACCGCCAACGGAGTTCGTCATGCCCAGATAGATGATATCTTCCGTCCAGCTGAATCGCCTCAGCGCCTGAGGACGTTTCGGAACCGCGATAGCGTAGACGCCTGGATAGGACAGCCCTTCATGGCCTCCACGCTCCGTCCAAGGCAGCCAACGTGAGAATCGGCGCTCGAGCATTAGACTATCCACCCAGCGAATTCTGATTATCCAAATTGATCGCGTTGAGAATACACGCTCTGACCGGTCTGTCAATCACTGACCGGCAAGGCAGATGCGCCGGATTCGGCCGCGAGAATTGACTGGACATATCTTGCACCGCAACCTGGTCGCCTGGAAATACCGCGTCTGCTGGCGTTCGCTCCTTGTTGCTGAATAGACTTCCCCCATGTCCGCCGGAACCGCACCGCCGCTCGAAGACCCGACCGCTCTCGCGCGGTTCGGGCAGATCGAGGTCGTCGCCCGGCTGATCGTCGAAGGCTACATGGTCGGTCAGCACAAAAGCCCGTTCAAAGGCAGCAGCGTCGAGTTCGTCGAGCATCGGCAGTATTACCCCGGAGACGAAATCCGTCACATCGATTGGCGGGCCTACGGCAAGACGGGCAAATACTTCATCAAGGAGTATGAAGAAGAAACCAACCTCCGCGCCTACATGCTCGTCGATGCCTCCGGCAGCATGAACTACGGGCAGAGCACGCTCACCAAGTTCAATTACGGCCGCACGCTGTCGGCCGCTCTCAGTTACCTGTTGCTGCAGCAGCGGGATGCCGTGGGCATGATCGCGTTCGACACCGCCGTCCGCGAGCGGGTCGAACCATCGACCAGCCCGCACACATTCGGAGTCATCGCCAATCATCTGCAGAAGCTGCAACCGGGACAGGAGACCAGTCTCGGCGGAGTGATCTCGGAGATCGTGCGAACCCTCAAGCGCCGCAGCATGGTCTGCATCCTGAGTGATTTCTTCGATTCGATCGAGCACGTCACCCGGGCGATCGAGCAACTGCGTCACGAACGGCACGAAGTGATCCTGTTGCAGCTCCTCGCGCCGGAAGAGATTGATTTTCCATTTACGAGGCCCACACAGTTTCGCAACCTGGAGTTGTCGAACCATCGAATCCTTGTCGACCCGTATCGCCTGCGCTCGATCTACCTGGAACAGTTCCAGCAGTTCAGGAAGGATTTGCGCAAAGTCTGCGACAACGCCCGCGTCGATCTGGTGACGTTCACGACGAATCAGCCGTATCATCAGGCGCTCGGGACGTACTTGGCGCTCAGGTCGCAGCGGAAGCGGAAGTCGTGACGGAAGCGGGTGGCGAATTGCGAGTAGCGAGTAGATAACGTCAGAAGGAACAGATTCGCATGCAGTGGCATCATCGGCTTGTCGAAGCGATCGCGGTTCTTTTCATCAGCGTCGGAGCCGTCGCGCCGGCCGATGACGCCCTCCCGACCGAGGACGACTATTACCGCATCACCACCTTCGAACTACCCGAAGGGGTCGTCCTGGAAGGGGGCGCGTTCTGCCTGATGCCCGACGGACGCATGGCCGTGTCGTCCCGACGTGGCGAAGTCTGGATGGTGTCCGACCCGTTCGCGGAATCGGTCGGCCCGGAACAGTTTCATCTCTTCGCGCACGGACTGCACGAAGTCCTGGGTCTGGCCGAGCGCGACGGCTGGCTCTACATCACGCAGCGCTGCGATGTCTCTCGGATTCGCGACACCGATGGGGATGATGTGGCCGACGAATTCGAAGTCGTCAACGCGGGCTGGGAAATCAGTGGCGACTACCACGAGTACGCCTTCGGATCGAAGTTCGACGCCGACGGGAACATCTGGGTCGTCCTGTGCCTGACCGGATCGTTTTCGAGCGACGTCCTGTATCGCGGCTGGTGTCTGCGCGTGAACGAGAACGGCGAACTCATCCCGACTTGCAGCGGCATCCGCTCGCCTGGCGGAATCGGATTCGACGCCACGGGAAACGTCTTCTACACCGACAATCAAGGCCCCTGGAACGGGACAAACGCGCTGAAGCATCTCATCCCGGGAAAGTTCGTCGGACACCCGGGAGGCTTCCGCTGGTATGACATCGCGGCTTCGGTAATGGGACCGCGTCCGACTGAACCCGAGTCAGGCTCGCGCTTCGCCGTCGAGGCCGATCGTATTCCGGAGTATGAACCCCCGGCAGTGCTCTTCCCGTATCAGAAGATGGGCCAATCAGCGAGCGGCGTAGCCTGCGACACGAGCGGCGGCGAGTTCGGCCCGTTCGCGGGTCAACTGTTCGTCGCTGACCAGGCACACAGCACGATCATGCGGGTCTATCTGGAGCAGGTGCAGGGGCACTATCAGGGAGTCTGCTTTCCATTCAGGGAAGGCTTCGGCTCGGGCAATGTCGCCGTCGAGATGACGCCCGATGGGAGCCTGTTTGTCGCCGGCACCAATCGGGGCTGGGGATCACGCGGCACACACGATTTCGCCGTGGAACGTCTCGACTGGACGGGCGAGGTTGCCTTTGAAATCCACGAAATGCGAGCCAGGCCGGGCGGCTTCGAACTCACTTTCACGCAACCCGTCGATCCGCAGACGGCCGGCGATGTCGCGTCGTATTCGATGGAGACCTACACGTACATCTTCCAGGAGAGCTACGGCAGCCCCGAGGTCGATCAAACGACGCCGACCGTCACCGAGGCTGTGGTGAGTGACGACCGTCTGAGCGTGATGCTCAAGATCGACGGCATCGTGCGCGGACACATTCACGAACTGCACGCCGCGGGAGTGAGGTCGGCCGAGGGACTGCCGCTGCTGCACGATGTCGGGTACTACAACCTCAATTACCTGCCCACGGAGTAGCGGCGTCAGCCGTCGTCCAGATGCCGGGGACGAGCTGCATCACCGCTCCTGACAGCTCGTACGCATAAAGCTGATGTCCCAGTTCCGACAGTTCGGGACACTTTCCCAGGTACAGCGCCTCGGGGGCCGCGTACTGTGTGAACGAAGGCGAGCAGTCGAGAAACGGGATGTGTTCCTGTTCCGCAAAGCGTGCCAGAATCTCGAAAGGACGCCGGCTGCGATAGTGATCCTCCCGGCCTACGCCGAATGGTCGTCGCGCTTCGGTCGTCGAGCTTGCGCGAGGTGATGCCTGCCAAGGCCGCGGCATCGTCGTCAACATAAAGCGGCAGTTGCATCCTTCCGCGATCGCCTTCATTTCCACGATCGGCGCGAGCGCATGGCGAATGTACGTGTCCCAATTCGGCGGATCATCGCGCAGCCAGGCTTCGCCTCCCGCGCGAGTGTTGATGTCGATGCGGGAGCTGCCATCTTCGCTCGGGCTCCAGTTGTTCCACAAAGTGTGCGTGCCCCATTCGACGACGAGAAACTCATCCTCCCAGCACTGCCACTCCTGCTTTCCGGATTGCCTGAGCAGCGGATGGGTCGCATGTCCGGCTCGCTGTTCATTGTCGAAACCGACCCAGGGACGCAGCCGATGGTCGTCGCCGACGTCGGTCATGTCGAAATGCAGAATGATGAGGTCGGGCTGCAGCGCCAGCCAGCGCTGCTTGAGATGAATCAGCGCCAGCAGCGGACAACTCTGGTTGATCCCCGCGTTGATCACTTCGATCGACTGACTCGTCTGTGCCGCCAGGGACTGTTGCAACTGCGCCGCGTAGGTCGCCGACTCGTCGACGCCGGCGGCGAGCGTTGTCTCGTCTCCAATGCACAAGATGCGCAGCACGTCTGGCGGTTTGGGAATGGCGATGTCGCCGCCGCGCAGTCCGTGCGAGTTCAAGCGCAGCGTCATCTCCTGGCCGGTGTCGGGATGCATCACCGAGAACCGTCCGCCAGGCTGCATCTCGATATACGATGTCACGCTGGGCACGACCCAGGGATGCTCCGCATCGCGATCACTCTCGACATTCGCGCTCGGCACCATCGCCCGGCGGAAGCGCAAGCCGACTTCGACCGCGCAGACCATCATCACCAGCAGCAGAGCTGCCAAAACGAGATAGCGGATGGACTTACCAAGGGAGCGAAACATCCGGCACCGGTACGAACATGCCGCCGGACTTCAGGCAACGAACCTGGATCCCCGACAAAAGGGCGGAATCGTACCGGCGGCGCAAGAATCGCCACAAGACGAATTCCCGTGGTGGTTTGAGATGCTTGTTCAAGTCGACCGGAACAAGACTTCGATCGATTCCACGTCGTCACACCTTCGGACCCGCCGCCTGTACTTCCGGCCTCAACCCCTGCGAGTACTTCGCTAAATTCGCGCCGAACAGAGTGGCGAGTTTCGCGTTCGTGCGGTCGTAAGCGGCCAAGTCTTGCCATGCGTCGCGCGGCCAAAGCAGTTCGCTGGGCACGTTGGGACAGGCGGTGATTACCTCCAGGCCAAACACCGGATCGAGTTTCGTCGGCGAACTGGCCAAAGCTCCCGCATAGATCGCCGCGACGATCGACCGCGTGTGCTGCAACGGGATTCGTTTGCCCTCGCCGTAACCGCCGCCGGTCCAGCCTGTGTTTACCAGCCACACTTGTGAGCCATGCTTCCGCAGTTTGGCCGACAGCAGTTCCGAATACTTGCCGGGATGCCAAACAAGGAACGGCCCGCCGAAGCACGGGCTGAATGTCGCTGAAGGTTCGCGGACCCCCATCTCCGTCCCCGGCACCTTCGCGGTGTAGCCGCTGATGAAGTGATACTCCGCCTGCTCGGGAGTGAGCCTGCTCACCGGAGGCAACACGCCGAAGGCATCGCAGGTCAGGAAGATCACATGTTTGGGATGTCCGGACACGCAGGGAATTTTCGCATTCGCGATGAACTCGATCGGATACGCCCCACGCGTGTTCTCGGTGATGCTCGTGTTCGTGAAATCGACATGCCGATGGGCCTGATCGTACACGACGTTCTCCAGCACTGCCCCAAATCGCAACGCGTCGAAGATCTGCGGCTCGGCCTCGCGAGTGAGGTACACGGCCTTGGCGTAACAGCCTCCCTCGATGTTGAAGATGCCGCGATCGGTCCAGCAGTGTTCATCATCGCCGACCAGCAGACGATCGGGATCGGCCGACAGCGTGGTCTTGCCTGTGCCGGACAGCCCAAACAGAATGGCCGACGCCTCGCTCTGGCGGTCGGCCGTGGCGGAACAGTGCATCGACAAGATACCGCGCTTTGGCATGAAGTAGTTCATGTAAGTGAAGACCGCCTTCTTCATCTCGCCAGCATACTCGGTGCCGAGGATGACGACTTCGCGGCGTTCGAGACTCAGGTCGACGCTGGTCTTGGATGTCATACCGGTGGTGTAGCGGTTGGCGGGGAATGTGCCGGCGTTGAGAATCACGCAATCAGGTTCGCCGTAGCCAGCGAGTTCGTCATCTGTTGGACGAATGAGCATGTCGTGCATGAAGAGCGCGTGATACGGCCGCGAGCACACGACCCGCACCTTGATCCGGTACTCGGGATCCCAACCCGCGAAGCCATCCACGACGTACAGGCGCGAACACGTGTTGAGGTAGTCGAGCGCCCGCTCGCGGTTGATCATGAAGGTGAGTTCGTCGAGCGGCGAGTTCACCGGTCCCCACCAGACATCGTCCTGCGAGACTTCATTGCGGACGATCCGTTTGTCCTTGGGAGACCGGCCGGTCTTCTCGCCAGAGTATGCAATCAGCGCCCCCCGGTCGGCGATGGTGGCGCCGGGTTCATGCCGAATTGCCTCTTCGTACAACGCCGAGGGAGGCAGGTTGCGGTAAACCTTCTTAACAGTGATCGACAGACTCGACAGATCGATGGTGGTCATTGTGCGATTTTATGTCTTGAGGAAGCTGCCTCGAATTTTACCGACATCGCAATGCGCGAGACACCTTGCGTCGCCAGCTCTACCGCCAGCGGGAATGCGCGCGCCCCGAACATCCACAGACACTGGTGTGTCCCCTGTACTCCCCGATCAAACTCCTACGTCATTGCCGGCTGTTGTTCCGTTTCACGGCCTTGGATAGACTTCGCGCCCAGGAAACGAGGCACCCCGGAGAGGTGGCAGAGCGGCCTATTGCACCGGTCTTGAAAACCGGAGTCTCCGCAAGGGGACCGGGAGTTCGAATCTCCCCCTCTCCGCTTCGGCATTCTGAGACAAAGGGCGACAGGTCGCGTCATCTCCTGTCGCCTCTTGCGTTTTCGGCAGACGCCTCC
>JANNSB010000491.1:0-13814 GCA_031402175.1 Planctomycetaceae bacterium
GCCGAACAGTCTGCCGAACCCGATGTGTCGGCCACATACTCAGCCAAGGATCGCACCGCCCTCGACCTGGCCCGCACGTTGTACGAGACGTATCGCGCCCGTGCCGAACTCGTGGATGCCGGCCCCACCGGCCTGCCCGCGTTTCAGGTGTTTGAAATCATTGAGGAACACGCCTCGGCTTCGCCGCCGGGCGTGCATCCGATGCTCGGCCAAAACCATCCGGTGTGGCTGACCGTCGAGATCGACACTGAAGGCAATGAACTGAAGATGTACGGCCAAGAGCGCACGCTCGGCGGACTGCAACAACTTCTGGGAATTCTCGATCGTCCGCAGGTTCCCGGCGCCTCTGAGCCGCGCCTGGTCGCCGGTGACGAGAACCTGACCCGTATCGGCGAACAATTGGCGCCCGAGTTGGAAAGACTCAGGCAGAATCGCCGCCTGCAAGCGGACGCCGCCGGCGAAGCGCCTGTACGGAATCCGCTGGGGGCCGACCCATTCGCGACCAATCCGATTTTCGCCTATCAGGATGATGCAACGCAGCCGGATGCCACACAGCCCGACGCCGTCCAACCCGATTCCAACCAACCGCTGCCGAATCAGGGCGAGGGAGTGGATGATCCGGCTCTTGATCTGGGTACCGGCGAACTCGACGGGCCGACCGAGATTCCCGGCCTGCTGAATGACCTTCTGGGGGACGTACGGATCGAAACGATTCCCGATCTGAACCTGATGGTCATCTATGGCAACGAGCGCGACATCGAAGCCGTGATGCGACTCGTTCGAGTGCTTGATGAAATGGCGATCGGCGCATCTCCGCAGATTGATCTGCTGTTTCTGAACTACGTCAACTGTGAGGCCTTGGCGGAATTGCTCAACGAAGTCTATTCCGGCATCGGCGAAGTGACGCAGTCCACCGCGCAGACGCAACCGACAATCACCATCATTCCGGTGGTGACGCCGAACGCCATCCTGATTCTCGCGCCGAGAAGTGCGAGTGACGCCGTGCTGGATCTGGCGCAGAAACTCGATCGCGAGGGGGATCCGCAGATGGAAGTGCAGGTCTTTCCGCTGGAGAACGCGGTCGTGTCGCAGGTTGTCACGATGCTGGAGACATTCTACGCCGACAGAGGAGGTCTGGCGCCCAGAATCCTCGCTGTCGCCGACGTGCGCACGAACAATCTGATTGTGCAAGCCCGTCCTCGCGATCTGGCCGAAGTGGCCGAGATCATCTTGCGGATCGATCGGGATTCATCACCCGCCACGGCGCAAGTGAAAATCATTCGTCTGCAGAACGCTCTGGCCGATGAAGTCGCCGAATTCCTGAACACCGCCATTCAGAGCATCATGAGCCCGCCGACCCAGACGACGGGCGGCCAGGGCTTCAACGCGGCAGGCGGGCAATCGGCTCAGGAACTGCGCGACTCGAAGGCCATGGTGCTTGAGTTTCTCACTCAGGACGGAAATCGTGAGACGCTGTTGCGATCGGGGCTGCTGAGCGATGTGCGCATCAACGCCGACATTCGCACGAACAATCTGATGGTCACCGCTCCCGAGGCCAGCATGCCGCTGATCGAGGAACTGGTGCGAACGCTGGACATGCCCAGCGCCGCGGTGGCCGACATCAAGGTCTTTCAAATGGAGAATGCCGACGCGGTGACCGCCGTCGAGTTGCTCACTGAACTATTCGACGCCGATGCGCAGGATGAAGGGGCGCTGCAGTTCCAGTTGCCCGGTTCACTGGATGCAAGCAGCAGCTTGATCCCAATGCGATTCACGTCGGATTCTCGGACCAACAGCGTCATCGCCATCGGTGGCACGGACGCCATGCGGGTGGTTGAAGCGATTCTCATTCGCCTGGATTCCAGCGAACTGCGGGACCGCGAACGGCGCGTCATCAAGTTGCGCAATAGTCCGGCCGAGAGCGTGGCTGACGCGCTCAATCTGTTCATCGAGAGCCAGCTCGAGATCGCACAGCTCGATCCCGATCGTTTCAGCTTCAGCGAACTGGTCGATCAACAAGTCATTGTCGTGCCCGATCCGGTCACGAACAACATCTTGATTGAGGCCTCCCCGCGATACTTCGAAGAGATCGTCCAGATGGTGCTGCAGCTCGACGCCGAGCCGCCGCAGGTGATGATTCAGGCGATGCTGGTCGAGGTTGAACTGACCGACACCGATGAATTCGGCGTCGAGCTCGGCTTCCAGGATCCGCTGCTCTTCGACCGCAGCGTGCTCGATGCTCCGCTCACCATCACCGAGACCACGACGTTGCCGACCGGCGTCGCCACCACGACGCAGCGAATCATCTCGCAGACCGCCACGCCTGGTTTCTTGTTCAACAACCAGCAGGTGGGCAACAACATCGGGATCCATCCCGGTTCGGTCGGTTCACAGGGACTAAGCAACTTCGCGCTCGGACGCGTCAACGGCGACCTGGGATTCGGCGGCCTCGTGCTGTCGGCCAGTTCGGAATCGGTGAACGTGCTGATTCGGGCATTGTCCGCACATCGCAACATTCGCGTTCACAGCCGGCCGCAAGTGATCGCCCTCGACAACAACGCCGCCCAGATTCAGGTGGGCCAGGTCGTCCCGGTCGTCAACGGCGTCACGTTCAACAACAACCAGACGATTCCCACTGTCGAGCAACAGGACTCCGGCATCATCCTCACGGTGACGCCACGCATCAGCCCCGAAGGCAACGTCGTGATGACGTTCGCAGCCGAGAAGAGCCGGTTCCAGCTAGAAGGCGTCCCACTGTTTACGGATGCAGCGACGGGCAACGTCATAACTTCGCCGATCAAGGACATCATCACCGCCGTCACGACGATCAAGGTTCCCGATGGCCAGACGGTCGTGGTGGGCGGCATGATCACGCAGTCCGACGACACATTCGAGCGCAAGGTGCCCTGGCTGGGCGACATCCCGCTTATCGGCAATGCGTTCCGCTACGACTCGCTGAATCACCGCCGCACCGAACTGCTGATCTTCCTGACGCCTCGCATCGTGCACAACTGCTTCGATTCCGAACTCATCAAACAGGTCGAGGCGGGACGCATTCAGTTCTTTGTCGACGAGGCCGAGGCGATTCACGGCCCGATCTACTCCGCACCCGAGTCCGAGTTCTTCCAACAAGGCCCGGTGATGGAAGGGTTCGGACCGTTCATGCCGCCGGCGGATAACCACGGGGGCCCGACGCCGGTGCCATTCCCCGAGCAGATGGAAGACGAGGCGTTCAATATCCCGACGACCATCGTGCCGCAGGGCGCGCTGGAGATTCCCAATGGCCACACGACGCCGCGGGAAGTGCAGCAAGCGTTGGCGCATTAAATCGGCGTCACTGTTGCATAACATCAAAACTTCAATTCGATCGATTGCCGCCATGTCGACCAATCCCCGTAACAGAATGTCGCTCCCGTCCCTCGGCCTGTCGCTGATTGTTGTCGCAATGGGTCTGTCATCCACCGGTTGTTCGATGCTGGGCTGGAATCGCGACCGCGAAGTCGTCCGCGTGCTCGAAGACCCCACGCACCCGGTCTCCGAAATCATCTGTCTCTGGTCGCCCGCTGAGGGTCAGGACATGAAGGGACTGCCTTGCAGAGGTTTCGCGGCGCAGATTCTGTTCTTCGCCATTGGGAGCGAGGCTCCCGCGGAAGTCGGCGGCGAAGTGATGGTCTATGTCTTCGATGACCACGGGACCGTCGAGGAACAGAAACTGCCATTGCACCAGTTCAATTTCCCCAATGAGTCCTGGCGGACGTATCTGCGAAACACGAACTTCGGAGCCTCGTATCAACTCTTCATTCCTTACACTCGGCCCACCTCCGAGGCGGCAATCTGTAACCTGCGAGTGCGATATACCTCACCGGAGGGGCGTATTACTTTCTCGAAGATTGAAGAGATTTCCCTGCCGGGCACGCCGCGGCAGCATGCTCGGCAGACGGATGCTTCGGCAGGCGGCGGAGGGCAACAGGACACTCAGGCGTCATTGCTCGAACAGTTGGAATCGCCTCGGCAGGGGGCAGCCGAGGCTTCGCAGGTCAGCCAGGCCTCGCATACCGAATCGGCGCTCGTTGATCCCCGGTTCAGCCTTGAGAGGACGCCGGATTCCCAACTCCATGTGTCGACATCGCAGATCGAGTTACAGTCGGCGCAGCTCGTGAACAATCAGATGGCGGCACTCGATCGACTCGTCGGTTCACTCGAGGCTGGACCCGTGACCTCGGCCGGTGCACTGCCGTCATCCATTGTCGACTTGCGTTCGCCGCCGAGCACCTCGAATGAAGTATCCCCAGCGCACATTCTGGCACCGGTGGATGCGGGCGACAGCGAGCCTGAGTCGGCAACTCCCACCACAACGCAGCACACTCACAGATTGCATCCGCTGGCTACGGAGCTGGAAGCCGCTCCTTGAGCGACGGCACGTCACTCTCGGCCCGATAACCGTCACGCCGCCTTAGGGTCGCCGACGGCTTGAAGATTGTCCGCGCTCAACCGATTGGTTTTCCGCTGCGTAAACGGTGGCATGGTCGCGCAGCCTTCGGCGGAGATGCCGTCCCGGCGCAACACCCGCAGCACGGTCAAGGCGAGAATCTTGACGTCCAGCCAGAACGAAACGTGATCCAGATACCAGACATCGTGGGCGAACTTCTCTTCCCATGACAATGCATTCCGGCCATTGACCTGGGCCCAACCCGTCACTCCCGGCAGCACTTCATGCCGGCGGGCCTGCCCCGGCGTGTAGAGCGGCAGATACTCGATGAGCAGCGGCCGCGGCCCCACGAGACTCATGTCGCCACGGATGACGTTCCAGAGTTCCGGCAGTTCATCAAGGCTCGTCGACCGCAAGAACCTTCCGAACGGCGTTAAACGCTGCTCATCCGGCAACAGATTGCCGGCAGCATCGCTGGCATCCGTCATCGTACGGAACTTGTACATCCAGAAAGTCTTCCCATCCCGACCGGCGCGCTGCTGCCGGAACAGTATCGGCGTTCCGAGTTTCCAACGAACCAGGCAGGCGATGATGAATAGAAACGGCAACAGCAACGCAGCGATGACCACCGCCGCGAATTGATCGCACAAGCGCTTGCCTCTTCGCAGGTACCAGGATTTGTGCGATGGGAAGGTCATCCGTTCACCAAGTTTTGACGTACGTGCTTCAGGCTGCCGCCTGCTGTGAATTGACCTCCACCGGACCGGCCGCCCTTGTTTCGACTTCCTGCTGATCAACATCAATGGTTAAAGGCCGACCGGCAGTCGCAAGCAAACGCTGGTAGAGTTCGATCCAACTGCTCCACACCCGTTCAGGTCGGAACTCGCTGCGCACTCGTTCCATCCCGGCCTCTCCATGACTTCTTCGACAATCGGGGCGATCGAAGTAAAACTGGAGGGCTGTGGAAAATGCCTTTACGTCGCCGATACTGACAAGTCTTCCGGTGCAGTGATCCTTAACGGCATCAACCGTACCCGTTGACGCAAACGCAACGACGGGCTTACCTGCTGCAGCCGCTTCCAGCGGTACATTCGGAAACCCTTCCCGATAGGAGGGAAACGCGACAACGTCCATGACATGGTAGTACGCGCTGGGATCGGGGACGAATCCCGTGATGTGGACTCGATCGTGCTTGTTCAGGCGCTGGACAGTAAGCGGGTCAATTTGATCCCCCCTCTCAAAGTCACCGACCAGCAATAGGTGAGTGCATCGATGCACGCGTGTCACGGCCTCGAAGCTGCTGAATAGCTCGCTGATCCCCTTGTCTTTCGTCAAACGACCAACAAAACCAATGACTCGGTCGTCGCGTCCGATTCCCAAAGACTTTCGAATCTTCTCCGCGCGATCAGCCAGCTCAAGTGACGGCTGGAATCGTTCAGCCCTGACGCCATTCGATGATCCGTGATTCAATACAATCGCTCGAGAAGCTGCCACGAGACCTTCAGACACGACGCGCTCTCGCAAACTGTGACTGACGCACACAACGCGGTGTGCACAACGAGCCGCCAGCCATTCACTACACCACAAAATCAGCCGCTTGATTCCCGAGAGTGTCTCCAAGCGAAGGCCTCGCAACAGATAGATTCGAACTGGAACTCGACACCAGCACGCGGCCAACATCCCCAGCAGCCCGGCCTTGGGAGTTCCAGCATTTACGATATCGGGTTGCAGGCGGTGAAACAGACGAACCAACTGAATGAGCGAACGCAGATCTTTGAGCGGAGATATCTCGCGGCGCATCTCGATCCCGACAATGTTGACACCTGTCATCCGGGCGACGGCATCAAGATCCGGACCTGGCGAAGCAACAACTGTCACGTCAAACCCCGACCGACGCATCTCCTCCAGATGCCCCATGAGGAAACACTTGGCAGAAATGGCATCGGTCACCAGATACACCAAACGGGAACGATGTGATTCGCGATTCATGTTGAGAACACCAGTGATGACGCCGCCTTTCCACGCGATTTTGTCGCTCTGCCGTGCCCAGCCCATGAATCCATGTTCTATCGTGTGTCGGACTTGGTGATTGGACTCGACCTGGTATCAGGCAGCGCTTCTCCGAGTTTCGTGTGTGCTTTCAAGTCCTCTGTAGAGAGCGACCAATTCGTTGACATGGCGTTGCAATGAGAATCGCTGCCGTGAGTAATCCTGGGATTTCAATACCCAGGACTGTTTGCAGGCAGAATTTGAATGGAGTTGCGTCAGCACGAGTTCCGCTGCCCTCGAATAGTCCGGCAATTCGAACATGAAGTCGTGCTGTGATTGGTGAACTGCCTCCAGGTGTGGGGCGATTCGTGAAGCGACAATGGGGGTTCCGCACCCCATTGCCTCGACCAGCACATTTGGCGATCCCTCAAAATGCGAGGGGAAGACCAACACATCCGCTGCAGAGTAGAATTGCCAAACATTGCTCTGTGCTCCCAGGAACAGAACCGAGTTCCTCCAAGGCTGAGTTGCAACAAAAGACTGGACCGAATCCCGTAGTGGGCCGTCGCCGACCAGCACCAGCACTGCTCGCGGTTCTTGAAGGAGAACGGCGCGTAGAATCTCCAGCAGTCCCGAATGGTTCTTTGCATAACGAAAGGAACCAACGTGTAGCAGCAATGGACTTCCTTCCTCAATCCCAAGTGTCTGCCGCACGCTCGCTCGATCCGGCACTTCAACCGGGAATCGGATGCCATTATCCAGGATCCGGCACTTCGTCCTACATGTTCGCCAACTCGGCAGAGCGGAATCGACGCTTGCTTCAGAGACACCCAGGTACGAAGCGACGATCGGAAGCGTCCTTTGTCGATGCCACTTCAGCCACGTTTGTCGAACTAACGACGCGATTGGCCAGTTTCTGAGTGCGGGTGCCGGCCCCACGGAGCTATGGACAGTTACAACAACCGGTACACGACGTTCCGTTGCCGCGCGTGCAATTCCGGCGGAAGTGTAACCAAACTGAGAATGCACGGCGGCGTAACTCTCGTGCCGCAGCACGGTAGACACCTCGCGATAGCCGCGGCTCCATGCCATCCGTCTAGGAAAATGGAAGACTCGCGAACCCAAGGCTCGAAAATCTGCATCGAGTACGCCTTCCCCGCCAAGGCAACAGAAGTCCATGCGAATCCCATGCTTCCTCAGCTCAGGAACGACCGACAGCAAACCCGTCTCGATGCCGCCGCGTCTCAGCCAGTTTAGAACTGCGAGCACGTTCATGCAGTCTTCCTCATCACGGTTCGTGAAACTATCCAAGTCTGAATCGTTTTGATGACCCCAATCTCACACCCCTACCGACGGAATTCTGTTTATAGCCCGAGTCTCCTTCGAGTGCAGCCGAATATTCAGGCGAACGAACTATGCGGCACGTACTGGTACGCGAGACAAATCCCTCAACAGTCCAGCATACTGGTCAATCACATGGTCGATTCCAAACAGTTCATTGGCCCGCGCCGCAACCGAATGCGGAGGCCGCTCGAACCAACTTTCGCTCCATGTCGAGAGGCAGGAGACCATACGATCTTGAATTCCAATCGAATGCATGATTTCGGACGTTCCACCTGGATGATCTAGTGACACGACCGGCACCTCGGCAGCAACCGCCTCCAACAGCGTGTTAGAAAAACCTTCGACGCGTGAAGGCAAAACAAACAAGTCGCAAGTGCGGAACCAATCTCCGGGTGGCTGAAACCCAGGCATTTGAACTCGGTGCTCGATCCCAAAGTCTCGAATCTGCGACTCGAGCTGACTTCGCAAGTTGCCCTCCCCGAGGATTACCAGTCTTGACTCTGGGTGTCGCCTTAAAAGAACCGGAAAGGCCGCGATCAATCGATCAAAACCCTTCTCGTGACTGAGGCGCCCAACGCCAAGGATTCGGGGGTGAGATCCCTGCGGCCAGAGGTGGAATTCCGTTGCATCGCCGACTCTCTGCGAAGGATGAAACGGGTTGCCGATGATCCTGGTCCTTGACCTGTCAACGCCAAACTCGGTCGTAACCTCGGCACACATTGCTTGACTGAGGCATACCAACGAATCCACTTGCCGATATGCGTGCTGCACAACCCACCGCATCGACCGAGAGAAAGCCCCCAGCTGTTCAAACGCAGTGTTGTGGCTTGCCTCACGTGCCACCCATGCCGTCTCACGAGGAAGAAAGCGTCGCACTAGTCCAATCACCCCGCTAATGTGCGAAGGGCTCGTAACGACAACATCAAAACGCTCGTTACGGATGAGCCGCATGAGAGGCCATGCGGCACGAATCGTTCGTCTAGCGCCGAGGTCAATCAACCGAACGTGGGGAGCCAATGCATCGAGAAACGAGCCCTCTGCCCGCACGAGTGCCAGGTGGCAATCGAAATCGTCAGCGGGTAGTTTACTTGCAATTGTGCTAATGACTCTCTCCGCGCCTCCGCCTCGCAACGAAGGCAGAACGAACAACACTCGAATTCGACGAGTTTTCTGATGCTGCATTTGCTAGTTAGAGTCGTGGCGCGCCGTCTGTACACGAAATGGCCAAGGCCGGCTGGGACGGGTGTCTTTGGCGGACATTCTCAACCTGTCGGGCTACCCAGATGAATTGAAACTCCGCCAGGGACATGATCGAACTTAGCTGCACCCGGTGCCGCGGTCCCTGGTGCTCGGGCCACATGCCGTAGAACAACACAAACACGCCAAGAATGCAGATCATAATTCTAGCCTTGGGATACAGTCGCCACAGACAATAGCAACCGATCAGCATTGGCACGAACATGATCCATTGTTGCACGGAGGCAAGAAACACAAACTCATACTCCGGTTCGATTGCCCAAGGACGCGGAGTCAGCAAAAACCGTACTGAGCCGGTGGCAATCCCCGACACTTTTGCCCAATGCGACTCGCCGGCAACTCGCTGCCCCAGATACGCAACGGCCAGCAGCAATACCGGAAGGAGAAGAGCTCTGCGGAATCCTCGCAAGATAGTAACGGCCGACAACGCGGTACCCGCCAATACCAGTAGTGGCACGTATAGTCTCAGTGACAACAACAGCCATGCCGACGCTGCAACGAAGACAAGGCTGCGTTTTCGCTTCGTTGCCAGAAATGACAACAGCGAAACGACCATGGCCATCAAAAGGAACTCAACAAGGGCCTCTTTCACGTTCATGAATGCTACCCAAGTGAAGTAGTTCATGTGCAACGATTGATATGCGATGGCAAATCGCTGATACCTCCTCGGGAGCTGCATCATTTCAAGACCACGAGCGAACAGCTCGGCGGTAAAAAACGTCAGCAGAATATTGAGCATTACGGGTGCATAATAGTAGTCTCCAAAGGCATACAAGGCCGTAGCAGTCCAAAGGTAGTACAGCGTATGTTCGCTCTGTGCCACATGGGACAGCGTTAACGCGGCATCGCGACGCGTGAGTGCCTCCCAGGGCGTGAATCCGGCTTGAAGGTATGCGTGTGCCTTGTCGATATACACAACATCGTCGTATAGTTGATATCGGTCGTTGGTGTCATCGCAGAAGTAGACATAGCTCACTCCCAGACGGAGCGTCACGATCGTCGCCGCGAGCACAAGTGGTAGCCGGCGCGACAGAATAATGAGCCCGAATAATCCGACACCAATGCAAAGACTCTCAAGGTGGTAGGTGGTGAGCAGTTCCATCTGAGTCAATGAAATAGGGAGGGCTAAGCTGCACGATCCAGCGATGTGAAGGGGGCCGGACGAAGCGCGTCGCCAAATGCCATCTTGTCGGCGAATACCAGAATGATCACCTTACCAATTGTCTTGACAAACATGCCCGCGCAATAGGCCTGTGATGCTCCCAACAGCCCCGTTGAGGGAATCAGGATCCAGCAGCCTGCTGCGACCACGGCAGTTGAGATCAGCAGATTGATAGGTTGCGGTTTGAAGCAACGCATCGACGTAGCCGCATAGCCGAGGGGAGCTGAAATGTCTCTAAGTACTGTACCCCACATCAACCAGAGCAGGGCCTCCTCTGCCGCCGTGTAGGCGGGCCCATAAAGCATGGCCACCAGGTTGGAACCCCACATGGTGATGATTGCGGCGAAGGTCACGCTGACTGTCGCAGTCGCTTGCAGATATCGCGACCAGAGCTGGTAGAACTCACGACGTTGCTGGGCCTGTACGAGCTTTGCGAGTCGAGGAGTCAACGACTGTCCAATCGCGTTGAACACGAGCCCACCGATCAACAGGAAGTAGGTCAGCATCGAGAAAACACCGACACCACGTTCGCCCTGATAAACCTGGACGAACATGCGGACGATGTGCAGGTCGAGCGACACGAGCAGCGCGACCACTCCGAGCGGTAGCGCCGTGATGAACAGAGTGCCGACCCGGCTGACGGAAGCCGGATACCTGGAGTCGTTTATTCGCGGCGGTGTCTGCCTCATATCAAACAGCACCAGCACGACCCATCGGCCCAGTGAAAAGCAGGCTGCGCAGACCACAGCGGGGGCGGCTGGCGACAACACACCGCAAACACCCGCAATCATTGAGAGCAGCCCACGCAGCATTAGCGACTGCGCGATTCGGTCCATTCGCTCTGCCCGTTGAGAGTATCCGAACTGCAGATCACTCCACGACTCGGCGATCTTGCCCAGAACGAACAGGAGAACAATCAAACGCGATTCGGGCACTCTCGCGATCAACATCCCGATTAGACCGGAGAGAACGGCGGCGACCAGAATCCCGCAGATTCGTAGCCAACGGTATTCGATGTACGAATACTGCTCGTTCGGGTCGGTGGCGACTAAAGCACTCAGTTGAAGATTTGTGAGCGTGAACAGGGGAGTTGTGATCGCCAGCGCCAGTGCCAATTGACCGACACTCACTTCGGAAGTGTAGCGTGCCAGCAATATGAACATCCCCCACTGCGAGACTGCGAGAATTACGTTGCCGGCGAAGGACCACGCAACATTGGACCGCAGGCTTGGAATGGTTGCTGTCGGTTTCGAATTGAGTTCCATCTCGATCACTTTCGCCTGATTCCCGTCAGGCGGCATTACGGACTGTGGTGAGTTGATTCTGCGCTGCGAGCCAGCTCTGAAACATCAAGATGCTCCACAGCTGTGTCCCTGAACTCTGAACTCGTGACTGGTGGAGATCCCAGACTTGACGGATCATTTTTTCATCAAAGAAACCCTGCGCACTCAGAGTTTTCCGTTGAAGCAGATCCGCGGCCCAATCCCTCAAGGGACCGCGAAGCCATGCGTCGATCGGCACACCGAATCCTTGTTTCGGACGATCGACGAGAGCGCGTGGAACATATCGGTCAAGCAATCGGCGAAGGATCCACTTTCCGGCTTTGCCTCTGATGAGCAGGTTTTGCGGCAATGAAAGGGCGAACTCCGCGACCTCGCGATCCAGAAACGGTGCGCGAGACTCCAGGCCGACCCCCATTGTCGCGCGGTCAACCTTCGTCAGGATGTCTCCCGGAAGGTAAGTCAGGGTGTCCAGCAGCATCATTTGGCGAAGTCCGGAATGTCGGTCACTTGCCGAAACATCGAACTCGGTCTGCGGATCACTGCCCTCCAGAACGACCTGCAGCGGCGTTCGCCAGGCGGAGACCGACATCCGATAGACATGAGCGAACCGTGGTTGCGTCAATGCCTGGGCAGCCGAGTAGACTCTTCGCGCCAAAGTTCCCCGACGGCTACCGGACAGCCCGGGGAACCGCTGAAGAAGACGACCGACAACGGATCGGATCGGCGACGGAATCCAACCGGCCAGTCTCCAGAGTCGATCGACTCGGCGATATCGAGAATAGCCGCCAAATAGCTCGTCACCTCCGTCGCCTGACAGACAAACCGTGACCTGTTGCCGTGCCAGCCGCGAGACAAGGTAGGTTGGGATCTGAGACGAGTCGGCGAACGGCTCGTCATACAACCACGGAAGCAGCGGGATCACCTCGCGCGCCTGGGTGGGGGTAACATACAACTCTGTATGTTCGGTCTGCAGTTGCTGTGAGACTCGTGCCGCCTGAGCGGCCTCATTGAAGCCGTGCTCATGGAATCCGATTGTGAAGGTCTTTACCGGACGCGTATTCTGAGACTGCATCATCGCGACGATGATCGATGAATCAATTCCTCCGGAAAGAAAGGCTCCCAACGGGACATCTGATCGCGTCATTTGAGCGATCGTTCGACGCATGATCGATTCTAAATTGTCGATGGCGTCATTCTCTGAACCGCGAAACGGATTCTCTCGTCCACGTAGAGCGGCCTCTCTCGTGAACCAGTAGGACATTGGCGCCGGCAACACCCGAGCGGCAATATCGCCACTCGAGAACGTCACAGTACAACCTGGCGTGAGTTTTCGAAGGCTCCGGTAAATGCATCGCGGATCCGGTATGTAGCCGTGACGCAGATAGAGCGTTACGGATTCTCGATCAATCTCGCGATCGAAGGCCGGGTGCGGAGTCAAGCCCTTCAACTCTGAGCCGAACAGCAACGTTCCATGGGAGATGCCGTAATACAACGGCTTTTCGCCAAACCGATCGCGGCCCAAGGTCAGCTTCTTCTCCCAGGTGTCCCACAGTGCGAACGCAAACATGCCAGAGGATCGCGTCAGGGCCGTCTCGATCCCCCATTCTTCGATCGCCGCCAAAAAAACTTCGGTGTCGGATTGGCCTCGAAAGTGAAGCGCGCCGCCTGATGACTCCAGAGTGGCCCGCAATTCGTCAGCGTTGTAGATTTCGCCATTGAAAACGATGAAGTAGCGACTTCGCATCGACTTCATCGGCTGATGGCCACGCTCGCTCGGATCCATGATCGAGAGGCGGCGAAAGCCGAGTGCCATACTCGTGGATTCGTCGCAGTACAACCCCGAATCATCAGGTCCCCGGTGCAGGATTGCCTCTGACATACGGGCCGCAAGCCGCCGTCGCTGTGCCAGTGGCTGGGGTTCACCCCAGAATCCGATGAATCCGCACATCGTCCTTCAATCCATTGTTACTGATCGCGCTAACGGCTTGTTGCACGAAGACCGCCCTTCCGCATGTCCCACGATGCGGTCGCCTTCTCACCAAGGCGAAACCGGTGCCCCCCCCATTCCTTGCTCAAAGAGAACCCCTGCACGACTGACCATTCAGTAAGGGTCGGAATGATTGGTGGATTGGGAAGTTGTGTCAATATGGATGTCCGGGTGCGAGGAAGCACTTGTCCACCGACTTGACCCTCAAAGATGGTGTTCCGACACTGGCTGAATGCCTGACTTTCGACTGCATTCGGAGTTCTCGCCGGCCGGCGATCAACCCAGGGCGATTGAATCGCTGGTCCGGGGACTGAAGGAAGACCGCAGATCGCAGGTGCTGCTCGGCGCCACCGGCACCGGCAA
>JANNSB010000492.1:0-6481 GCA_031402175.1 Planctomycetaceae bacterium
AGTTGATTCCGCAAGTCTTCTTTCTCCTGTTGCGCACGCTGCAGGTCGTTGCGCCAACGATCAAGGCGCGAATTTCGATCAGACCCTCGACAACATGCGGGCGCACATCAACACGCAGCTCGCCGCCGTCCAGCAGGCTCAGGCCGACCTCCAGCAGGCCACGCAACAACTCCTCGGTGCCGAAGGCGTCGGACAGACGAACATAGACGACATTCTGGGACAGCAGGGAACCGCCGAAAGCGACCTCGTGCGGCGGATCAACGACAATGCCGAGGAGATTGCCGACCTCGAAAGCGACATCGACCGTTGGCGCAACGACCTGCAGCGTGCGCAACAGGAGAAAGAAGACTTGCGGAATCAACTCGCCGAACTGCGTGCCGAGGGACAGCGGATGGTCGCTCTGCTCGACGACCGGATCGTGGCGCTGAACAACGATCTCAACCGCTTGAAGGAAGTCGCTTTCGATGTGCCGCACGGGCATATCGTGCGCGTGGAAAACGTCACTCAGCTGGTCTACATCGATATCGGCTCGCGCCAGTTGCTGAAGCCCGGCGTGGCGTTCAACGTCTATGTGCAGAGTCCCCGGGACAATGGCCGCGGCGCGCAGGACATCAAGGGCTCGATCGAGGTGGTCAGCATTCTCAACGAAACGCAGGCCGAGGCCCGCGTGCTGACCGAAGACCATTCCCGTCCAATTTCCCCCGGCGATCCGATCTACTCCCCAATTTGGCGCGAAGGAGTCGCCGATGAATATGCGTTCGTCGGAATCATGGATCTCGACGGGGACGGCAGCAGCGACGGGGAACGCATTCGTGACCTGGTCGAACTCGCCGGCGGGCGCGTCGAGTTCTACGTCGACGATGACGGCAACTTGCAGCCGCCTACCGGAGGCATCTCCAGCTACACCACCTATCTCGTCGTGGGAGAAATCCCCAATCCTGACGATTTCTTCGGCGATCCCGCAGCGCAGGAGGCTGCCGCCAATATGCAGGCACAGCACCAGCGGCTTACGAGGGATGCCCAGTGGTACGGAGTCCGCGTGCTGCGTCGCAACGACTTCCTGACGCACATCAACTGGAAGCCCGATGTGTCGAGATCGAGCATCACGGCCACCGGTGACGGCGTCGAGCCCGGTGGCGCTGCCGCCGTGAGAAGCCTGCTGGAACCCGACACATTGTCCGTGGAACCCTGACCGCCATCCGCGCTGAAACATACCCCCGAACACCGCACCGACGACGACCGAAATTGAGGATACCGTACAATGGCTGGACCTCGACCGACCGTAATTCATTTCACGCTGGTGTTCTGTGTGCTGCTCACGATAGGTCTCGGCGCCGCCACCTGGACACTCGCCGTCGAGCGTAGCGCTCAGGAAACTCAGCTCGCGCAGGCGACCGAGGCCCGTGGTGTCGCCGACCGCTTGACCGTCGACTACGACTCGCAGATTCAGGAGGTCAAAACGCGACTGGGCTACAATCAGGACGAGGTGGGCGTCACAGCCGACGGCACATATCCGCCCAATACCGTGCTGAGCACGTTCTACGAGGATCTCAGTATCAACGAAGGCATACTGGTCGGTCAGAACGCAGCCGATGCCCTGCGGGCGATGCGGGCCGAGATTACCAGACTGGAGCAGGTCACCGCGACCCATGCCGCCGAAATCGCCCGCATCAACGCAGTCTATACGAGCGTGCAAACCGGGATCGGCAATCGCACGTCGGAAATCGCCGCGTCGCAAGAGGCCTCCGCCGCCCGCCTGCAGCGACTGATCTCCGAGCACGACCGGCTGGTGCAGCAGAAACAGACGATGATCAACACTCTCAGCAGCGAGACCCGCCGCGAACAGACCGAAAAGGAAACTCTGCGGGACGAACTCAACCGCGTCCAGATGGAGACCGACGCCAAAGTCGCCGAACGCGAACAACGCATCGAAGGACTCAACCTCGAACTGGAGAATGTCCGCCAGGTCAGCTTCGAGAGGCCCGACGGCTTCATCATCAGCGTCGACAACACGCGGCAGGAGGTCTACATCAACCTCGGCAGCGCCGATCTGCTGACCGAACAAGTCACCTTCAGCGTGTATGTGCAGAACCACAATGGCATCGGCCGCGGCGTGCACGACGTGAAGGGCGCGATCGAAGTGACCCGCATTCTTGGTCCGCATCAGGCCGTCGCTCGCATTTCCTATGATGACATTTCGCGCCCGATCGCACCCGATGATCCCATCTTCTCGCCGATCTGGCAGTCCGGCATCAGCGAGCAGTTTGCGTTCGTCGGCATCGTCGACCTCGATGGCGACGACGTTGGCGACTGGGAAAAGCTGATCGAGCGCATCGAGCACGCGGGATCACGCGTCCAACTGTACGTCGACGACGAAGGCAACATGCAGCCCCCGGGCGCCGGCCTGTCGGTGCAGACGAAGTATCTCGTCGTGGGCAGGCTGCTGGATCAGACCGACTATCCCGGCGATACCGACATGCAGGACATCGCGTCCAAGATACAAAAGCATCACTTCGAACTTACGAGCGCCACTTTGGACTACGGAGTGAGGATCGTGACCGCCGAGGAATTCCTCACCTATGTCGGCTACCGGCCGCTGGAGTACCATTGGATTCCCGGCCAGCAGCGCGACTTCAACTTCCAGGGAGGTACGCCTCCCCCGACCTCGCGAGACCTCTTCGGCCAGGACGCGACCCGCAACGAATTCGAGGGCCTCACCGAAGAAGGCGGCTACGACGACGGGCCGTAAGTCAACTGGCGACGCTGGCGGAAATCGTGTTGGCCTCACACCGTCGGCGTCCCCCAGTGGTCGCGGTATTGGCGCGTGAGCAGCGCATTCGCGTCCGGGTGATTCGTGATCTGCTCGGTCTCGGGATCGAACTTCATGTCGCCACCCAGGCGGGCGCCGATGTTGCCCAGATGCACGATCGTCGCCGCGCGGTGGCCGACGTAGATGTCGGCGTTCGGCGTTGCGTCGCCGCGAATGGAGTCGAGGAAGTTCTGGTGGTGCGCCGCCAGATCCGCCTCGCCTGTGCGCTCTCCCTTCAGTTCCATGCGCGGGCCGTAGAGCTTCCAGCCAACGGTGTGGCCGCAGATCAGCACGCCTTCGGTTCCGTAGAAGGCCGCGCCGTTTTCATACCCTTCCTGCGTGTACGGAGCCCAGTCGCGCTGCTCGAAGATCATCTGGCGATGTCGGCCGTTCTCATCGGCCGGATACTCGTACATCGCGTACTGCGTATCGGGGAACTGTTGATCATCATCGAAGTAGAGCTTCCGCCCGAAGCAGGCGGCGCGCTCGGGTTGACCCGTCACGCCCAGCCCCCACAGCGCAACGTCGATGTCGTGCACGCCGTCGTTTCCCATGTCTCCGCAGCCGAAGTCGTGCCACCAGCGCCACACGCCGTGCAGCAGATTGGTGCGGTACGAGACGACCGGCGCCGGCCCGAGCCAGGCGTCGAAATCTAGCTCGCCGGGCGGATCACTCGGCCCCGTCTTGCCGATCGAGCTGCGCCGCTGACTGTTCCACGCCTTGGCCACGAGGATGTCGCCGATCTCTCCTTCGTGAATCCGCTGCATCGCTTCCATCACGAACTCGGTGCTGCGTGTCTGCGTCCCGACCTGAAGCACCAGCCCGGTTCGCTCGACGGCATCAACCATCAGTCGCCCTTCGCGCACATTGTGGCAGCATGGCTTCTCGACATAGACGTGTTTGCCTGCCGCCAGGGCCAGTAACGCGGCAGGAGCATGCCAATGGTCGGGTGTCGCGATGAACACCGCGTCGATCGACGGATCATCCAGAACTTCCCGCATGTCCTTCGACTGCTGCGGGCGCTGGTTTGTCGCCTGATACACCACGTCGGCCGCCGCCCCGCAGCGGTCGTCGTCGACATCGCACACCCGGGCGATCGACACATCATCCCGTTCGCAGAGATAGTTGACGTGATTCGACCCCATGCCGCCGGGTCCGATCACGCCGATCGTCACCTTGCTCGCTGCATCGGCCCGGGCGACTCGCGATCCCAGGGACATTGCGATGGTGCCCGCACCGGCAGCCTGCAGAAAGTGTCGGCGATTGGTGGACATGATCTCCCTTTCCTGTTTGGAGCGTACGGAAGGAACAGTAAACGCCGATGCGACCCAAACGCACTATGCCACGATCAGGTCGCTGACGCCAGTCCGCGCGCCGGATCTGACCTCCCTCTCCCCCGCAGATCGCTTGCCATGTCTCTTCTACTCTCCACCGGGGGAGAGGTCGGGGTGAGGGGCAAAAGGAAAGTCCGCATTGCGCCCGACTGACTCACGATCTCTTTGGTGGTTCTTCTTCCAGACGAGAGCCTTCCGGCCGTCGACTAGTTGAACCTCTCCCGCCGTTCGTTATGTTGAACAGACGCACTTGAGGAAGGAACAATTCACATGACGAACGCCCCGAACTCCAAAGACGACGATCGCGGCACTAAGCCCGAGATCGAACTGGCTTCTGACGAAAGCTGGAAGGATCAGGTCCGTCGCGAGAACGAACAACTCGAGGCCGAGTATCGCTCGACAAAGTCGGCAGACGGGGGAACGCCCGGCGCGCCGGCATCAGACGCCGACAACTCGCAGCAGGAAACAGAACGCGGCACAAGCGACTACATGCAGATGCCGCCGCCGACACTCGCGTCACTGATGAGCATCCTCTCGACGCAGGCCATGATCGGTCTCGGTGCCTTCGCCGATCCCAACGATCAGTCATCCGGCCCGCAGCTCGAACTGGCCAAGCACTTCATCGACCTGCTCGGCGTCCTCGAAGAGAAGACAGCCGGCAACCTGACGCCCGATGAATCGCGTACGCTTACCGGCATGCTGCACGAACTGCGCATGGCGTATGTCGAAGTCTCCCGGCAATTGTCCACGCCGAAGGCCACGAAGTCGTGAAGTCAACGGAACCCAGTCCGGCTGATGAGTGCATCCTGCTGCGCCAGTTGCGCGAATCACCCGATCTGTTCGCCGAGATCGCCGCCGCGAATGAGAGCGAATTCGCCCTGCAACAGCGCTTGCGCAAGAGTTGGTCTGCCGACATCGTCCGCGCCGCGTTGCAGCTTGCGGAACTGCGTCACAAGGGGCGCGCGAAGTTCGCAAAGGCCGCTGACATGTGGTTTGATGCGACGGGACTGGAACAGGCCACGTCGGAAGCCGTCGCCCGTCACAAGGCGGCGCGCTTCGCTTTGTTGAATGCGAGTGCGCCCGTCTTCGACCTCTGCTGCGGCATCGGCGGCGACGCGCTCGCACTCTCGCAAGTGACTGCTGTCGTCGCCGTCGATCGCAATCCGGCTCAATGCCTGCGCACGGAGTGGAATGTCGAGGTTCATTCACCTGCACACACCCTGAAGACGATCGCCGCCGATGTCGAGAATCTCGATCTGCCGCAGGATGCCCGTGTGCATCTCGATCCCGACCGCCGATCGCAGGGGCGCCGGTCGTTGCGCCTGGAAATGTGCGCGCCTGCGTTGCCGTTCCTGCAATCACTCACGCACAAGCAGCCGGGCGGAGCGATCAAGCTCTCCCCCGCGTCGAACTTCGGCGGCAAGTTTCCCGATTGCGAAATCGAACTCGTCACCTGGAATGGGGAATGCCGCGAGGCCACCGTCTGGTTCGGGGACTTGAGGCGAGCTGAACCGATGCGGGCCACTCGCCTGCCGGAAAACGTCACGCTCGCCGGCGATCCCTGGGCCGACACCGCCGAACTGTCGGACGTGCGCCGCTACGTCTTCGATCCCGATCCGTCGATCGTTCGCGCCGGTCTCGTCGATCGGCTCGCCGTGGAATGCGGACTGCATCGCCTTGATGCAGCCGAGGAATACCTCACCGCCGACGCGAACTGCGACTCCCCCTTCGTGTCGGCCTTCGAGGTGCTCGAAACAGTTCCCAACAACGACCGCAAGGTGCGCGACGCTGTGCGGCAGCAGGTTTGGCACGAAGTCGAAATCAAATGCCGCCACCTGTCGATCAACGCCGACGAAATCCGCCGCAAGCTGCCCTTGGAAGGCACCGGCCGCGGCGTCCTCATCTTTGCCCGCATCGCCGGCAAAGCCACAGCCATCCTCGCCCGCAGAGTGTGAAGCTACGTCTGCGTGATTTATGATTTCGTCAACACTCATCCCTCAACTCGCAATAAGAAGTTGCAGAACCCTCTCCCTCCGGGAGAGGGGAGAATTGAAACTGTTTCATCCCTCCAAGCTCACCCCCCGCAGCATGCTCTCCCGCACCGAATATCTCACGTTCGAAGTCCCCGCGCGGATGGAGTTCGTCAACATCACCGCCGACGTCGAGCGAGTCGTGCGCGACAGCGGCGTGCAGGAGGGGCTGTGCCTCGTCAATGCGATGCACATCACGGCCAGCGTGTTCATCAACGATGACGAACCGGGCTTGCACGCCGATTACGAAAAGTGGCTGGAGCAGCTCGCCCCGTTCGACGCTTCTCCCGCGCGATACGCCCACAACC
>JANNSB010000493.1:0-4193 GCA_031402175.1 Planctomycetaceae bacterium
GACCGACGCCCTGGCCAATGGCTTGCCGCAGTTGGCGGGTCGTTTCCCTGCTGGCGCCACTGACTTGGTGGCCGGCCTTCAAGATGTAATGACCCGCGTTGATCAGGATCAGCACGCGGCGGTTCTGTACATTGGCGACGGCATGAGCACGGCTCACCTGATCCAGGTGAACGAGATGCGTTCGCTGGTTGCCGAGTTGTCGAACCGGCAGATTCCCGTCAGCAGCTTTGCGGTTGGGTCCAATCAGGACCATGTTCTGCTGGGTGTTCTCGCCCAACAGACCGGCGGCCTCGCACTTGTGGACGATTGGCGTCGAAACACGTCGAGCGAAGAAATCGGCACACAGTTGGCCGGAGCTTTGGCTCAGCAGGTCGTCTATCCGAGCGACATGGCGGTGACATGGGATGGCGGTTCGCTGTTGCCGGCGACAGCTTTGCCCCTCCGTGCGGATCGCAGCACAGTCTACTTGGCTCAAGGGCGCGACCTGGCAGGTGCGGCATTGAGCATTGATGAGCATACCTGGACCATGCCGGCTGCGTCGCAGACTCAAGGCACCACTTTCGTCGCCCATCTCTGGCAGCAGGCCAGTGTTGATCAGGGGTTGAGCACCTGGACCGCGGGTGAAGAACTCCTCGTTGCCGCCCAAACGGCCTTCGAGGGCGGTGTTGCCCAGCTTGAAGATCAGGCCGTCGCGGCCCTGGAAGCCGGCTACGTCGTGCAGGCCGAGCAGATTGCCATTCAGATTCACAATGTCGATCCCGCCAACGTGCGGGCGGCGAGTGTGATCGACGCCGCCGACACCGCTGTGCTGACGGCTGGAATCTTCGACGACCCCGCCCAGGGGCCGGGCACGATCGTTGCCGATGATGCAGCGAATGCCGAAGCCGCGTCCAATCCACTGACCGACGCCGAAACGAACGCACCCGACTTGGATCCGATCGGTCAGGAAATCACGCGCCGCTCGGCTCGTACCGACAAGCTCCGGGCGGAACTGCAAACGGCGATCGACGAAGCCCGCGCCACTCTCGAAACCGATCCGCCGCGTGCCCGCACGATCATTGAAGAAGCCCGTGCCGCCATCAAGTCCGCGACCGATATCGACCCGGAAGATCAAGCCGAACTGATGCGCCTGGCCGCATCCGCCGCCGGCGAAATCGAAACTCAGATCGAAGTGGTCGAACTTCGCCTGCAGCAGCAAAGTATTCGGGCGGCCGAGGCGGCTGCTCAACAGCGGTTGCTCGACTTCGTCCGACGTGAAGATCAGGAAATGGAAATGCGCGTCGACCGCATCCGCGCCTTGATGGACGAAGGCCGTCGCGGCCGGCCAGAAGCGTATGAAGAAGCCGAAGCGTATGAAGAAGCCGAAGCCATCGCCCTGCAGGTCGTGAACATGCGACCGGGGAACGCGATCGGTGCGGCGACACTGTTCGGTGCAGAGGCAGCCGGTCAGTTGGACAAGGCGTATCGCTTGCGGACCCTGCGCCATGACCAGTTCCTCGCAACTTTGTATCAGGTGGAACTGGCACATGTCCCATTCCCTGATGAACCGCCGATCATCTATCCCTCTGTGGCGCGTTGGCGTTGGATCACCCAGAACCGGGCGCACTGGAAAGATGTCGACTTGCATCACGACAGCCCCAACGAGGAGCGCATTTATTCGGCCCTCGACCAGATCACGCGCGCCGAGTTCAATTCGATGCCTCTCTCGGCGGCCATGGAGTTCATCAGCGAGATGCACAATATCCCGATTCAGTTGAAGGAAGCAGCCCTCCAGGACGCAGGCATTACTGCTGATGAAGAAATTACTTTCACGATCTCCGGGATCACGTTGCGTTCGGCCCTCAAGATCATGCTGGAAGATGTGGGCGGCACGCAGCTCACCTATATTATTGAAGACGAGATCATGAAGATTACGACTGTGGAAGACGCGGTCGATCGCATGTCAGTCCGCATCTATCCGGTCGGTGACTTCGCTTCGCCCCAGGAACTGCGACAGGCCGCCCAAAGCATCGGTGGGGGCGGCCTTGGTGGCGGCGGCGGCGGCCTTGGTGGCGGCGGGTTCGGCGGCCAGCAGGGTGGCGGCGGTGGTGGCGGCGGCTTCGGCGGCGGTGGCGGCGGATTTGGTGGCGGTGGCCAGGGTGGTGGCGGTGGCGGCTTCTTCTCCATCCCCGACCCGATCACGATTCCCCAAGCCGAACTGGGCAAAAAAAAAGCCGACTAGCTCCCCCTAAGCGTCAAACTGAGAAGTATGCGCTGATTGAGCAAAATCAATTCGACCTGTCGCCGCGGAGTCGTGCTTTGCAGCACGGCTCCGTTGTGCTTTGTCAGGCCGACGGTCGAATCGTCACTGACGATGTCGCAGCTCCGACGGAAGGTGCCGAACCGCTCCCCGCAGCGGAGGCATTTCCCCAGGCCGATTCAGGTGAACCGCAAGTCATCTGGCCGGAGTACTTCGCGCACAACGCCCCCGATCCGGCTGATGTCCGGCAACTGATTCGCAAGTACGTCAACGAAGATCGCCACGAACACATCATCGCGGTGATCCAGTCCGCCTTGCTTAACGGACAGTCGCAACCTTGGATGTACGAAGTGCTCGCACTCTCGATGGAGAACGAGGGCTATCCCGACAACGAAGTGCAGCGCGTGGTGATGTCGTTGGTCGACTTTGCCGGCATGGACTTCGAAACCATGATGATTTCGGCCGCGTATCTGGTCCGTTTCGACCGGCCCGCGGCCGCGATGCGGCTCTATCAACAGGCGTCGCGCATCATGCCAGAGCGGCCGGAGCCTTATGTACTCGGCCTCCGGCTGGCACGCGAGAGCGAATCGCCCGTGGACGTTGAGTGGGCGGCGTGCGGCGTCCTCAGGCATTGCTGGACGCACGATTTCACCGAACACCATCAGCGGGCCGAAGACGCGGCTCTCGTCGCTGAAGGCTGGCTGCGGGAGGCGGGCGAGTTGGACCAGGCAGATGCTTTACGGCTGGCCGTGGCCGAGGCCCGTCAACGCGATCTTGTCGTGCGATTGGAGTGGAGCGGCAACTCCGACCTCGACTTGATTGTGGAAGAGCCGCTGGGCAGCGTCTGCTCGTTCACCGAGCGCGACTCCGCGGGCGGCGGAGTGTTGATCCACGATGGATACGGTCCTCGTGCCGAGAACTGCTACGAAAGCTACGTGTGTGCGCTCGGCATGCCAGGGGACTACCGGTTGAGAGTACGCCACGCGTGGGGCAACGTCGTGGGGGGCCGCGCGCTGCTCACGATCACACAGTATCAGGGAACCGACCACGAAGAGACGACTCGGCAAGTCGTCGTGCTCGACGGAGGCGAGTCGGCGGTCACTTGTCGACTCGCCGATGGTCGGCGCACAATGCCGCGAATGGTTGCCGGCCCGAGTTTCCTGCAGCCGTTCGATTTGCCGCAACAGCGCCGACCGGCGTCACTGCGCGGCACCGATGCCAAGGTCGACCTGGTCGCCGCGGAGTTTGCCGCCGAGCACATGCCCAACATGCCCGGCGCGGGCGAACCCGGCATGCCGGCGGGTGCGGGCGCCATCGGCTATCAATCGGTCGTCCAAGTCATTCCCGAAGGCATATCGATGAGTGCGGCTGCCGTGGTCTCTGCGGACCGGCGTTACGTCCGCATCGGCGTCGTGCCACTATTCACCACGATCACGGATGTGTTCACCTTCACATTCCATGGAGGAACCGGAGGGGGAGGCGGAGGGCAGGCAGCGGGAATCAGCACACCCTAGATGCGAACCAATGCCGTGGGCGACTGTCAGAAAAAAGCACGGAGTCGTTAGTGTGGTATGCAGCGGCAGACGACAATGATTGCAGCCCTTGTGGGCAGCCCGTAGAATTCCTCCCCCCGGCCGTAGGGACGGTACTACCTTTCGACGGGATCACCCACTAGCCCAAGTGGCGGAACTGGCAGACGCGCTAGGTTCAGGACCTAGTGACCGTTAAAGGTCGTGGAGGTTCGAGTCCTCTCTTGGGCATTGCTGGTGAAGGACTTGCGACGAAGGGTCGCAAGTCCATTTCTATGCGCCCTCCCCGTAGGGTGAAAATACTCGACCGACATCGAAGTTCTTTGACAACTGAACCTTGAGTACCATCGCCAGCCGAGATTTCGACTGAGCGAAGGGGCCGATCGACCGTCGCATGGAGCCGCAAGGGTGGCGTGCGCGTGCCA
>JANNSB010000494.1:0-2371 GCA_031402175.1 Planctomycetaceae bacterium
TGCCATCGAGATGAGAGGGTCGCGAGACGTGACGGTTTGCGCCCGTCGCATCAGCACGCTGGCGAGATGGCCGTTAGGGACGACGCGACAGAGTTCCGACTGTCCCAAGGCCCTTACCCGCAATGCCGTGGGAACCCTGCGCGGCCCGGACTGCGTGGAAGCCTGTGACGACTCGATTAAATGCAGGTGAATGCTGATCGTATCGCGGGCGTCGCCGGACGTGATCCGCAGTCGCTCTTTCCGCCGCCGCCACACAGCGACCGACACGGTGATGATCCCACCCAGCAACATGCCGGCGAGAACACCAAGTCCCTTGCTTCCCACTTCCGTCAGAATGTCGGCGAACATCGTGTCACCTGAATCTCATCGTCGAAGAGCAGTTTCGCGAGTCCGCATCGTCGCCTCGCCACTCGCGAAATGCCAGTGGATGCGGTTCCGGTCGGCTTAAGCTCCGGCTTGCAATAACGGCCAACGTGCCGACTGCGTCTTTGGTTCAGTCCTTTTTTGAACGGTGGCCCGCGATTCTTGATGTCCGGATCGGCGGCGAAATGCATTCCTGGGGAATTCAGCCTCGATCACGCTGCCCCAAAAACTGGACTCCACCCGTTCTGGAGATTTGGGTAGGATGACGCCGTCGAGGGGGGCTTGGGATGCCTCTCAGGTGTCTGCATTCGACTCGTGGAAGTCATTGTCTCGCGCAAGGAATGGAAGCCATGCGACATTGCCGATCGCTGCTGTTGGTCCCCGCTCTCTGTGCGGCATTCATCACCGCCGCCGCCTCGTCTGTCATCGCTGACGATGCCGAAACCCCCGGCGTGCTGCTGCAATATCGTTTCGAGCAGGGACAGAAACTCTATTACAGCGTCGTCAACGGCTCGCACATCGTCGTGCAGTACGACATCAATCAGAATGAAGTGGCGCATTCTTCCGCATCGGTCAAGCACTTTCGCGTCGTCGATGTCTTCGAGAACGGGACGGCCGTGCTGCAGCTCACCATCGACCGCGCCTATATGCGGGCCGAGCAAGGGGGCGACGTGGTCGTTTACGACAGCGCGCTCGACGAAGCCGCCCCTGAAGAGTTCGTCGGCGTCGATGCCACGGTGGGACATGCCTGGGTGAACGTGACGGTTTCGCCGCTGGGCGAGATCGTGGAAGTGCAGACGTTGATCGCGGGCGCCGACCAGGCCAACATCTCCAACGAAGTGCAGAACAATGTGCTGGCGCTGTTGCCTGAAAACCCGGTTCAAGTGGGGGACACATGGAAGGAACAGTACACCGTCGGCGTGCAAATCGACACGATGAGCACCCTGCAGCGCGAGATTCGCAT
The DNA here is from genome assembly GCA_031402175.1 of Planctomycetaceae bacterium. Lineage (GTDB taxonomy): Bacteria > Planctomycetota > Planctomycetia > Planctomycetales > Planctomycetaceae > JANNSB01. The sequence continues at coordinate 1,328 of JANNSB010000494.1, forward strand.
GCAGCGCACGTTCACGCTCACGGCGATTGAAGACGGCCAGGCGATTATCGAGATGCGCACCATTTCGCTGTCGCCCGTGCGGGATCCGTTCCAGGAAGGACAACTCCTGCAGCGGACGCCGACGGGCAGACTGGTGTTCGACATCGCTTCGGGTACTCTCGTCTCTCGCGACCTCGAAGTGGAGGGTGAGGCCGTCGGCTTCAGCGGCCCGCAGTCGTGCATGGCCGTCGACAGCATCCGCAACGAACGACTGATCGATGCCGACGCGATGGACGGTTTCTTTATCCAGGAGATCGCCGCGCAGGCGGCCACCAATCAGGCCGCCGCCACCGAGCCCGCACCGCCACAGTGACGACGCTGTGGCGGACCGTGCGCGATTCTTTGGCGACTATGGCTGCGGCGGTGGGTAGAGTTCAATGTAGCCGACGGAGACTTCCTCGAGCACGCCGCGGCTCGTCGATCCACCGAAGGCGCCGCCGTAGGTCTCCACCATGACGGAGTCGGGCGCGGCCTGCAGGAAGTGGTCGATCGTGTAGGGCAAGCTGTAGATCGTCTGGCCGCTGAACGACATGTACTGGCTGTCGGGACCCGACGTCGTGCCGTCACCATAGTCAAATACCGGCATATCAGAGTAGTGCTCGCGATGTGCCGCGTAGTGCCGGCGGGACGTCGTGTCAATCAGCCATTGCGGGTTGACAAAGGAAAGCTCCGGGTCGAATGGATCGAGCGTGATGGTTCCCAGATGTTGGCCGTCGAGGCTGACTTCTATCGACTGCGTCGGCTGCAGCACCGGCGGCGTGAGTAGCCCGTGATAATCAGCCGGCAGCTTGATCTGCCAGGCGCCCAGACTCAGCGTTGCCTCCTCCTGGGTCCGATGGTCGACGAAGATCGAGCACAACCTGGAGGGCAGGCTGGGGGTGGCCGTCAATCCACATTGGAGTTTGTCGATGTCGGCTCGCGGAATCTCGTCCACGGTTTCGTAATTCTCTGTGTAGTGTACGATGCGACCGTCATACACCACCCGCAAGCAAAATTAGGGTCGGA